>JAFGPY010000180.1 GCA_016935955.1 Planctomycetota bacterium
CCAGGAACGTGATCGCGCCGCGCATGCAGAGCTTGTCGGCGAAGGTCTCGTGCGATTCCATGCCGTTGGTGCAGTCGCGCAGCAGAATGCAACTGTAGCCGCGAGCCATCATCTTCACCGGCCCGTAGGTGCGATTCGTCACGCAGCCGGGCATGTGAAAGCCCACGTAGACCAGGTGCACCCAGCCGCGCGCCGCGCACAGCCGGTGCAGTTCCTCGCCCGTGGCAATGACCGGTTCGTCGCCGACCGGGCGGACGAGTTCGTCGAATCCCGGCGGGTTGTTGATGAGGTCGCACTCGGCGGCGCGCGGCTCGGCCGGCCGGGCGTAGCGGGCCCACGGTCCCGTGCGGCGGCGAAACTCCGAGGGCGGCCAATCCGGTGAATCGGCAAAGACCTTGCGCTCCTGCTCGTCGCCGACCAGGTTCAGCCAATTGCCGCTCCCCTGGGCCGTCGGCCAGGCCGGGGCGTGGACCACGGTCACGCCCGCCTTGCGGCACGCCTCGACGACCGGCACGATCCGCTCGCGCGTCACGCGCTCGTCCTCGGCCCGCATGTCGGCGTGGATGTCGCGGTCCCAGACGTCGATGCAGACCAGCGCCAGCTCGCCGAGCGGCACGGTCCAGTCCAGGTGCGCGTAGCGGCCGTTGGCCTCCAGCATCTCGACACCGGGATCGGTCATGCGACGGTAGTACCGCGGGCGAATATGAATCGTGCGATCAGTCATGCCGGATTAGCTCCTGTTCTGTGACGGCGGGTGCGGCGAGAATCCACGTCGCCAGTATAAAGACGCAGGCGCGGACCCGCAAGACACTGCCCGCCGTCTGCGGCGCAACAGAACAGGGCGCTCGCCTCGACGAGCGCCCCGGAACGATTTGTCGGATTCCATGCGGCGCCTACTGCGCCCAGGTCACCAGCCCCGTGTCCCACGGGCAGAGGATGTCCTCGTGGTTGGCCAGGATGCGGACCATGAATCCCTGTTGGCCGCTGCTGCGGAACTGGACCGTGCCGGAGAACACCTGGCGTCCGTCCTGCGGATCGCCTTCGGGTTGCAGGAACAGCACCTTGCTGCGGATCAGGTTGCCCTTGCTGTCCATCGGGCCGTAGACGGCCTCGACGCGGACGTCCGACGACATGATGCCGCCCAGATGGATGCGGGCCCGGACGGTCAGGCTTTCGCCGACGGCCACTTCCGCGCCGGCCGTGGTCTCCACCGACTCGATCCGCACATCGTGCCACTGGCTTCGCAGGCGGTTCAGCCAATCGACCACCGCCTTGGCCCGGCCCAGTTCGTCGCCCGCCAGCCGCGTGCACTGCTCGTAAGCCGGGAAGTAGAACAGCCCGGCGTATTCCTGGACCATGCGGCTCGTGGAGAAGACCGGCCCCGTGGTCTGCACGGCCGACTTCATCCGACGCACCCACTCGCGCGGCACGTGGTCGGCCCCGCGATCGTAGAACGTCGGGATGATCTCCTTCTCCAGCAGATCGTAGATGGCGTTGCTCTCCACCTCGTCCTGCTCGTCGCGCGTCGCGTAGGTCTCGCCGCTGCCGATGTTCCAGCCGTTGATCTTCTGGTAGCCCTCGACCCACCAGCCGTCCGGAATGCTCAGGTTCAGCGCCCCATTGGCGGCCGCCTTCATGCCGCTGGTGCCGCTGGCTTCCATCGGCCTGAGCGGCGTGTTCAGCCAGATGTCCGACCCCTGCAGCAGGTAGCGGGCCACGTTCATGTCGTAATCTTCGATGAACACGACGCGGTTGCGGAACTCCGCCCGACGGCACTGGTGCGTGATCTCGCGGATCAGCTCCTTGCCGCCGCCGTCACGCGGGTGGGCCTTGCCGGCGAAAATGATCTGCATCGGACGCTTCGGGTCGCTCAGCAGCGCCGCCAGCCGCGCGGGATTGCGGAACAGCAGCGTGGCACGCTTGTAGGTGGCGAACCGCCGCGCGAAGCAGATCGTCAGCACGCCGGGGTCCAGCGTCTCGTCGGCCGAGGCGATCTCGCGGCTGCTGGCCCCGCGACGCTCGCGCTGCTCGCGCAGCCGCCGCCGGGCGAAGGCCACCAGGCGCTCCCGCCGACGCTCGTGGGCCCGCCACAGCTCGGTGTCGGGAATGTTCGCGATGCGGTTCCAGATATCCATCCGCGCGGGACTGAGCACCCACCGCGGACCCAGGTAGCGGTCGTAGAGGGTCGCCAGGTCGTTGGAGATCCAGCTCCGCGTGTGCACGCCGTTGGTGATGCTGGTGATCGGCACTTCCGTCGGCGGCACCTGCGGCCAGACGCGCTTCCACATGTCGCGCGACACCTCGCCGTGCAGTTTGCTGACGCCGTTGCGGTGCGTCGACAGCTTCAGGGCCAGCACCGTCATGCAGAACGTCTCGCGCGGGTTGCCGGGGTCCTGTCGCCCGAGGGCCAGGAACCCGTCGCGCCCGATGCCCAGCTTGTGGTAGTAGTGGCCCATGTACTTGTCGATCAGCTCGAGGTCGAACACGTCGTTGCCCGCGGGCACGGGCGTGTGCGTCGTGAAGCAGCCGCCGGCCCGGACCACCTGCATGGCCACGTCGAAGCCGACCTGCTTGTCGCACATGATCTGGTGCACGCG
>JAFGPY010000181.1 GCA_016935955.1 Planctomycetota bacterium
CCGTCGATGTCCACGGTCACGTAGACCTTCTCGCCGAGCAGGGTCAGGGCCCGGTCGATCCACTTCGGATCGCTTCGCACCACGCGCGGCGTGATGAAGTTGGCCACCTCGCGAGGGCAGGCGTCGAACTCTTCCTGCGAGTAGTTGCGGATGCCCACCTGGCAGATGCCGTCGGCCGTCTCGCGGACGCGGCGCATCACGGCGGCATGCGAATGCTTCGTGCCCCCGTAGCTGTCGCGCAGGTCGGCGTGGGCGTCGATCTGGAGGACGCTCAGCGGTCCATGGACGCGGGCCACCTCGCGAACCAGTGGGGCGGTGATGCTGTGCTCGCCGCCCAGGGTCAGCAGGAACTTGCCCGCGTCGACCAGGGGCTTTGCGGCCGCAGCCACGCGGCGCATCGTCTCGCCCGGATCGTCCGTCGGCTCGACCGCGTCGCAAGTGGCGACACCGGCCTGGTAGAACTCGGCCTGCAACTCGTCGTCGAACCACTCGACCTGCTGCGAGGCCTCGATAATGGCCGCAGGGCCGTCGGCTGTTCCCTTGGCGTAACTGACCGTTCCTTCGTAGGGCACGGGCAAGACGGCGTAGCGGGCGGTCTTCGGGTCGCAGAGCTTCGGCTCAAGTCCGAGAAAGTTGTCGGGCGTTTCGACCATGGCAAGGGGCCTCCATTATTGAGAAGGGCATGGCCGCGACGGGCGCGACCATGCCGAGTAATCATCGAACCGTAACGGTCCTTTCGCGGCGGCTCAGAGGATGAACACCGCCCCCGAGACGACGGTGGTCCAGAGGCCGTTCTTGTCGCCCTCGGCGGTCTGCACGCAGGCCTGCGAACGGACGATCTTGCCGGACATGCGATAGACTTCCTTGCGGCTGTCGTAATCGCTCTCCGGGTCGAACTCGATGCCCAGCGTCGTGGCCAGCATCGTCGCCGCCATGTCCTCGACGTAGTCGCCCAGCACCTTCTCGCGCATGCCGTAGCCGTGATGCTCGCTGATGTAACCGTACTGGCGTCCCTCGCCCGGCTGGGCCAGGCCGATGCCCGCGCCGACCATCCGCGACGGCTCGTTCGTCGAGGCCTCGGCCAGCACCACGAACGTGATCTGGCCCGGGTACAGAAGGTCAATCCCTTTCTTCGGCGTGATGATCTTGCAGTGCGGCGGCAGGATGCTCGACACGCGTACCAGGTTGCACTGCTCGATGCCGGCTTTGCGCAAGGCTAACTCAAAACTCTGCAGTTTATTGCGATGCTTGCCGACGCCTTTGGTGAAGAAGACCTTGGTTGGGACAAGTGCGGGACGTTCCATCAATTCTGACTCCTCTCCTGATGCCCGGTAGTGCCGACAAACAGCGGCGCTCGTGGCTTGCCGTAGAACGGCGGACACCTGGACGTAACCAGACATGGCCCGGGCCCTACCAGGTCAACAGGCCGCAGGTCAGGGGCAAAGATAACGTGCCGAAGCCTCTTCATCAATACTTAAGCCACCCCGGAGCCACGATTTTCCGCCCGCGACGGCCCGGCGGCCGTCCGGCGGCACGCGAGACCCCCCCCTTGGCCCGAAAAACGGTGGCCTGGCGGGCCGCGGCGCGGTACAAGGTGGCCAAGGCATCGTCACTCTGGAGGGCGGTACATGGCTCAGTCTATCAGGCAGGAACGGCAGGAGAAGTTGCACCGGGTGCGGGCGTACATGCGCGGCAGAAAGCTCGACGTGGTTCTGCTGACCACGCGGACCAACTTCTCGTGGCTTACCGCGGGAAGCCTCAACCACGTGGCCATGGCCACCAGCGAAGGCGTCACGACGCTGGCCGTCACGCCGCGGTCGGTGCACATTCTGGCCAACGCGATCGAGGCCCCGAGGATGATGGCCGAGGAGCTGGCCGCCGAGGAGTTTCGCCTGGTCGAGTTCCCGTGGCACGACGACGCCTCTCGCCGCGCCGCCGTCATGGATTTGGCCGGCGGCAGGAAGAAGGCTGCCGCCGATACGGACCTGTACGGCCTGCCGCGACTCGATGCGGACTTCGCCGAACTGCGCTACAGCATGACCGAAGGCGAAATCGCCCGTTACAGAAAGCTTGGTCGCGACGTCTCGGAAATCCTCGAGACCGTCTGTGCCGAGATCGAGCCCGGCGAGACCGAGTGGCAGGTCGACGGGTTGCTGGCCGAACTTTCGCTGGCCCGCGGCATACGGCCGTTCGTCCGTCTCGTGGCCGCCGACCGGCGTATCGAACGGTTCCGTCACCCGATCAGCACGCCGACGAAAATTCGCCGCCAGGCCATGGTCGTCACCTGCGGCGAGCGGCACGGCCTGGTCGTGGCCGCCTCGCGGCTGGTCAATTTCGGCTCATTGAGCAAGGCCCTGCGACGCAAGCACCAAGCCGTCTGCAACATCGACGCGGCGCTGATCCTGGCCTCGCGGCCAGGGACCGCCATCGGCGACGTGCTGGCCAAGGGCATCGAGGCCTATGCGGCCGAGGGATTCGCCGATCAGTGGCAACTGCATCACCAAGGCGGGCCGACGGGCTACCTCGGCCGCGAGTTCATCGCCACCCCGGGCGAGCGGCGCCGGGTGCAGGTCAATCAGCCCTTCGCCTGGAACCCGAGCATCACCGGCACCAAGAGCGAGGACACCGTCCTGGCCACGGAGAAAGGGCCCGAACTGCTCAGCCGGCCGATCGACTGGCCGACCGTCGAGGGCCGCTGCGAGGCCGGAACGGTCGTGCGGGCCGATATCCTGGTCCGCTGAGCCCTCCCGGGCGGCCCGGACGGCCCCAAAGGGCCCCGTGAGCCGTAATTCATTTGACCCTCGGGCCCTCGCGGGATATCATATCCGACTGCGCCGGAGTGCAGGACAGGCCAGAATGGCGTGGGCCGATCAGGCCGGGCCGCCGGGGGATTGCCATGGTTCGCAAGCAACCGCAGACGCTTTTTGAGGTCTACAGCAGCTTTCGCGGTGTGCCCCATCG
>JAFGPY010000182.1 GCA_016935955.1 Planctomycetota bacterium
AGGATGCTGCCGACCTCGTAGTTCTTGATCGAGGCCTCGTAGACTTCCGGCAAGGCGCCCTTACCGTCGTTCTGAGACAACAACTGCTGGACTTCGCTCTCGATGTCGCTGTCGCGGACACCGTACTGACGCAGAATACTTGGACGTACCATAGTGAAAAGAACCTCTCTCGTTGTCCTCGGATACCCCGAGACCGTTCGCCGCCCTGCCCCTGCAGAGCACTCGAGGCCATCCGCCCCTGGGGGATGACCCGAACGTGGACAAGCGCACCCCGCTGGTTCGCTTAAGCCCGCACAAAAGAAGGGTTATTGTAGCAGGTCCGGCTTCAGGCGTCGAGCCCTTTTACCGTTTCGATGAACTGGTCCACCAGCCAGGCGGGCGTGCTCGCTCCGGCCGTCACGCCCACGCGAAGGCGGCCGGAGAGCATTTCGACCGTCAGTTCCTCGGCGGTTTCCAGGTGATGGGTGGGCACCCCCGTGCTAACGCACAGGCGAGCTAACTCTCGCGTATTAGCACTGTTATGGCCGCCCAGGACGATCATCACGTCGACCCGTTTGGCCAGTTCCATGGCCGCCGCCTGCCGGTCCACGGTCGCGTTGCAGATGGTGTGGAAGACACGCAGTTCGTGACCGTGAAACCGCCGCGCGGCTTCGGCCGTCGTCTCGCGAAACAGCCGGGGCGATTGCGTCGTCTGGCTGACAATGCCCAAACGCTGCTCCATCACGAGGTCGTCCAGGCAATCCGGCCCGTCGATGACGGCCGCACCCGGGGCATAACCCAGAATGGCCTCGACCTCCGGGTGCTGGGCATCGCCGACAATGATCACCCGGTAGTCTTCCTCGTGCAGCTTGCGGGCCAAGCTCTGGGCTCGCTTGACCAGCGGACACGTAGCGTCCACCAGTTCGAGCCCCTTGGCCTCGGCCGCAGCAGCCGTGGCCGGACTCACGCCGTGGCTCCGGATGATCAGAATGCCCGGCTCCTCGACCTCTTCGAGTTGCTTGATGACCCGCAACCCCATGCCCTCCAGGCGAACGATCTCCTGCGGATTATGAATCACCGGCCCGAGGCTGTAGACCCGTCCGCCACGACCAAGCGTCTCCTCGGCCATGCGAATGGCCCGCCGCACGCCGAAGCAGAAGCCGCTGTTCTCGGCCAGTTCGATGGTTCGCTCTCCGGCCCGGATCACTCGTTCCATCGTCACGCTCCTTGGCCTCTCAGTTCCGCCTGAAGCTCAACCATCTGCTGCCGCAGGTCGGCAACCAGTTGCTCGGGATCGCTCTCCTGGACCACGTCGGCGGCCGTAATCTCACCGTAGCCGACCTTCAGCGGATGCCACGTCGGCAGAGTCCGTTGTCGCGGCCAGCACTCGTAGGCCCCGTCGACCACCGCGGGCATGATCGGCACCTTGGCCCGCTGCGCGATCAGCACCAGCCCGGCCTGAAGCCGCCCGATCGACCCGTCGCGCGTCCGCGTTCCTTCGGGAAACACCAGCACGATCTCGCCCCGCCGCAGCCGCCGAATCGCTTCCTTGATGGCCGTCAGGTCGGCGCTGCCGCGGCGCACGGGAAAGGCGTACAGCGACCGGATCAGCCACGAGAACAGCGGATTGCGAAACAGCGAGGCCCGGGCCATCGGGTTGAACGGCCGCGGAATCGGCAGCGCGACCAGGATCGGGTCCAGGTAGCTCTGGTGGTTCGAGACCACCAACAATCCGCCGCTCGGCGGCACGCGCTCACGGTGATAGGCCCGCCCCTGCATCAGGCCGATGTACAGGCCTTGAGACATGAACCGGAGAAGTCCGTACCAGAGCCACTGCAGCATCGATCAGGCGCCCTCCGCCCGGCGGACATGGCTCAACAGTTCGTCGACCACCTCGTCGATGGTCATTCTGGTCGTGTCGACAACAATGGCGTCGTCGGCCACCCGCAACGGACCGACCTTGCGGGTGCGGTCGCTCTCGTCGCGTTGCTTCAACTCGTCGAGGATGGCAGCCACATCGACGCCCTTGCCGCGCTGCAGCAGTTCCTTGTGCCGCCGCCGAGCCCGCTCCTCAGCCGAAGCATCGAGGTAGAACTTCGCTTCGGCCTGCGGGAAGACGACCGTGCCCTGGTCGCGTCCCTCGGTGACGAGGTTGCCCCACTGCCGGCCGATGCGCTGCTGGGCCTTGACCAGCACGGCGCGGACCCCTTCGTTGGAAGCCGCATGCCGCGTCTGGCGACTGACTTCGTTCTCGCGGATGGCGGCCGTGACGTCTTCGCCGTCCAGCAACACACGCAGCCCGTCGTCGCCCGGAAGCAACTCGATGTTCACGCTCTCGGCCAGCCGGGCCAAGGCCCGCTCGTCCGCCAGGTCAAGGCCGCGACGCAGGCCCGCCACGGTCACGGCGCGGTACATGGCGCCGGTGTCCAGGTGGGTCACGCCAAGCCGCGCGGCCAAGAGCCGCGCTACCGTCGATTTGCCGCTGCCGGCCGGGCCGTCAATCGTCACAATCATCCGCATCGTCCTCGAAGGCTCCCCGTCAAGAGAGTGCATGATTCTACGCCGCAGACCCCACCGTTGCCAGCGCTTTTGTCGTCATGCGGCGTCAGGACGGAAAGGTTCACACTTCCCGGAACCGACCGGGCGAATTATACTTGCCGCTATGCAACGCCTGGTCACGATTCTGCGGTTCGTGCGCTTCCCCCTGGTCTGGACGGCCCTGGCCGACGTCCTGGCCGGGGCAGCTGTTGCGGCCGGAAGCCCGGCGGCATTTGCACAAGCCGACCTCCTGCCGCTGCTTCTCATCTCGCCGGGGCTCTACCTGTTCGGCATGGGACTGAACGACCTGCTGGACCGCCGCGAGGATGCGGCCGCAGGCGCCGATCGCCCGCTGGTCCGAGGCGAGCTTTCGATCACCGCGGCTGTTGTCACCGTGGTCTTCCTCCTCGGACTGGTTGCCATCGGAACGTCCCTCGTCCGCGGGGCGCCCGTGACCATGGTGGCTTTCACCTTTGCCGCCGTGTGCCTCTACGACTCGCGGGCCAAGCGGCACACCGTCACAGCCGTCCCGTTCATGGCGGCCTGCCGGGTGGGCAACATCCTCATCGGCTGGGCGACCGTGACGGGAAGCTGGCGGTTCTGGGATTCGTCGCAGGCGACCGTCGGCTGGGCGATCGTGATCGCCATAGCGACGCTCACGGCCCTGGCCAGCCTCGTCAGCGCCCTGGAGAAGCGGCACGGGCTGCGGTCGGTTGCCGGGCTGCGGCCCTCCCGCGTCATCCTGACGTTGCTGCTTCTGCTGCCCGTGGTCGACGGGGTGTGCGTAGCGTGGTCCTGGTCGGCCTCGCCCTGGGCAGCACTCTGGGCGACAGGCGTACCGCTGTGCATGCTGACGGCCACAACCCTTCGCCGCGCACGCACGCCCGTCGCCAGCCCGTAGGCCTGGCGAGGACGTGTCTTGCTGCGGTCAGTCACTTGGGGGCCGTTTCGCTCTCGCTGTACTTCTCGGCCGGTCTCGTACGACTGCGATAATGGTCGAGGAGTTCCATCAGGCGGGTCACCGGCAACTCGGCTGTAATCTCCGCGCCACCGTTCTTCAGCTTGCGCATCTGGACGACGCGTTGGTTTTTCAGAAGCAGTTCCACGTCGTTACGGGCCCCGACGTCTTTCAGCATCCAGTCGGAAACCGCCAGACCCTCGATGATTTGCTGGCTGACGATCTTGTCGCGGAACCGCTTGCGGGCCTCGGCCTCAGCCGCCTTGAGCGTCAACAGGCGGGCCTGCTGCTCGTCCCGCACGCCCTCGGGCGGGTCGGCCGACACCACTTCCGTCCAGACCTCTTCGGCGGCAGGCATGGCGGCCGGTTCGCCGTCGGACGGCACTTCCGCCACAGCCACCCCCGTGGCCTGCAACACCGACTGCCCGGCCTGCGGCGTCAGGGTGTGGAAACTCTCGGGCGCGTACTCGCCGGTCGTTCCGTAGGCATTGGCCAGTGACTTGAGTTCCGACGCCAGATCCGTCATGTCGATGGACGCCGTCACCTCGCAGAGCCGCTCAGGAAGGTACCGTGCCTCGCCGCTGATGGGGTGCGAACGAACGAAGGCTTCCAAGTCCGCAGCGATTCGCGAGTCGCTGTCGACGAAGTCGCCGACGGTCTTCGACGGCGACAGGCTGAGGGTTCGAATGCGTTGCAGGAGCAGGCGATAGGCGCTGGCCGCAGCCTGATGCCGGGCTCGCAGCCGCCCGAAGACGCCGGCCTCTTCCCACCCTACCGGCCCCGCGGCCACAAGGCCCACCGGAGCCTGGCCGCGCGACTGGCCTATGCCCCACAGGCCCAGGCGGTCGGTATACAGAAGGATCTTCCGGAAATCCTCGGCTTTGAACCGGTCGCCGCGATAAACGTCGCCGCAGACGTCACTGAGACGAGTGGTGACATCCTGAATCGGCAGGTCCACCTGGGCGACGACGACGCCGTCGCTGTAGTGTTGCGGCGGCGAGACCCGCGCCGCTTGTCGCACCGCGTCGCAGGCTGACGCCCGCACGTCGGGCCCCGTGGCCAGGAAGTCCTCAACTCGCACATCGGGGGTCAACTGCATGCGACCCAGACGGTCGTAGAGATCCTGGAACGCCAAGGAGAGGGCGTCCCTGTGGGCCCGGGCCTCCGTGGCCGCATCGCCAAGAGACGCCGTCGCCGTGCAGAAAAGGATCGCCGTGGCAACCAACACTATACGAAGTCTTGTCAAAGTCGCTCCCAAAGGAGAATCGCAACCAAGCCGACCTCGCCGCACGCCATTGAGAGCGGTCAGTCATGATCGAAGTTGGTGATGTCGTCGGTCGATCCGTCGTCCCAATCGGCGCCGGCACGTTCCTGATTCCGACTATGCGTTCCTATGGCACGGTACCCAAAATACGTGTCCGCCCCGGCGCTGATCAGGGCAAATTCCTTCGGATTCTGCCTCAGCATCCTCGCGAGATTTTCCGTGGGCTTGTGATCGCCGGTCTGGGGACCTGAACCCCACTCTCCGTTACAGTCCCAACTGTATTGTCCGGCGGTATCGTCCTGGTACCAGCGGTAGTTGGGGCTGCGATCGTGGGGGCAGACCGTCACCTCGTTTTTCTCGTCGTCGGCCCTGTGCCTGACGCGGGGATTCGCTCGCAGATACAGAATGGCGCCGCTGTAGGGCGCCGGGCCTCTTCCGCTCAGGCCGAAGGCGTCCTCGAACACGAAGAAGGGGCGCGTGCCGAAGTTGTAGCCATAGCCTGTGCTCTCGATGTCGCTCGGACAGACGTCTTTCGACAGGTACTTGTCGAGGCCGACGGGAGCCGCCCAGGCGGTCATCACCGCGTGCGTGCTCGGGCTCCACCCGGTGCGGTTCGGACCGAACAGGAAGTAGACCAGGTAGGCAACCCCGGCGGCCTTGCCGGCCTGATTCGTTCCGCCTTCGTAATTCAAGTCGAAGTACTGGTAGTCCGAGTATGTCTTCAGGTGGTCCTTCATTTCGAAGACACCGTCGGGATAACTGCTCCAGTCGACTCCCGCGGGTTTGCCGCTCGGGGGATAGTCGCCGAAGGTCTCACGGTACAGACGAATCGCGTTGTCGACTTCCCAGACGCGGCTCTCGGTCAT
>JAFGPY010000183.1 GCA_016935955.1 Planctomycetota bacterium
CTTGCCCCCACGCAATCCGGCGTCACGACGTCGGGCAAAGAAGGCAAGTACCTGACCTTCGCGCTGGCTCAGGAAGAGTATGGCCTGGAGATCCTCAAGGTCCGTGAGATCATCGGGTATGTCGACGTCACCGCCGTGCCGCAGACGCCCCACTACGTGCGCGGCGTGATCAATCTGCGCGGCCAGGTCATTCCCGTCGTCGATCTGCGCGCCAAGTTCGGCATGGAGACCACCGATGTCACCGAGGAAACCTGCATTATAGTCGTGGAAATCCGCGGCGCGGGCCGGACGACCAGCACAGGCATCATCGTCGATCGCGTCCAGGAGGTCCTCGACATCGCCGCCGGGGACATCGAGGACGCCCCGCAGTTCGGTTCCTCGGTCGACACGAGTTTCATCCTCGGGATGGGCAAGGTCGCCGGCTCGGTCAAGATTCTGCTCGACATCGATAGGGTCCTGGCCACAGACAACCTCGATCTGACCTGCCGGTCACAGGACGAGACACCACAAGAATAGCCATGCATCACAGTTGAATCTGTAAGGAGTTGATACCATGAGAAAGGCATATCAGCGATGGGCCATCGCCCTGCTCCTCGTCGGGGCCGGGTTCGTCACGGCCGCCGAGCAGGCGGCGCCCACCACCGGCGGCGCCGAATCGGTCGCGCCGAAGAGCGAGGCACAGACCCTTCTGGAGAGCCTGCCCGCCTGGCTCCGCAACATGAAGATCTCGGGCGATTTCCGCTACCGGCACGAGCAAGCCGATGATGAGACCAAGACGACCGATCGCGATCGTCACCGCATCCGCGCCCGGCTGCTGGTCTCCAGCAAGGTCAACGATCAGGTGGACGCCACCATCGGCCTGGCCAGCGGCACGGACGAAAGCGCCACCAACACCAACCAGGATCTGACGGAATCGTTCTCGAGCAAGGACCTGTGGCTCGATCTGGCCTTCATCAACTACCACCCCGGGAGCATCGAGGGGCTCAACGTCTTCGCCGGGAAGATCAGGAACCTCTACTCTAACCCGGGCAACAGCGACCTGCTGTTCGACGGCGACGTCAATCCGGAGGGGATCGCGGCCACGTATCGCCGGACGCTCGCTGAGGATGTGACGTTGTTCAGCACGCTCGGCGGCTACTACGTCCACGAGCGAGGTACGGACGTCGACACCAGCCTCTGGGGAATCCAGGGCGGCGTGACCTGCAAGGTCCCGCGCGCCGAGGGCGTGAGCGTCACCGCCGGCGCCGGCTACTTCGACTACGGCAACATCGAGGGCCAGCTCGCCCTGGGATCAAGCACCACGAACTTCCGCGGCAACCGCAGCGTCGGGGGCCTGTACGAGAACGACTTCAACCTTCTCCGAGGGTTCGGTGAAGTGGCGTTCAAGATCGCCGGCCAGCCCTGCAAGGTCTTTGGCGACCTGCTCGTGAATAACGACGCCGACTCCGGCGACGACACGGGCTATCTGGTCGGAGCCGGCGTGGGCAAGTGCAAGGCCCCGGGCAGTTGGGCCTTCAGCTACAACTACCGCGACCTCGAAGCGGATTGTGCTGTAGCCGCACTGAGCGACTCGACGTTCGCCGGCGGCGGGACGGGCGTCCGGGGGCACAAACTCGCCATCGCGTACCAACTGGGCAAGAACTGCACGCTCGGCGCCAACTACATGATTGGAAAACGCGAACGCGCCGAGACCACCGATTACGACGTCCTCCTGGCGGAGGTCAACTTCAAATTCTGACGGTTTCCCGATGGGACCCCGTTCGACGCATTCGGCGTCCACAACGAGGAGGAGGTGCCATTGACGGGCATGCCGGGAGGACAGCCCCCGCGGCGGCTCGCTCGCTTGCCGCATGACAGATCAGGGAGGAATACCGACCCGGCGGTGACAGGCGTCGTACGGGTCTGACGAAAACGATCTGATGCGATATCTCAATCAGGAGAAACACGATGAAACTCAAGGGAAGAATTCTGACACTGGTGTCGATCCCGCTGGCGGGACTGGCCGTCATCGCGGCCGGCAACGGATTCATGCTGCGGCACGTCGCCGGCGTGGTCAATACGACGGTCGAGCAGAACCTGCTGCCCATCATTGCCGATGAAGTGCCGCGCATGAACGAGCTGAGCAACAGCATCGAGTACCTGCTGAATGCCGACCGCGACGCCTACCAGGGCTACATGGCGGAGATGCAGGTGCTCGGCACACAGGACGAAGCGCGCGTCACGGAACTGATCGCCACCCACGCGACCGAACTGGACCAGGTGGCCCAGCGGGTGGAGGCGGCCTCGGCCGAGTTCGACGACGCCGGCCGGCAGACCTACACCACTTTCGGCCAGCTGTACGGTCGATGGAAGCAATCGACGGACGCGGTCGTGCAGACGTCGCTGACGCTGGTACGCGAACTGTCGCGCCGCGAGGCGCTCCATCAGGAGAGCCTCCAGACGTTCGGCGTGATGCGTCAGCAACTGGACGACGTGGTCGGTCTGATCGAAGAAGAGATCGAATCACTCCGCGAAGCCGAAGACAAGACGCGGCTGCTGTCGCTCTACGAGGCCGTCGAACTGCTGCTCAACGCCGACCGCGACGCCTATCAGGGACTGGTGGCGATGCTTGAGTTCTCGCAGGAGGCCGACCGGGCCCGTTTCGAGGCCCTGGTGAGCACCTTCACCACGGAACTGGGCCAGGTCACGACGCGCACCCAGAAGGCATCGGAGGTCTTCAACGAGGCCATGCAGGCCGAATACCGCGAGTTCCTTGATACCTTTGGCAAGTGGGACGAGCAATCCCGACAGATTGCGTCGATCACCGAGCAGAACATCGACCGCATCCTGGCGCGGCAGAGCGAGGCCGAGAACAGCTTGAAGGCCTTCGCCCAGATGCGCGGGACCATCGACACGATGAGCGGGCAGATGGAAGAACGAATCGCCGCCCAGATGACCGCCATGGCGGCCCAGGGCGAGACGGCCCAGGCCGAGGCGACCGCGCTGAACACCAGCATGGGTCGCGCCAACCTGCTGAGCCTGATTGCCGCCGGGGCCATCTTCGTGTTCGCGCTCGGCATGGCCGTCTGGCGAATCCGTCAACTGGTCGCGACGCTGACCCACATCATGCAGCAGCTCTTCGAGGGCTCCGAGCAGGTCGTCAGCGCGTCGAACCAGATTTCCTCGGCGTCGCAGTCGCTGGCCGAAGGCGCCACCGAGCAGGCCGCCAGCCTTCAGGAAACCTCGTCCAGCCTCGAAGAGATGGCCTCGATGACCAAGCAAAACGCCAACAATGCTCAGCAGGCCAACGTCCTCTCGACCCAGACGCGCAAGGCCGCCGACACCGGCGCCGCGTCGATGGCCCGCATGAACAGCGCCATTCAGGACATCCAAAGGAGTTCGGACGAGACCGCCAAGATCATCAAGGTCATTGACGACATCGCTTTCCAGACCAATCTGCTGGCCCTGAACGCCGCCGTCGAAGCGGCGCGGGCCGGCGAGGCGGGCAAGGGGTTTGCCGTGGTCGCCGAAGAGGTGCGCAATCTGGCGATGCGATCGGCCGAGGCCGCCAAGAATACCTCCGGCATGATCGAGGAGTCGGTCAAGAATGCCAAGACCGGCGTGGATATCGCCGAAGAGGTCGGCACCGTGCTCAACGAAATCGTTCAGAGCATCGGCAAGACCACCAATCTGGTCAGTGAGATCGCCGCCGCCAGCCAGGAGCAGGCCCAGGGCATCGACCAGGTCAATACGGCGGTCTCGCAGATGGACAAGGTGACACAGCAGAACGCCGCCAACGCCGAGGAATCGGCCAGCGCATCGGAAGAACTCAGCGCGCAGGCGGAAGGTCTCAACGAGATCGTCGATCAGCTCGTCCGTCTGGTCGGCGACGTCGCCAAGGGTTCGGACGGCGGGAGCGACCGGCACACGGCCGCGGGCGATGCGCGACGCACCGGCCGTGGTCTGACCCGATCGGACGCCTCATGGCACCAGATCGCCGGCGCTGACAAACACACACGTCAACAACATCTGTCGGCTCGACCGGCCCCAAGCCGCACCATCCCTCTGGATGACGACGCAGACCTCGATCAGTTCAACAGTTGATGAAATCACGATCTACACACGGCGGGAGTCGACGAAGCACTTTGTCGTCGGCTCTCGCCTTCGTCTTGCGCATAGCGTGCAGACCGATCTCGTGACAGACGGGCACTTGGGGATATCGAGGCGGGGACAAACGGCGATGGCGGTCTCGCGGGCCACCGGGAAGCGCCGAGAGGATCAGTGCACGATCGGCGAGCGGCTCAGCATCCAGTAGTCGCACAGGGCCCGCATCTTGTCGAAGGCGTCGGTGTACTCCCCATCGTGGACCATGTATCCGGCCGCCCCGAGCTCATAGTACCGACTGACGCCCTCGGCCCCGTTTGCATCGGAGAGGACCACAATGGGGATCATCTGAAGCCTCGGATCGCTCTTGACAACCTCCAGGAAGCTCGCGGCGCTCATTCGCGGCATCCGCGAATCGAGTAGAATCAGACGGGGTTTGGCGATGTCCGCTTGGCGCAGCCGCACCAGGGCCGTTTCACAATCCATCGAAATCGCCAGTTGGTCGAGCAGATTCAACTCGCGGAAGATGCGGCTCATCAGCACTGCCGATTGGAAGACACTCTCCACGAGCAGGATCGGCTTGGGTTCGGTCCCCTGTCCCGGTCCCACCGCACGGGATGCACTGTCCGTCTCTGTGCCCACGTCCGCCTCCGATGATTCAAAACAGCCGGCAACGCACCCTCGGCAACGTGCTTCGTCAAGGTGCCACACATGCGTTTCCCACCCAAACCGGGATGCGCCGCCGGCTTTAGCAAGGTAAGCTACGTATAATATCGTCAACTGGCGGGGCATTTCCAAGAGACATAAGACGCTCGCAACCAAGCAAACAGCTATCGTCCATGCAGTAAATTACACACCCATCATAGCCTGCGGCTCGATCATTCGGCGGCGTAGTGCCTGCTACACATGACTATCCACAACCAGCTTACCCCGATTGCGCAGCTTATCGACCAACAGCGGAACCACACACTCCCGACGCAGAATCCCCTGTTGCTTGAAGCCGAGCGAGTCGTTGGCCGGATTGGCGCCGCGACCGACGATCACGTGCACGCGATCGGCCCGATGCAGCATCTCGGCCAGTTCCGTCACCGGGTTGACCTCCTCGAACTCCTCGATCGCCACATCGAGGATATTGCAGAGCTGGTTCAGCGTCACCGCGCCCTCGGTAACCAGGTCGATGCCGGCCAGTTCGTATTTCGGCGGCGCGATCAGACTGACGGGCGACCGCTCGACCGTCAGCTTGCGGCCGAGGGCCTTGGCGACGATGGCCGCCGTCGTGGCCCCGCAGACCACCTTGGCCCCGTCCATCGCCAGGAACCGACGTACCACCGCCTCGTCAGCCCTCCGATCGGCCGGCGGCCCGGTGAAAAGGTTCAGCGTCTGGCCGTCGCGGCAGCGCGCCAGAACCGCCGTCATATCGTCGCGAAAGACGTTCCCATCGAGGCGCAGCGCCTCGTCGTGAACGGCCTCGGCCACGTGCCGCAGGCCCGACGCCCGCGACAGACGCCGGCTGACGTATTCGGCGACGCCCTCGCTGGTCCAGCCTTCGGTCGGCCCCCTGCCGATCCCCGCCTGCGTGATCCCGTCGGTCAGCAGCAGCAGGCCCTCGCCGGGGCCAAGGAAACAGTTCGACTGCCGGGCGACCGAATGGCCCATCACCAGCGGCCGACTCGGCAAGGCCATCGCACTGTTGCGCCCGACGAGAACCGGCGCCGGGGCGTCGTATGTCAGAATAGTGGCTTCGCCGTCGTTCAGGATCCGGGCCACGGAGACCGCGGCATACGGCTGCGAAGGGTCGCGCCACGTCTCGAGCGTGGCGACCAGACTCGAAAACGCCCGCCGCAACGAGAACCCCTCTCGCAGCAGCGACTGCAAACGCGAGACGTGCAGCGTCGCTGCGATGTACGCCCGCATCCCCGAGCCGATGCCGTCGCAGACGATCACGTCCGTGGCCTGCTCGGTACGCTGCTGGGCCACGACGTCGCCGCAGGGGCCGTTCGGATGCTTCGGACTCTGTCGGACGTCTACGTCGATGTGTACGTATCTTTGAGCCATGACGGTCTCTGCTCATCGGACGAACCCGGCTCGTCCTGGGCCAGCCGGACCAGATTGTCGAGCAGCTTCTCGCCCTGGGCCGTGCTGTCGCCGAGGAACTGCGCGATCCGACCGGCGATGTCCACCTGATGCGTCAGCAGGTCACGCGCCTGCTGAAGCGTGCTGGCCCGCAGGGAGTCCAGAGTCTTCTTATTCTTCAGGCTCGTCGTCAGGTTCACGAAGACACCCACATACTGTTTCTCGTCGCGCAGCGCGTAGACGATCTGACGGCAGACGAGATGGTACTTGGGGTGCTCGACCGTCAGCTCGGTCAGATCCGCCTTGCCCGCGGCGACCTTTTCAAACGGCTCGGGGTCCACCAGGTAAGAGATGGGCTTGCCGTACACCGCCTCGGAACACATGAACAGCTTCTTGAACGAGCCGTTGACGTGCAGGATGTTCAGCCGCTCGTCGAGAATGACGATGCCGTTCGGGCTGGTCTCGATGATCCGGTCGGTCCGCTGCTCGGCCAGCCTGCGCATGTACGGAACGCACATCTGTGCCTCGGCCATCTTGCGCACCACCGCCACCGCCTGCTCGCGACAGGTGCTGTACCCGCAGGCCCCACAGTTCAACTGGTCCTCCGGCGCCTGCTTGCCCGTGCGTTCGGAGACCCGGCGAATCTGCTCGTCCGTCACCGGCTCCTGCCGCAGTGAGCGAACCGCAAAGGTCGTGCCCAGGTCCGCCGAGCACTCCGAGCCGGACTCCTGCGTCGTGTGGCCGAGAACGTAGCGGAGCAATCGCGTACGTCGCTCGTGAACCGGATGCGTCGCGGGCATGGCCGGGCCGTTGATGCAGCCCTGATCGCAGAACAGCGCCTCGATCAGCAGCGGCTCGCGGGCCTCGGCCAGGCTGTCGAGAACGTCCTCGACCTCTTTGGCACCCGCGACGCTGACGACGTCCGGCGCCAGCGCCGAAACGCGGAGCGAAGCGGTCTCCAGGCTGCCGCCGACCAGAGGGAACGACCGCGCCCACCCCGCCGGCTGGAGGTCGAAATCGCTCTCCTCCAACTGGGCCAGGTCGATCCCCTGCTCGTCGAACCACTCCAGCAGTTCAGTGAACGTCAATGCGCAATCGACCAGGCCGTCGCTCTTGTCCTCGGCCTCGGCCTTCTTGGCCACGCACGGGCCGATGAACACTACGGCCGCGTCGTCGCCCAGAGTCTGCTTGAGCCTTCGGGCATGCGCGACCATCGGCGAGACGACCGGCACGAGGTTCTTGACGAGGTGCGGCCGATATCGCTCCACGTAGTGGACGACCACCGGACACGCGGTGGCGATGCAGGCCCGGTCGCGATGCTCCCGCGCGTACCGAGCCGTCTGCTGAGCGACGTCGTAGGCGCCGACCGCCGTCTCGGAGACATGGGCGAAGCCCAGCTTCCGCAGGGCCGAGGCCAGCCGGCGGGTCTGCCACTCGCTGAAGATCGCCGCAAACGACGGGGCCAGACTGACCGCCACGGTCCGGCCCGAAGCGATCAGCTCCTTGGCCCGCTCCGTGTCGCGACGAAAACTCTTGGCCCCCTGTGGGCACTCGCGAATGCACGTGCCGCACGAAAGGCAACGCTCCTCATCCACGTACGCCTGCCCGTCGCGAAGGCCGATCGCGTTGACCGGGCAGACGCGGATGCAGCGATAGCAGTCCTTGCATCGCGCCTTGTTGGTGAACACGACCTGGTTGTGACGCTGTTCGGCGGTCATCTTCTCTCGGCATCCTTTACGCGGCCACCTGACGGAGCTGCTTGTCCAGTTCGGCGCGCACCATCTCGAACGAGCAGCGGTGCATCACGACCTCGCCGACCTTGACGTTCGGGCCCTTGTCGCAGGCCTCGAAGCAGAACGTCGCGCGGACGTCCACGGTGCGTTCGAGGCCCTGGTCCTTGACGTAGTTGACCAACTGCTGCAACAGTCGCTGCGAGCCGCGCAGATAGCAGCCGGTGCCCACACAGACGTTGATCTCCAGCGCCTTGGTCCCGGATGGATCGAGCACGGAGAACCCCTCGTCCATGACGCGTTTGCGGCTGCGATAGCCGGTGTGCAACAGTTCGTGGGCACGGTGCCCGCCGATCCCGTCCAGCGCGCCGTTGTAGCACTGGGCCAGGTACGGGTTCTCCTGCGAAGCGTGCAGTTGCAGCGTCTTGTCGGCGTCGTAGAGGCCCTGCGTGCGCCGCTGC
>JAFGPY010000022.1 GCA_016935955.1 Planctomycetota bacterium
GTCAGCGTGCTGCCGTCGCCCTGGCCCCACAGCAGCTTCTCGGCGGCCACGGGCTGCAGCTTGCGGTGCTTGCCGAGCAGTCGTCCGTCGGGCCCGAAGTACAGCAGTGTGCAGTAGACCCTGCCGCCGCGGAACCGCGCGTCGCGTTCCATGACGCCGATGGTCACGTAGGCCCCGGCCTTTGCCGCCGCGGCGCCCAGGGCCTCGGTCGCCGGCCCCGGCACGTCCACGGCGTTGTCCCAGTACCGCTGCCACGAGCGGCGACCCTCCGGCCGGCGGATGCCCACGGCCGTACCGAAGGTCATGCCGCGCGGATAGCCCGCCACATAGGCCTCCGGAAATGCGATCAACTGCGCTCCGCCTGCCGCCGCCTCGGCGATCAGCCGGCAGGCCTTCTCGATGGTCGCCTCACGGTCGTACATCACCGGCGACGCCTGCATCACCGCCACCTGAACCTTGCTTACGTTCTCGGTCATCGGTCAGTCTCCTCGAAAACGACCAGGGGGTGCCATGTAGGATTTCGCACGAAGAATGCCAGGGGGGTGCCACGCTTCTGCTTGCAGAAGCGTGCCGACCGGCCAATTGCCGTGAGCACGCGTCTACAAGTAGACGCGTGGCACCCCCTATCAGAGCCTATTTCCCGTACAGCAGCGTCGCGTGCATCTGCGTCACCGGGCGGCCGCCGTAGGCCTTGATCACGTCCAGGTAGCGCTTGTCGCCCCAGTGGTCGTAGGCCATCTCGAACAGGCACAAGTGCCGCAGGCTGGCCGTATCGACGCTCAGGGGTTCGAGCATCTCGAACGGCCACGTCTCCATGTTCAGCAGGTACCCGGTCGCATAGTCGATGGCCTTCTTCAGGCAGCGGCCGCCGGCTTCGTAGTCGTACAGGTCCACGCCGTGCTGCCGGGCGATCTCGGCCACTTCGGTCGTCGAGTCCAGGGCGAACAGCGTGTAGTGCATCGACCGCGTCCGCATCGTCTCGCGCGGCAACTGGCCCTCGTCGGTCATCTTGATCGGCACGATGATCCGCCAGCGGTCGAAAACGTAACACAACAGGTCGAGGTCGCCTGCGGCCAGGGCCCCCTTGGCCAGGTACAGCAACCGCGCGTCCTCCCAGTTGTTGTACATCTCGCGGCCCTCGAAGAACATCAGCTTCCGCTGCGGGGCCACCATGTCGCGGACCCACTGCTTGACGGCCGCATGCGACCGCAGGTTCCAGCCCGGGTAGTCTTCGAGCAGGTAGATGGCCAGGAACAGGTTGTGCAGCGAGGCGAACATGACGATGTCGCCGCCGTAGATGCCGCCGGGCGTCCAGGCGTCGACGATGAAGCCGCTGGCGAACATCCGCGTGTTCTGGTTGATGCACCAGACGTGGATCAACTCCAGGGCCTTGTCGGCGTAGCTCGCCTGGCCGGTCAGTCGCCAGGCCAGCGCCAGGTCCAGCGCCGTGCCGCCGGCCAGCGAGGCCAGGCGGCTGCTCTCATGGTTGGCACTGGTATCGCGGACGCCGTCGCGGCCGGCCACGTAGGCTCCGTCCTGCCGGAACCACGGGCTGCCGCCATTGTCGCGGAGGCTCACCGGCGACTGGTCCATGGCCTTGTCGGCCGCCGCCACCAGCTGCTGCCAGGCCCCGGCCCAAGGCTCCTTGCCGCCGCGGGCGCGGTCGGCGACCGCCCCGAGAAACGCGTGACTGAGAAACGGTCCGGACATCGCAGACTTCCTCCACATTCTCGAGTGTAGCCCGGCCGCCCTCGGCCGGGGTGTAGGGGCGGCTCGCGAGCCGCCCTGATGCGGGTCGCTCGCGAGCGACCCCTACAACGGCAAACTCCGAGCGACAACGTTACAGATGGTAGATGCTACCGGTGACGCCCGTTTCGTGCAAGCGGCAAGGGTTGACACGAGACGCACTTCAAGCGATAGTACGACTTCCTCGTCGCGGCGGTCACAGGCGGGTACAAGTTTGATCGGATATCCGGAATCGGATGGTCTTGAAGCGTCAGACTGAAACGGAAAGGCAGGAGCATCATGAACATCAAGGGATCGAAGACCGAGAAGAATCTTCTGACGGCGTTCGCCGGCGAGTCGCAGGCCCGCAACCGCTACTCGTACGCATCGAGCCAGGCCCGCAAGGTCGGCTTCGTGCAGATCGCCAACATCTTCGACGAGACGGCCAACCAGGAGAAAGAGCACGCCAAGCGGCTGTTCAAGTTCATGCGCGGCGGCGACGTGGAGATTGCCGCGGCGTTTCCCGCGGGCGTCATCGGCTCGACGGCCGAGAACCTCGAGGCGGCGGCCGCGGGCGAGCACCACGAGTGGAGCCAGATGTATCCCTCGTTCGCCAAGATCGCCCGCGAGGAAGGCTTCGACGAGATCGCCAAGACGTTCGAGGCCATTGCCGTGGCCGAGAAACAGCACGAGAAGCGCTACCTCGGCCTGCTGGCGAACGTCAAGAACGAGACCGTCTTCAAGAAGGACAAGCCGGTGGTCTGGCGATGCATCAACTGCGGCTACGTTCACGAAGGCGCCGAGGCCCCCGACCTCTGCCCGGCCTGCGCCCACCCGCAAGCCCACTTCGAGCTGCTGGCCGAGAACTGGTAAGCAGCGGCGTCACGAGTGGGTGACGACCTGCCCGGCAACGCAACGATTCCCACGGGGCAGGCCCAACCGGACCTGTCCCTGTTGTTTTCTATGGTGACACTGCTGCCAGCACCACTCGACCCGTGACCGGGGTCACTTGACCCGTCGGGGGCGGTAGCCTACAGTGTGTCTCTGGAGCCGAGGCACTGGGAGGCAAGCGATGAACTCACGCGAACGAGTCCTGGCCGCACTGAACCATGCCGAGAGCGACCGCGTGCCGCTGGACCTGGGCGGCGGGCCGACCTCGGGCATGGCCGCATCGAGCGTGCACAAGCTCAAGGTGGCCCTGGGCCTGTGCGGCTCCGACGATCCGGTGCGCGTCAGTGAACCGTTCCAGATGCTCGGCGAGATCGACGCGCCGTTGCGGGAGGCCCTGGGCGTCGACGTCGTCAGCCTCGGCGGCCGCATGAACTTCATGGGCTTCGCCAACGAGGACTGGAAGCCCTGGCGACTGTTTGACGGCACGCCGGTCCTGGTGCCGGGTAAGTTCAACACCGATCCGGAGCCCAACGGCGACATCCTGCAGTATCCCGAGGGCGACAAGAGCCTGGAGCCGTGCGCCCGCATGCCGCGCGGCGGGTTCTACTTCGACTCGATCGTCCGCCAGCCGCCCATCGACGAGGAC
>JAFGPY010000184.1 GCA_016935955.1 Planctomycetota bacterium
CCCTTGAGCCCGCTCTTGGCCGCATCGAATCGCTTGGCCGCATTCAGGTCGCGGTCGTCCACCAGGATGCGCAGGCCCTTCTCGGCATCGAAGTCGAAGGTCCACTTGTGCCATGCCGCCGGGGCCCGCTTCACGCCCAGCCACGCCAATTCATCGAACCAGCGGCTGCCGTCGCTGGCCGTGGCCGTGTAGCCTTCGGTGCCGGTGATATAGGAGGCATAGAGTATGCCGATGGCCAGCACGCGTCCGTCGTTCTGCATCAGGCCCCAGCGCGGGCCGGCGCGCGTGACGTTGACTTTCTCCGGCGCCGTCAGGTCGTCGTAAACCCAAAGCTCCACCTTGCCCGAGGCGTCCGCGTCGCGCAGCTTCAGCACGGCCGTTGAGCCCGGACCGATCTTCGTCGCGGCCCCCTGGCCGTCGCGACCCTTGCCGGCCTCGACCGTCACGTCGCCAGTAACTTTCCAGCCGGCGAGAGCCTCCTCGCCCTCGAAGGTCATCGTCCTGGTCGTCGGGGTCGCCGGCGCCGCCTCCTGTCCCGCTACCGGACCCGAAGCCGGCAGCACCACCGCTACGAGAAGCCCGAACGCCAGCACCCGATTCATGACCGCCTCCCTTTTATACCTCAGGGCGACCCGGCCGCACCATTGAGGCGTAGCCGGGAACTTTCGCCCGGCGCCTCGCGCGGCCCGGGTCGCCCTGTCCGTCAGTCACCGTACCTTCTACTTACTTGATCCGGTACAGATGCACCTCGTGACCCTCGAAGGCGTCCTTGAAGCCGCCGTCGGTCACGTCGATCGTACGGTCCTCGCCGATCACCTCGGCCTTGGCCGCAGCCGGCAGGCCCGTGGCCTTGAACGCGGCCTCGGTCTTGCGGCTATACATCGAGACGGCCAGCACGTACGTCGCCCCGTCGTGCCGCTTGACGATGGCATGGACCGGCGTGTGCGGCTCGCTCGAGGCGACCGTCACCGCGTCGGCGATCGTCGCGCTGTTCAGCACCGGCGCCAGTTCCTGGATCTGCCGGTTCAGCGCCGTCACGCCCGCAAGCATCTCCGGGTCGTCCAGCAGCGCCGCCTCGTTGAACGGATTGAACTGGTGCACGAAGTAGATCAGCCCGCGGCTGCCGTGAATGATCGCCATCCAGGCCTGGGCCTTCACCTGGTGCGGCGTCGGCTTAATGTTGACGTTCGCCATGCCCGTGCACTCCAGGCAGTTCCAGACCGGCTTGCGGCCCTCGGTCCACGTGCACAGGCGGCCGACGCCCTGAGCCTGGTACCACAACTGGCTCGAAAGCTGCCCCGTGGTCACCGGGTAGACGTCGTACGAGACGACGTCGCAGCCCTTGATGTACTCGGGATAGTCCTCGAGCTTGCCGGTGCGCTCGCCGCGACCGACGAAGCCCTCCCAGGCCACGCCGCAACCGAGGTTGACCATCACCGGGCGACTCGGGTCGCGGCGGCGAATCTCCTCGTAGTCACGGATGATCCACTTCGGCGGCACCGGCGGACCGTAACCGGTATAGTCTCTCGTGTCGAGCCGCTGCGAGGCGTACAGCTCGGGCCAGGCCTCCTTGATCTTCTCCTTGTCCGAGTTCCAGTATTCCTTGAACTTCTGGGCGTTGTCCGGCTCGTCGCCGTGCATCCAGCCGACGATGATCGGATCGTCAATATGCTTCAGGCCCACCTCGTTCTGATCGCAGATGACCGGCATCTCATGCTTTTTCAGTTCCGCCAGTTGCTCCTCGGTCGGCCCCTGCCACAGGCCGACGTAGAGGTTGATGCCGGCCGCCTTGTACTGCGGGGCCCGCGACGGAGCCTGCAGCCAGACGGCGATCGGGAAGTAGTTCGCATCGCGCGACAGGCCGTTCTTCCACTGGGCGTACGGTGCGGCCGTCTGCTCCTGCGGCGGTGCCACGACGGCCAGACCTTCCGGCGGCGGAGGCGGCCACAGCGGCTCGCTGCGCATCGGCGCGCCCGGCGTCGCCGTCACGTCGTCGATCCACACCGTCTGCCCGCCGGTCTTGGCGTCGTCGCCGACGAAGATGATGCCGCTGACGGCGTTCAGGCGAATCTTGTCTTTGACGAATGCCTTGATCGGCTTGTCGTCGCAGAGGAGACTCATGCCGTTTTCCGGATCGAGCTTGAAGGTCCACTTGTGCCATCCCTTGTCGCGCTTCACGCCCAGGTACTGGACCTGCTGCCACGGCCGCTCGTTGCTGCCGGGAATCATGTCGGCTACGGCGTAGGTCGTGTTGCCGCCCAGGTAGGAGGCGTACACGGCCCCCGCGAGCAACGCGGGCGCGCCGTCGGCGTACATCACGCCCCAGAGCGGACCGGAGCCGGGTGTCTTCGGATCCGCGCGCTGCGTGCCGTCCTCGAACACCCACATCTCAATCGTTCCCGACGCGCCTTTCTCGGCGAACTGCCACACGGCCTTGCCGCCCGGACCGACACGAAGCGCACTGCTGTCGCTACGGCCCTTGCCGGCGTCCACGCCCACGTCGCCCGTCGCCGCCACGTCCGCCAGCGCCTTCTCGCCCTCGAACGTGAGCGTCTTGCCGCCGGGCGTTGCCTCGTCCTGCGCCTGCGCCACACCTGCCAGAAGCAGCGCCGCGCAGACTCCCAATGCCATGAATCTTGCCATACCTTACTCCTCCACCGTTGTCCGTACCCGCTGCCTTCTATCGGAACGACGGAACGTTCGCGTCCGCCTTGGTGCGCGACGCGCTCGTCCACCGTCCGTGCCCCGGCGTCCGCCGGGGCTCCACCGCCTATTAGAACACGTGCGGCGCACGCCCGGCTCGGCGAATCGGGGGCACGTCCTCGCCGACTCAAGCCAACCGTCTTTTCCTTTTCACAGCGGTCCGCCGTGGTTATGATGGCTGCGGCTAGGGAACCCTCGCCTCGCGACCCCGACTCTGCTCCGTTCCCGCGTCATATTCTCCAACAGACAATCGCCCCGCAGACCGGCTGCGCGGCGTGCTCGTTTTTGCGCACTGGAAGACTCTCGGGAGTGATGATGAAGTCCATGCGAATGACCATCCTTTGTGTGGCGGCCATCGCGGCCGCTGCCGTGACGTGGCCGACCGCCGTGCTGGCCGACGTGAAGGTGTGGAACTACGACGTTCTGGCCGACGCGCCGCGCGTGGCCGATCCCGGGCCGGTCAAGGCCGTGACGATCGTCGGCGCCCGCAACGGGACGTTCTCGGGAGCTGTGGCCGTAGAGTCGGCCGAGCCCATCAAGGGTCTCAAGGCCCGCTCCGGCGCGCTGGCGGCCAACGGGTCGACGATTCCCGCCAACCGGGTGGCCGTGCGCTACGCCGTCACGTGGGACGCCATGACGAGCGGCCCCGGTGGACTGGACATCCTGCGCGAGACCGCGCCGGCGGAGATTGCCGTCGAGCATGAGCGAGCCCTGGCCGGCGTCTGGGTGACCGTGAGCGTGCCCGAGGACGCCAAGGCCGGACTGTATCGCGGCGAGTTGACCGTCGAAGCCGAGGGGCTGCCGCCCAAGGCGATTCCCATCGAGCTGAGCGTGGCCAACTGGCGAATGGCCGACAGCCAGAACTTCGGCACGTGGATCGAGATGATCCAGTCGCCCGACACGCTGGCCCTGGAGTACGACGTGCCGCTCTGGTCCGAGCGCCACTGGGCGATGATCGCCAAGAGCTTCCGACTTATCCGACCCACCGGCAGCCGCGTGGTCTATGTGCCCCTGCTCCGCAACACGAACCAGGGCAACTCCGAGTCGATGGTCCGCTGGATTCGCCAGGAGGACGGCACCTACAAGCAGGACTACAGTATCATGGAAAAGTACCTCGACCTGGCGCAGGAGAACCTGGGCGAAGTAAAGCTCGTGGTCTTCTACGCCTGGGACGCCTACATGGTGCTCTCGTTCCGCAAGAACTCGTACGTCGAGCGGCCGACCGAGGCCGGCCAGGCGCAGCAGCGCTGGGACATGCGGCAACAGGGCGTGGTCGTGACGATGCTCGACGAGGCCACGGGCAAGACCGAGCCCGGCGGCTTGCCGCAATACACCGCGCCCGAGAGCAAAGCCCTCTGGCAACCGGTCTATGCCGAGCTTCGCAAGCGCATGGAGCGTCGCGGCCTCGGCGACGTGATGGCTCTGGGTCTGGTCAACGACCTGGAGCCGTCGCGCGAGGAGGTCGAGTTCCTGAAGGACGTCAGCGGCAACATTCCGTGGGTCTGCCACGCGCACTTCCGCCGCACGCACGGACGCCCGTGGCCCAACAGCCTCATCCGCAGCGTCGGCGACGTCCGCTACGAGGCCCACGCCTACAACCTGATGTACCACGTCAACCCCGAGGCCGAACCGATCCGCGGCTGGCGGGTGCCGGAGCTGCGCGTCTACCTGGACCGCTTCGGGCTGCTCAACGGCCGCGCGCTGCGCATCCGCCAGATGCCGCAACTGAACATCACCGGCGACCAGCGCGGCCTCGGTCGCGTGGGCGGCGACTTCTGGCCCGTGTTCCGCGACAGTCGCGGCCGACGGTCCGGACAGGTCTTCAACCGTTACCCCGAGAACCACTGGCGCGGGCTGAACATCAGCAACTACCTGCTCGCGCCGGGCGTTGAGGGCCCGGTGGCCTCCGCGCGCCTGGAGAACCTTCGCGAGGGCCTGCAGGAATGCGAGGCCAGGATCCTGATCGAGAACGCCCTGCTCGATGAGGCGTCGGCCAAGCGGCTGGGCGACGACCTGGCCAAGCGGGCCCGCAAGGTGCTCGACGCCCACCAGTGGGCCATGTGGCGAAGCTACTGGACCAACGAAGAGCAGTTGAAAATGATGGGCGCCATCAGCGGGCGCAGCATCTACGAGGCCATCTGGGCCGCGCTGGAGAAAGCCGGCGTCAAGCTGCCGGGCTTCTGGGACAGCAAGGCCCGACAGATGCGCGCCGACGAGGACCGCAACGGGCACGACTGGTTCATC
>JAFGPY010000185.1 GCA_016935955.1 Planctomycetota bacterium
AAGCGGCTGTGCTGTGGCTGGAGCCACGAGTACCTGTTCCGCGTCCTCACCCAGCAAGACCAGGGGCTTTAGATGCGATTGCCCTGCCCGGGGAGGCCAAGGGGGTTGACACGGTATGCCATGGGTGCTATTTTTGAGGGTCTGATCCTCCCGTTACCGTCTATCGTTAGGAAAGGTCGGTTCTGACATGGCTAAGAAGATTCGTCTCGCGGTCAACGGCGTCGGCAATTGCGCCTCCAGCCTGCTTCAGGGCATCGTCTATTACGACCGCCAGAAGCGTCAGAAGAAACGCGAAGAGCACCTGGGCCTGATGCATTACTGGATCGGCCCGTACGCGCCGGGCGACATCGAGGTCGTGGCGGCATTCGACATCGACCGCCGCAAGGTCGGCCAGACCATCGACAAGGCCATCTTCGCCCCTCCCAACTGCACCAAGGACATCGTGCGGCCAATGCCCAAGTCGAAGATCAAGGTGCAGATGGCGGAGGTGCTGGACGGCTACGCCGAGCATATGAAGGAGTTTCCTCCGGACCAGCGGTTCGAGCCGGCAAAGCTCAAGCCCGTCAAGCTGGCCAAGGTGCTCAAGGACACCGGGACGGAGATCCTGGTTAACTACCTACCGGTCGGCAGCCAGAAGGCCACCGAGATCGTCGCCACGGCCTGCCTCGAAGCCGGCGTCAGCCTGGTCAACTGCATCCCGGTCTTCATCGTCAGCAACACGACGTGGGGAGCCGAGTTCGCCAAGCAAGGCATTCCCTGCGTGGGCGACGACATCAAGGCCCAGATCGGCGCGACGATCGTCCATCGCACGCTGACGCGGCTGTTCGTCGAGCGAGGCGCGGCCATCGACGGCACGTACCAGCTCAACGTCGGCGGCAACACCGACTTCATGAACATGCTCAAGCGTGAGCGGCTGATCTCGAAGAAGATATCCAAGACCGAGGCCGTCACGAGTCAGCTCGACGAGCCGATCCCGGCCGACCATGTGCACATCGGTCCGGCCGACTACATTCCGTGGATCAAGGACAACAAGATCTGTTTCCTGCGCATGGAGGGTCGCGGCTTCGCGGGCATCCCGCTGAACCTGGAGTTGCGGCTGAGCGTCGAGGATTCGCCGAATTCCGCGGGCGTGGCCATCGACGCGATCCGTTGCTGCAAGCTGGCTCGCGATCGCGGCGTGGCCGGACCACTGACAAGCATCTCGTCGTACACGATGAAGCATCCCCCGCAGCAGTTCACGGACAACGTGGCGCGGCAGATGGTCGAGGATTTCATCCTCGGACAGCGGGAGCGATAGCGGCCGAACAGAACTCGGTGGCCGGACGGCCTTGTCCGCGAACGGGTGCGAACACCATGCGACCCATTGCCCCGACGAGAGTTGTATGCGCGCATGCCACGGGCCCTTGTGGCCGTCACGGGAGACTCACAGGTTGAAGACGGCCTCGAAACTCATCGGTGACTTCTTCGTCTGGTCACGCGACCACGTGGCCCGGGGACTGGTTCGCCTGGGCGTCACCCCCAACATGCTGACGGTGTTCGGCCTGCTGGTGACCTTCGTCGCCGCGGGCCTGATCGGAGCCGGACGGTCGTACTGGATTGCCGCCGCGGCGGTCATGATGGTCGCCGGGGCCTGCGACATGCTCGACGGGGCGGTCGCCCGGATCGGCGGCAAGGGGTCCAAGTTCGGCGGCGTCCTGGATTCGGCGTGCGACCGCATCAGCGACGTGGCTTTGTTGGCGGGCATGGCCTACTATTATGTGGTGACGTGGCCCGCCCAGCATGCCGCCCCGGGGGACGGCCCGGGCACGATCAATCTGACCTATGCCCTGCTGGCGGTCCTGGCCGTGATCAACAGTACGCTCATCAGCTACGTGCGGGCACGGGCCGAGGACGAGATCGCCAACTGCGACGTGGGTTTCTGGCGGCGGGGCGAACGGTTCGCCGGCACGGTCATCGCCCTGTTCGCCCGGAATCTGCCGATGCTGATGTGGGAGTTGGGCGTCTGGACGGCGTTGACCGCCCTGTACCGCCTGCTCCATACGCGAACCGTGCTGGCGCTGGGCCGTTCACCCGAGCGGAAGGGACTCTGGGGCGGCATTCAGCGCGTCGTTTTCTTCGACGAGCGACGAGGCAGCCTGGCCTACGACGTTCACACCGGAACGGCAATCGCTCTGCTGATTTTCGCAAGAATCAACGACACGGACCTCTTGCGACAGTTGTTGCATGGGTTGGGCAACGGATAAGATTTGACCGTATCCTGTACCGAAAGTAAGATGCGAACTATGTTGCGGAAAGGGCTGGCGCACCCGGCCGCGGAGTCGGCCAACGAGAATCGGATCAAAACACCCGCACTCGCCGAATGACTTCCAGGACCGAACGCCTTCCCCCTTTGCTGCCGATCGCCGCTGAACATCTTCTGCGGGAATCCACGGGGCACGTAGCGTATCGAGGAGAAGCATTATGAACAGTCGAACGATGTTGGCAATGGCGGCCCTTGCGGCCTTGATGGTGATGGTCGGCGGTTGTGAGAAGAAGGATGCCGTCAGCGAGCCTCCGATCCAGATCGGCACGGCCCCCGGCGAGGTGGAACCGTACCAGGAAACCACCCCGACCGTCGAGACGAACCAGGACTCCAAGACGACGATCGTCAAGGGAGACCAGACGCCGGCGAACGGCACCGAGATGCAGGATACGGGGGCGAATGGCACGACTACCGTGCCGCGCACCTACACGGTGCAGAAAAAGGACACACTCTACAGTCTGGCGCGGCGGTTCTATGGCAACCAGGCGCGGTGGAAAGACATTTACAATGCCAATCGCGACAAGATTCGCGACCCGAACCAGCTGCGGGTGGGACAGGAACTCGTGATTCCCAATCCCTGATCCGCCTGGGCGTTGACGCGTAAAATGGCATCGTGCGCACGTGCGGCCGCCTTCGGGCGGCCGCTTTCTTTGCCTCCGGCGACGAGGCCGGAGGTTGACCTCGCATCGTCGGGCTGCTACCCTGCCCGTGTCGCAGACAGCGGACTCCAAGGCAAATTCTGAGGCAGGAATTCGTGGCGCTTCGTATCGACGACAAGGTCCAGTACGTCAAAGGCGTGGGGCCGGCACGGGCCGAAATGTTCCGCCGCCTCGACGTCGAGACGGTTCGCGACCTGCTGTACCTGTTCCCGCGCGGCTACGAAGAACCCACCGAGGCCCGGCCGATCATCGAACTTCAGGACGGCCAGAAGCAGACTGTCATCGCCCAATGCCTGGAAGTCCGCACCGTGCGCTGGCGGCACGTCGAGGCGGCCTTCTCCGACGATTCCGGCAGCATCAAGGTCCTGTGGTTCAACGCCCCGTACCTGCGCGAGCAGGTCCGCCCGGGACGAACCTATCGCCTGACCGGGCGCGTCGCTCTCTACCGCCGCCACCTGCAGATGCAGCACCCCAGCTTCAAGGAGGTCGGTCAGGAGGCCGAGAGCGACAATACCTCGATCCTGGTCACCTACCCGGCCACCGAGGGGTTGCAGAGCCGCTCGATCTCGCGAGCCGTGCAGACCGTCCTGGACCAGTGCCTCGGTGAATTACCGGAGCTGTTCTCGCCTGCCGAATTGAAACGTCTGGCCATGCCCAGCGCCCGCGCGGCCGTGCGCGAGTTGCACAGGCCGACGAGCATGAAGGCCGTGGCCAAGGCCCGCCGTCGCATGGCTTTCGAGGAATTCTTGCTCATGGAACTGGCCGTGGCCATGCGCCGCCGCAGCCTCAAGCGACACCACGACGCCCCGTCACTTACCGTCACCCAGGCGATCGACGCCCGCATCCGGCAGCGATTCCCATTCGAACTGACAGCCGCACAGAACCGCGCCGTCGCCGACATCGTGGCCGACATCGGCACGAACACGCCGATGACTCGTCTCGTTCAGGGCGACGTCGGCAGCGGCAAAACCGTCGTGGCGCTGTACGGCATCTTGGCGGCAGTGGCTAATGAGTGCCAGTCGGCCATTATGACCCCGACCGAAATCCTCACGGAGCAGCATCTGCAAAGCATCGAGAGCTACCTGGTCAACTCGCGCGTCCGCTGGCTTCTGCTGAGCGGCTCGCTGAGCGCCGCCGAGCGGAAGAAGGCTCTGGCCCGCATCCGCACGGGCGACGTGGACATCGTGGTCGGCACGCAGGCCCTCATCCAACAGGACGTCACGTTCAAGCGGCTCGGATTCGTCGTCGTCGACGAGCAGCACAAGTTCGGCGTACTGCAGCGGGCCGAGTCGCGGTGGCGCAATGCCGAGAGTGACCGCCCCCTGCGGCCGCACTACCTGGTCATGACCGCCACGCCGATTCCTCGCACGCTGGCCCTGACGGTCTTCGGCGATCTGGACATCAGCGTGATCGACGAGTTGCCGCCGGGGCGCCGCCCGGTCCAGACTCTCTGGGTGCAACCAAGCGGCCGGTCGGCCATGTACGAGCGGGTCAGGCAGGAAATTCGCGGCGGCCGACAGGCCTATGTGGTTTGCCCCCTCGTCGAGGAGAGCGACAAGCAGGACATGAAGGCAGCCACGGAAGAGGCAGACCGATTGCAGAAGGAGGTCTTTCCCGAGTTCCGCGTGGCCCTGTTGCACGGCCGCATGAACGCCGACGAGAAGCAGCGGACCATGGAAGATTTTCGGGCCCGCAAGACGCATATCCTGGTCTCAACGATCGTCATCGAGGTGGGCATCGACATTCAGAACGCCACGGTCATGATCATCGAACATGCTGAACGTTTCGGTCTGGCTCAACTCCACCAGCTTCGCGGGCGGATCGGTCGCGGCCGCCACGACAGCACGTGCTATCTGGTCGCCCAGCCGACCACCGAGTTCGCTGAGCGACGCATCGCGGTGATGACCGAAACCAACGATGGGTTCCGTATCGCCGAGGAGGATCTGCGGCTGCGAGGGCCGGGCGAATTCTTCGGCACGCGGCAGCACGGGTTGCCGGAACTGAGGATCGGCAACCTGATCGACGACTACGAGTTGCTGCAATTGGCCCGACAGGAGGCCACGGACATGGTCGCCCGCGACGGCGACCTGTCGGCCCCTCAGCACCAGGCGATCCGGGAAGCTCTGCTGGCCACCTATGGCCGCAAGATGGAACTGATCGAAGTGGGCTGAGTGTCGCTCTGGGTCGGCAGCCGGCAACGTGAAAAACAATGGTCACGGCCGCGGACGGCGGCTATAATCTCGGATTGAGCGCGGCGTGAGCCGCCGACCGTTGATGTCATTAGAGAAGGATGTGACTGATGCCGGACCGTGCCATTGGAGAGCTGAAGTTTGACGGGCAAGGACTGATTCCGGCCGTTGTCCAGGACGCCGAAAACGGCGAACTGTTGATGGTGGCCTGGATGAATGCCGAGAGTCTGAAGACGACCATCGAGACGGGTAAGACGCATTTCTGGAGCCGCAGCCGAAAGAAGTACTGGATGAAGGGCGAATCCAGCGGTCACACGCAGACAGTGGTTTCGATCAGCACCGATTGCGACAAGGACGTGCTGCGGATCCTCGTTCGCCAGAGCGGCGGCGCGTGCCACACGGGATATCGCAGTTGCTTCAGCTGGCACCTTCGCGATGGCCAATGGGTCGAGGAAGGTCAGAAGCTCTTCGATCCGGACGAGGTATACAAGAAGGGCTGACCCGGTTGCGACGGGTCGGCCGGACGTCGGCGCAAAGGCAATGTCACAGCAACCCTCGCGGGAGCCCACGCGCAGCCCATGACAAGCGACGGCAGCAAACCCAGAAACCGACGCGACGATCCGGCAGCCCGTTTCAATCTGGCTATCGCCGTCGTCAGCGTGGTGGCACTTGCGGCTCTGGCGGGCGACTACGGTTTCCGGCCCACCGGAACGGCCTCCACGGCACTGCTGGTTCTACAGGCTGCAACCCTCGCGGCGTTCCTGCTCCATGCCGTGTTGCGACTCCTGGGCTCGTTCGACACCTGGGCCTACCTGCGCAGCAACTGGTACGAATTCGCCCTGGGCACCATTACCATCCTGACGGTGATTGGCGTACTCGTGGCCGATGTGGCTGATCGGACGCTCCTGTTCAAGGCTACATGCCACGTGGCCCTGGTGCTGTTCCTGATTATCCGCGGCACCGAACTACTGAGAGCCGTCACCTCCAGCCGCTTCCAGCCCGCGCAGATCTTCGTCTCGAGCTTCCTGATCCTGATCATGCTGGGCACGGGCCTGCTGATGCTGCCCGAGGCCACGAGCCAGGAAATCACAATTCGCGCCGGCAACGGCAAGGAACGGCATCTTCGGGGCAACATCTTCGTCAAGAGTCGCTCCGTGCTGGTCGTGCAGTCAGGGGTCGGCAACGAACTGGTGGAGTACGACCGGATTTCGTACACGAAAGCCCGCTCGGCCGATTTCACGACCGCCCTGTTCACGGCAACCAGCGCCGTTTGCGTGACGGGCCTGGTCGTCGAGTCCACAGGCGGCTACTGGTCGCCGTTCGGCCAGGGCGTCATTCTGGTCCTCATTCAATTGGGCGGCCTCGGCATCATGACGTTCGGCGCCCTGTTTGCCCTGGTGCTGTGGCGCAGTCTCGGATTCCGCGAGAGCGCCGTTCTGCGCGACGTCGTCAGCACCACGCAGACCATCCGCATCGGCCGCATCCTGGTCTTTATCGTCCTGTCCACGGCGCTCATCGAGACGGCAGGCGCCTGGACGCTGTGGAACCTATGGAACGACACGGGCATGATGACCGAGCAGCGGCTCTTCATGAGCGCCTTCCACTCGATTAGCGCCTTCTGCAACGCCGGCTTCTGCCTCTACGACCGCAGCCTGGAGACCTACCGCAACACCTGGCAGGTCAACATCGTCTTCACCGGCCTGATTATCGTCGGCGGCCTGGGCTTCCTGGTCATCTACAACCTGTCTCGCATCAGCCGCTGCCACGTTCGCCACCTGCTCACGCGGTTGCGGGGGCGGCAGCCGCGTCCCGAGCTTGATCGTCGGCGTCTGACTCTCCAGACGCGGTTGGTGCTGCTGACCTCCGCGATCCTGCTCGTCTCGGGCATGGCCCTGTTCCTGCTTTTCGAGACGCTGCCGAACGTCATGGATTCGCACGCGCCTGCGGCCGCGAAACCGTTCATGGCCCGCGCCGAACTCCAGCATCGTGCCGTCTACGCGTGGTTCCAGAGCGTAACGGCCCGCACGGCCGGCTTCAACACGGTGCCGACCGCACAACTGACCGACAGCAGCAAGTTCCTGACCATCGTCCTGATGTTTATCGGGGCCAGCCCCGGCTCGACGGGCGGTGGCGTGAAGACCGCCACGCTGGCCGTTGTCATCTGCGGCATATGGAGCCTGCTGCGCAATCGCCGCAACGCGCAGGCCTTCAAGCGAACGATCCCGCAGAGCATCTTCCTGCGGAGCCTCGTGATCGTCACGTTGGGCGGCGCGGTCGTCGTCCTGGCGACGATGATCCTCTCGGTGGCTCACGAGGGACTGGGATTCCTGGATGCCATGTTCGAGGCCACCAGCGCCTTCGGCACCGTGGGCCTGAGCACCGGCGTCACGCCGCAGTTGAACCATCTGGGCCGTCTGCTTATCATAGTGGTCATGTTCATCGGCCGTATCGGTCCGCTGACGCTGTTCATCGCCCTGCCCCTCGGGGCGCAGGAGATCAAGTATGAATACGCAACCGAAAGTGTTGCCATCGGCTAACCGGCCAGAGGTGCGACTATGAAACGTTTCGCGGTTATCGGTCTCGGTCGATTCGGTCGTCGCCTGGCGGCCAGTCTGACGGAATACGGCCATGAGGTCATCGCCATTGACACGCGGCACGACACGGTCGAGGAGGCCCGCGATGAAGTGGCCCTGGCGGTGCGCCTGGACGCCACGGACCCAGCGGCGCTGCGGTCGCAGGGCGTCGAGAAGGTGGACGCCGCGATCGTGACCATCGGCGAGCACTTCGAGGCCAATGCCCTGGCCACGGCGACACTGAAGGAGATCGGCATCCGCCTGGTGATCAGCCGGGCCAGCACACCGATCCAGACGAAGATTCTCCAGCGCATCGGCGCCGACCAGGTGATCTGCCCCGAGGACGAAAGCGCCGTCCGCCTGGGCCGGCAACTGTCGAATCCCCACATCATGGAATTCGTCGAGTTGTCCGAAGGGCACAGCCTCATGCAGGTCAAAGCCCCGAAGCCCTTCCACAACAAAACCCTGGCCCAGATTGACCTCCGCAAGAAGTTCAAGGTCAACCTCGTGGCCATCAAGAAGCAGGTCAGCGCCGTGAGGGCCCAGGGCGAAGAGACCGTCGAGGAACAGGTCATCGATGTGCCCATGGCCGACACCGTGATTCGTCCCGACGACATCCTGGTGCTGGTTGGCGCGACGGAGAACCTGGCCCGCCTGCCCCAGTAGCCGCGACCGTGAAAGACGAGTCCCTCACCAGCCATGGCCGGTGAGGGACTTTTTCGTGCGCGTTACTTGTCCGAACGACAACCCGGGTTAACCTTTCTTGCGATGCCCCTTCGGATGCGTCTCGGTCGGCTTCTCCTTGACCTCGAAGGCGTCCAGGCCTTCCTCGACCTTCATCATCTTCTGGATGCGCCGCTCATGGCGCCCGCCCTCAAACTCCGTAGCCATCCAGATCTCGACCATCCGCCGCATCAGTTCGTCGCCCAGCAGGTCTCCCGCCATGCATAGTACATTGGCGTCATTGTGGCGACGACTCATCTCGGCGGTCAGTTCATCGTGACACAGGGCCGCCCGAATGCCCCTGACCTTGTTAGCCGTCATGCACATACCGATGCCCGAGCCGCACAGGAGTATTCCCCGGTCGACCTCGTTGCGGCTGACCACGGCGCAGACCGGCACCGCGATGTCGGGATAGTCGGTCGATTGGTCCTCGTGCGTCCCGAAGTCGGAAACGTCGTGCCCCATCTGGGTCAGAAACCGCTTGATGGCTTCCTTGGCCTGGTGTCCGCGGTGATCACTGCCGATGGCTACTTTCATGCGAAACGCTCCTCCACTCGCTTTCTGACTGCCGCCTCGATCTGATCGGCCGAGGCCTTGTACACTTCGGGACCGCCACCCAGCGGGTCCTGGGTATCGCGGCCATCAGGGTCGAGCATAAAAGTCTTGTCGGCGGCCTCCGGCGTCAACGCCAGCACCGCGTCACGATGCGAAGCCGTCATGCAGAAGATGGCATCGGCCTCGCGAATCCGTTCGACCGACACCGGGGTCGTCCGGTGACCATCCAGACTGCCGCCGCGACGGCGAATCTCGTTGCGGGCTTCCTCGGAGGCCTCGCGGCCGGGAGGAGCGAAAACCCCTGCCGACAGAATCTTGATGCCGTGCTCGCCCTCCAGCTGGTCGTCCCGACAACCCAGCCGCCGCGCCACCTCCATCCGTGCCAGAGCGGCCGCCATGGGACTGCGGCAACTGTTCCCCGTACAGACAAACAGCAGCGTCATGCTCAGCAGCTTCTCCAGATAACGCTGCGACAGCACGCCTTCGCGAATGACGCTCCACTGATCGTCGCGAACGCGGACGATCGTGCTCGGAGCCGCGTAACGCGTCGTCCCGGCGTCGACAATCAGCGGCACGCGACCGTCGAGGTCTCGTGCGGCCGCAACGGCATCGTACGGCGGCGCATTGCCCATCAGATTGGCGCTGGACGCCACCACGGGAACGCCGGCCATCCTGAGGATTCGCGTGGCGATGTCGTGGGCCGGACACCTCAACCCCACCGTGCCGTCGTGGTAGACAAGTTCGGGAATGGGCGGTTCGATGGCCGGTGCCCTGCTCTTCCACAACTGCGGATCGAACACCTGCGGGGCGTCAAGAATCAGCGTCAGCGGGCCAGGCCATGTCTTTCGCAAGAACCGACGCGCCAGCCGCGACGCGTGGTCGACGTAAGCCTCTGCGTCGGAACCAGTTGCGACATGCACGGTGAACGGCTTGCGCTGTGGGCGACCCTTGACCTGCCGCAAGGCCTCGATCGCCTCGCGGCTGGCGGCCGACGCGCCGACGCCGTAGACCGTCTCGGTTGGGAAGACGACCACCTGCCCATCGTGCAGCAACTCGGCCGCCTCGCGGCAGATTTCGTCTATGTTGCTGTCCTGCGAACATTTAGCGATGCGGGTGTGCATGTGCCGCAGCCGAACTCCTTGAGTCTGTGACGTGAGACGCCGGCAACCATTAAACTTGAAAACCGAAGTCCGGTCAAGGCCAATCGGACATGGAAGGCCACAGATCGCTCCCGTGGCCGGACACTCTCCGACAGCCGCAACCCCGGTCGGTCGCTGCGGCCTTGACTTCGGCGGCCTCAGCAGCGATCATGCCGTGGATTCCCCAGGAGTGCGACAATGGCCTTGAGAACCATGCTTTTTGACTTGGACGGCACGATCACGCGGCCGCTGCTGGATTTCCCGGCCATCAAGCGCGAGATCGGCATTCCGACCACGTCCTTCATCCTCGAAGTTATGGAGACCATGACCCCGGCCGAACGCGACCGGGCCATGAGCATCGTCGAGCGGCACGAGCAGGAGGCCGCCGAGAGGTCCGAGTTGAACGACGGCGTAAAGTCCCTGCTGGCGGAATTGCAGTGCCGCGGCATCCTGACGGGCATCATCACGCGAAACAGCCGCCGCAGTTGCGAGACCGTGTTCCATCGCCACAACCTGCAGTTCTCCACACTCGTCTGCCGCGACTGCGCCCCGGCCAAACCCTCACCCGACGGGATCCTGTTGGCCTTGCAGCACCTGAAGGCCTCCCCTTCCTCGGCCGTTTATGTCGGCGACCACCTGATCGACCTGAAGGCCGGCCACGCCGCGGGGACGCGCACCGTCCTGGTCACCAACGGGCACGACAACGGATTCGACGTGGAGGCTGATTTCGTCGTCCACAGCCCCGCCGACATCATTGGCCTGCTGGACGAGTTGTAGCACGGAGCGCGTTGGGAAACGGCCGTCGGTCTGCTATAATCCCCACACGATCAGAGTGGAAGCCCCCGAACCAAAGAGAGGTTGCCATGGCATCCTACCTGGCCCTGAAGAATCTGCGATTGCGCAAGGCCCGCACGATCATCAGCGTCGTGGCGGTCGGCGTGGGCATCATGACCCTGCTGGTGGTTCGCGGCTTGGCCGTGGGCACCATCGGCGAAGTGGCCCAGCGGATGAACAGCGTTCGGGCCGACTTGCTCGTCTTCGACAAGAGCCACAACACCATGATTCACAGCCTGACCATGCGGCCGGGATATGTCGAGCGCATCAGCGCCATGCCGGGCGTCGAGCGCGTGGTGCCCGTGCTGAACGAGTCGATCCGACTTGCCGGCCAGTCGCAGACGATCTTCGCCGTGCCGGCAACGGCATTCGACACCTTTGCCAGCACCGAACGCTTCGTCGAGGGCAGACTGTTCGCCCCCGACTCCATGGAGATGATCATCGACACGGTTCTGGCCCGCGAAGCCGACCTGCACGTGGGCGACGAACTGGAGTTCCGCAGTGATAAGTATTACATCACGGGCATCGTCAAAGAAGGCGTGGCCGGCCGCGTCTTCATGTCGTATGAGACGATGGTCCGGACGATGCAGCACGGCGAGCGGCGAGCCAACATGCTCATGGTCAAGGCCGCCTCGCCAGGGGACGTCGGAAAGGTCGCCGAGCAGATCAGAAGTATCGGCCTGATCGTCGTCGACAAGGGCAACTACTACGACGTAGTCGCCGGAGACCTGAAGGGACTGGACGAATACACGTGGGCGACGACCGGCGTGACACTGGTCGTGAGCTTGCTGACGATTCTGCTGACCATGTTCACGATCATCCAGGAACAGACTCGCGAGATCGGCATCCTGAAGAGCCTGGGAGCCACCAACGGCTACGTCATGCGACTGGTCCTCATGCAGAGCCTGTTGATCTGTCTGGCAGGCGTCCTGGTCGGCTATGCGTTCTCGTTTGCCGCCAGGATACCCATCAAGCTCCTCTGGCCTCTGCTCACGGTAACGTTCGACTGGTTCCTGCTCTTGATCGCCCTGGGTGTCGGCGTGGTTGGCGCTTTGCTGGGCGCCTGGTATCCCGCACACCGGGCCGCGCGGCTGGATCCGGTGGAGACGCTGAGCTACGAATAATCGTCCCCTCCGGGACGTCAAAAGGCCGGGAAGGCGGTTGCTGAGATGCCGATGATTGACGTGAAGGACCTTCACAAGAGTTACCACACCCAGGACCTGGATACTCCGGTCCTGCACGGCATCACGCTGCAGATCGAGCGCGGCGAATTCGTGGCCCTCATGGGCCCCAGCGGCTGCGGCAAGAGCACCCTGCTCTACTGCCTCGGCCTGATGACCCATTTCGACAGCGGCTCCGTCGTGATCGACGGCACGGACGTCACCACACTGAGCGAGCCTGAGCGGGCCTGCATGCGACGAGAGCGAATGGGGTTCGTCTTCCAGCGATTCAACCTGCTGCCCGCCCTGACGGCCGAGGAGAACATCGGCCTGACGCTGCACCTTCGCGGTCAAGGCAAACACGACGGCACCCTGGAGATGCTGCGACGGATCAACTTGGCCGACAAGCGGCACCATCGCCCGTCGGCCCTGAGCATCGGCGAACAACAGCGCGTGGCCCTGGCCCGCAGCCTTATCGGGCAACCGGCTATCCTGTTCGCCGACGAGCCGACCGGTAACCTGGATTCGGAGAACGGTGAGCGTGTGCTGACGATGCTTCGCGAGTGTCACCGCGACATGGGACAAACCATCGTCATGGTCACACACAACGAGGAGGCGGCCGGGTGGGCGGATCGCGTGGTCCGCATGCGCGACGGACGGTGCGTGGATGAGTGACAGCGGAACCGACATCCTCGACCCGCAGTTCGCCGAGGTGCGGCTGACCGCCGAGCGGCAACTGAACTTCCGTGCCTGGTTCTACCCGTTCATCCTGTTACTTGCAGCCCTGGTGGCCTTGAGCGTTCCGTTGCTGCCCATCGACCGCCAGTGGACGTTCCTGGCCATGCTGCTGGGCTACATGTCGATGGCCTGCACGTTCTTCCCGCTGCCGACGACGCCCGCCGTGGTGCTGGCCGCTTCGCCCGACGCCCTGGGCCTGAACCCTTGGCTGCTCGCGCTGGTCTGCACGGCCGGAACGTGCATCGCCAACATGCATGACTACTACCTCGTCACGTTTTTCTACCGCTTTCGCCCGGTGCGGCGTATCCGCAAGACGGCCCTCTACGTGAAGGCTGCCCGCTGGTTCGACCGGGCACCCTTCGTCACTCTGACGGCGGCAAGCTTCCTGCCGATTCCCATCGACTTCGTTCGCCTCCTGGCTATCAGCCAGGGCTACAGACGACACAAGTTCTTGTTGGCCAGTGCGTTAGGCCGATGGCCACGATACTTCCTGCTGGCCTATTTCACCGACCGGTTTGACCTTGGCTGGCAATGGATCCTGGCCGTGCTGGCCGTCACGGTGCTCATCGGGCTGTGGCGTGGGCTGCCGCGCATCGTTCGTGTTCTTTCCAGCTTGAAAGCAAAGGAGCAGGCAGCATGAACCTTCGACTCGCAGCGATCATCGCCGTAGGCATTCTGACAGCAACGTCCGCAAGCGGCATCGTACACGCACAGACCGATACAACGACATGCACCGGCCAGTGCGGACAGGCGTGCCCCAAAGCCGCGGCATGCCACGGCGAGGCAACGAACTCGCAACCGTGTTGCGCCGCAACGACGCCCTGCCAGGCATCTACGGACGCAGTGAAGACGCCAGCCGTAACGCCTGCCACAGAGGCTGAAGAAGCCACTCCCGCAGAGACCGTGGCCAATCAGACCGAGTCGAAAACGGGCGAAGCCAATAAAATCGCGACGCCCGAGGAACCTCCGGCACCGGATCCGGACGTGGATCGTATCCTGCGGCTAACGGAAGCGGCCGGCGACAAGGTCGAAAAGCTCGCCGCCAATTTCGACTACGACGAGTATGAGACACTGCTCGACGATCGAGAGTTCTACGAGGGCCGCATCGTCTATCGCAAGCCCAACCGGGTCTTCATGGAGTTCACCAAGGGCAGCAAACAGTCGTTCCGCTTTGACGGCCGCGTGTTCGTCGACGACCGGCCGGATCAGAAGGTGCGGCACATCTACCCGCTCCGCAAGCCAACTGAGCCGGAGGTCGAGGACCTGGACGTCGACAAGGTGCCGTTCCCGCTGCCCTTCGGCCAGAAGCGCGACAAGGTGCTGCGGAACTTCGAGGTGAAATACGGCGGCAAGCAACCGCTCGGACCGTGGGCCGGAACGAGCAAGAAAGCCAAGGCAACGGACACGAAGGAGTGCGAGAAGCTGACGCTGATTCCCAAGCCGCACGGCCCGCTGGCCAGAGACTATCAGCGGATGGAGTTCTGGATCGATCCCGAGTCGGGCCTTCCGGCCCAGGTGCGGATGATCGACAAGTCGGACCGTATCCTGACCGTCCGCTTCAGCGACCTGGAGACGAACGACAAGGTCGACGCGCCCGACAGAATCTTCGAGGAGCAGCCCTTGCCCGGCGGCTGGGACCGCTTCCTGCACGAGTAGAAACACATCGGGCGCCGCTTCGACCTTGGTCGCCGCGACGCCCGATGTTCATCGTCTCACTTCCCGATTCAGCCGATCATTGCAGCGACTTTGCCGGCTATTCGCTTCAGTTCCGCCGGGTCGGCCTGCTTGGAGGGCCACGGCCAGTCCAGGCCATCGGTGCCCCAACGGGGAATCAGGTGCACGTGCAGGTGCATGACCACCTGGCCGGCGCAGTGACCGTTGTTCTGCAGCACGTTGAGGCCCTCGGCCCCGACGGCCTGCTTCAGCGCGGGAGCGATGCGCGAGGCCAACTCGTGGACGGCGGCCACCACTTCGGGCGGCGCGTCCTCGACGCCTACGTAATGGTCTTTGGGAACGACCAGCGTGTGCCCCGTGGCAATGGGGCCGATGTCCATGAAGGCATAAGCCGTGTCCGACTCGGCCACCCTGGCTGAGGGAATCTCACCGGCGACGATCTTGCAGAAGATGCATTGCGGATCGGCTGCCATGATCGGTCTCCCCGCGAAGGCGGAAAAAGAAAAACCGCGCAGGAGCGGTTACCCCTGCGCGGCCGGTTTACCGTTTACTTCTTCTTCGGCTCTTCCTTCTCTGCGACCTTGATCTCGCTCAGTTCGAGACGCACCCGAATGCCGGCGTCGCCCTTGCGGGGACGGGCCAGCTTCAGGATGCGGGTGTACCCGCCGGCGCGATCGGCGAACCGCGGGGCGATCTCCTCGCAGACCTTCTTGGCCATGAGTTCGTCCTGCAGCCGCGAAGCCACCAGGCGTCGCGAGGCCAGCTTGCTGCCGCCCGTCTGCCCTCGCTTGGCGACCGTGATCAGCCGCTCGGCGAAACGTTGCACCTCTTTAGCCTTCGGCCGCGTGGTGACGATGGCCTCATGCTCGAAGAGCGCCGCTGCCAAGCTGCGCAACAGGGCCTGCTTGTGAGCCGGCGTGCGATTGAGTTTCCTGCCTTGTTTGCAATGCCGCATGACTTATTCCTTCTTGGTGACCATGGTCCCTTGGAGGTCCATGCCCAGCGAAAGACCGATGTCGGCGAGCTTGCGTTTG
>JAFGPY010000186.1 GCA_016935955.1 Planctomycetota bacterium
CGCCTCGGCGCTGCGCTGGGCCAGGTTGCGAACCTCCTCGGCCACCACCGCGAAGCCCTTGCCGGCCTCACCGGCACGAGCGGCCTCAACTGCGGCGTTCAACGCCAGCAGGTTCGTCTGGAAGGCGATCTCGTCGATCACCTTGATGATCCGCGCCGTTTCGTCCGAACTGGCCTTGATCTTGCCAATGGCGCCGCTCATTCTCTGCACAGCCTCGCTGCCCCGCTCGCTGGCCGTGAGGGTTTCACTGGCCAGGGCGTTAGCTTCCTTCGCATTGACGGCGTTCTGCTTGGTCATCGAGGACATCTCCTCGATGCTGGAGGAGGTCTCTTCCAGGCTGGCCGCCTGTTCGCTGGAGCCCTCGGCCAGCGACTGGCTGGAGGCCGAGACTTGGCCCGATGCGGCCGCTGTTTGCTCGGCGCCCTCGGTCAGGCCCTCAATGGCCCGGTTCAACGGCTTGGTGATGCCGCGCGTGATGAAGAAGGTCGCCAGGACGCCGGCCACGATACCGACGGCCAGGGAAACGACGATGATCAGCGAGGAACTGGAGACGATGTTCGTCGTGAGTTCGGCACTCTTGTCCGAGGCCCCCCAGGCGTCCTGCTCGGCCGTCTGAGCGGCTGTGAGGACTTCGCCGCCAAGCTGGGCCATCCGGGGCAGAATCTCCTTGCGAAGACGGTTGTCGCTGTTGACCCAGGTATTGGCCGCAGCCAGGTACTCCTTGGTCGCCGTCTCGGACTTCTGAATCCGTTCTTCGTCGGCCGTCGTCAACGAGACCTTCCGCAGGTCGCCGTAGAGGGCGTTCAGTGCGGCCGCATAGTCGTTGAGTTCCTTCCAGTCCGTCTCGTTCTGGTTGAGCATGTACTGCTTCTCGCGAAGGCGGATGCGATAAGCCGTCTGGTCGACATCGGTGACCATGAAGACGGCCTTGGCAATGGTCTGGACCCTGGTCTCCTTGCGGCCCAGGTATTCCTCGGCACACCGCAGGACAAGGCTGCCCTTGTCGATCATGTCCTGCAGCAACTGTCCCAGACGCTCGCTGTTGGCATCCTGTTTGTCCTGGTCGCGCCAGGCCCGGGCCGAGACGAGGTACTGCTGCGTGGCCTTGCGGGCGTCGGCAAGTTGCTTGCGCTCCTGCTCGTCGGGGTGCATTGTCTCCAGCCGGTCGTAGTACTCCAGCAACTGGTTCAGACACTGCTCGACGTTCTCGAAGTAGGAATCCTTTTTGTAGGCCATGTAGCCGAGCATGTTCATGCGGGCCTTGTAGGTCGTGGCGTTGACCAGGTTGGCCAGCGCCAGGGACTGCGTGGCCTCGTCGTACTCGGCCCGCTTGTCGGCCAGGTACGCGCGAGCCTCGACCGAGACGTCCCGCCCCTTGGCCGACATGACGTCGCCGGCCTTGCGGCTCGTCTCCAGGGCCGCCACCCCTTCGTCGTACAGACTGTCGTACTGGCCGGCGCTGTCACGGACCTTTTCGGCCCGATCCACCAACCGATCGTCGTCGTAGGTCGTGCCGACGGTCTTCAGCACGTCCAGTTCGCCGACGAGCTTCGCCAGGTCGTCTTTCGAAGCGGCGCGCGTGGACTCATCCTGCTTAAGCAGGTAGTCTTTCTGGCCCACGATGCACTTGAAGGCGAACCGCTCGACGCCGGTCGAGTGCTTGACGGCGGGAATGTGGTGCCCGGTGAGGGTCGAGACGTTGTCTTCGACGCGAGAGAACATGACGAACCCCGTGACGCCCAGGGCCACCATGATCACGACGATAAGCCCGAACCCCAATGCCAGCTTCACTCCAAGTCTCATGGCCTTCTCCTTTCGCACCGACGGGAAGCCCCGGGCGCGACAGGACGCGCCCGGGTGCTCGTCCGAAGCCCACTGACCCGCCTCCCCCCCATCGCGGGGCCCTGCGGCAAAGGCCAGTTAGTCGACTTGTCCGGTCGAGCTTATCGCGATACCGCCAAGCGAGCGATTATGGGGTGTTTGCACCTGGGAAAACTCCGAGGAGTCCTCGGCCGGGGGACGCACACGCCTGACACCGACCGCCGCTATCAGTAGTGGGACGATGGGCGACCGCCTGCGGCGGCGTGTATGTGGTGATGACCGATATGTCTGATTATTGTTTTCTGTTGCCATGTATGTGGCACGGAATTTTCGCGAGTTCTCGCAGCTTGGCGATGCGCATGGAGCTTGCGTTACGCACGGAGCGGAATCATAATTGTCACCTGGCCCAGGCAAAGCGGCACGGAGAAGGCGGCATGGCGTTTCCCGACAATGAGTGGCAGGAGGTCGCGCCCGAGGGCGTGGGGCTGGACGGTGAGCGGCTGGCCGAAGCCGTGGAGACACTAGCCCACATCACGGGGCCACAGGGCAACAGCCAGTGTGTGATCGTCCGTGACGGGCTGCTGGTCTGGTGCGGCTCGGACGTCGACCGGATGCACGGCGTGTGGTCGTGTACGAAGAGCTTCCTGAGCCTCGTGGTGGGTCTGCTGGTCGAGGACGGCCGCTGCTCGCCCGAGACGAGGGCCGCCGACATCTATCCCGCACTTCAGCGGCACTATCCGACGCTGACCTTGCGGCACCTGCTGACGTTCACCTCGGGCTACCGTCCGCGCGAGGCGTCGCGCGACGTCGCCCCGTTCGAACCGGACGCGCCGCTGTTCGCCCCAGGCGAGCGGTTCCATTACTCGTGGGACCCTTACCTGCTGGCGCTGCTGGCGACGAAGATCGCCGGCGAGCCGCTCGACGAGCTGTTCCGGCGGCGTGTCGCGGAGCCGATCGGCCTGGATGCCGCCTCGTGGCGATGGGGGAACCTCGGAACGTTCGACCATCTGACGGGCCTTCGCGGCGTGCACGTCTGCGGCGGGTCGGGGCTATACGACCGTGGCGTGGCGATCACGGCTCGGGCCATGGCCCGCCTGGGTTGGCTTGCGGCCTGCGACGGCGTGTGGAACGGCACGCAGGTAATCGGAAGCGACTGGCTGCACGAAGCCATGCGACCGCAGACACCCCCCGCCCTGCCGCCCTGGGACGAGAAGGCGTGGTACGTCCACTTGCCGGGGCGGTACGGGTACTACTGGTGGACCAACGGCGAGGACGCCGCCGGGCGGCGGCTGTGGCCCTCCGCCCTGCCGCGGACCTTCGCCATGCAGGGCAATCAGGACAACTATTGTTTCGTGATTCCCGAGTGGCGGATGGTGGTCGTGCGGCTCGGGACCGACGGCGGTATCTGCAACGACCGGTACGACGGGTTCTTCGCGGCGATGCGGGAAGCCGTGAGGTAGTTCGCGGGCACGGCCCCTCGGCCGCACTCGGGACCGGCAGGCCGTGCCCCTACGGCCCCGTGCGGCACTCTGTTGCAATATGTGGTGACAGACAACGGTACCATGGCCTGTCCCCGGCCGAGGGCGGCCGGGCTACATGGCCCCCCCACGCGACATGACAAAATGACGGCGGCCGCGAGACTTCCGATGTCCCGTGACCGCCGGTACCCCTTTGTGGGTCGACTCATTGGCTCCGCCGATCAGTCCAGCGGCTGGGGGTCGCACAGGTTGTCCTTGTCGCGAGCGACGCGCTTGCACCGGCCGCAGATGAACTTGGCGTCCTTGACCAGGTCCTTGATGGAATCCAGCGGCTCGTTGGTCGCGATCAACTGGCACAGGTGCTCTTC
>JAFGPY010000187.1 GCA_016935955.1 Planctomycetota bacterium
CGCAAGCTGCCGATCGTCTTTGCCGCCGTGCTGCTCGACGACAAGGACATGCAGCAGATTCGCAAGTACGCCGGCGAGGCCTCGTTCGGCGAGGACGAGCACGTCGAGTTCGGCCCGAGCTGGACCGGGGCCAAGGTGCGCTTCACCGGGCAGTATCCGCTGATCGGCGACAAGCAGATCGATCGCGGCCCCTACGAGCACCTGAAGCCGGTCGACTGGCCCGGCGGCAACAAGACCATGAGCGAGGGCTACCGTCGCTGCTGCACGAGCATCTGCTGGGTCGGCCAGTCGCTGGCCGTTAAGCTGCTCGGGGCCGAGAAGGTCTGGGACCACGACGCCTTCTTCGTCTACGTCGACCGCTGGATGCACGAGGACGACACCAAGGCCCTGGAGGAGATCAAGGCCGCCTACCCGAAGTTCGGCGGCGTCCGTCAGCGCTCGACGGAGTTCGACCCGTGGATCGACGCCATGTGGGCCAAGTACCGGCCGACGCTCGCGCCCGATCCGCTGACAAGCTGGAAGTGATCGCCGGTTGCCGCGGGTGGAACGTGCCGCCGCGCGGGCGTGTCGGAGCATCTGACAGAAGGAGAAGCATCATGAGACGCATCACACCCGCATCCGTTGTTCTGTTGACGATGGCCCTGTGGTTTACCGCCGCGCCCGCGGCGCAGGCCGCGGACCTCGATCTGGACCATGCCGATTTCCACGCCCGCCTGGGCATAACGATCTACGTTCACGTCGGCGAGGGGGCCGGCGGCAAATCGTTGAAGGCCGTGCTCACGAGCGACAAGGGTCTCGAAAAGACGATTGCCGAGAAGAAGGGGCTCAAGGGCGTCGAGCCCGTGACGCTCATTCTGCGCGAGCTTCCCGCGGCCAAGTACACACTGGCGATTTCGCTGTCCGACGGCCGCAAGGCGGTCCGGACATGGGAGAAGCCCTACGACGGCGCGCCGCGTGTGGGCGTGGACGAGAACAATGCCATCTGCGTCGAGGGCAAGCCGTTCTTCCCGGTGTGCCCGTGGTGCGTGACCGACGAGAGCGAGATCAAGGAGTGGTCGCCCTACATCAACACGCTGCACGGCATGGGTTTCAAGAAGGACCAGTGGACGCTCGATGGATTCCGCAAGGTCCTGGATCTGGCCGCCAAGCACAACATGAAGGTCATCGGTCCGGTCCGCGGATCGTACTGGCCGCGGGGCGGCGCCGAGACCGGCACCTGCTACTACAAGAATGAGGCCGGCAAGAAGGTCAAGGAGAAGATTGCCGACCACGTGGCCATGGCCGAATACGTCGAGGTCCTGAAGAACCATCCGGCGCTGTTGCTGTGGAACTGGCACGACGAGCCGGAGCTGGACAACGGCGACAACTGCAACCCGCCCGAGGAAGTCCGCAAATGGACGCTGCTCGCGCACGAGCACGACTCGCAGCACCCGGTGATGCTGAACACCGGCGGCAAGTTCGCCCGCCCGATGGACAACTGGGCCATCGCGCACATCAAGCGCTACACCTACGAGTTCAACGGCATCCCGGGGCCGCAGAAGGTCCTGCTGGCCGACGTCATCAGCCAGGACTACTACCCGGTCGAGAGCGGCAACGATCCGAACTATCCCGGCACCTTCGAGACGATGTGCACGAGCATGGATCGCATGGTCCAGTGGAACCGCAACCTGACGGCCTTCCTGGCCTGCGTCGAGACGTGCGACATTCGCGCCGACGGTGACGCGCCGCCGACGCCTGCGGAGTTGCGGCTCATCTGCTGGGGCAACATCATCCACGGCGCTCGCGGCCTGACCTGGTTCCACTACTTCAACCCGACGCCGAAGGAAAACTTCGCCGAGATGGCGCGGTTCCTGAAACAGATCACCGCCCTGACGCCGGCCGTCTGCGCCGCCAAGTACGAAGGCGACATCGAGAAGAAGGAGACCGCCGACGGGCGGGTGGACTTCATGGCCACGGAACTCGACGGACAGATCTACGTCTTCGCGGCCAATGTGCTGCGGAAGGCCACCAAGGCGACCTTCACGCTGGACTTCGCCGCGAAGAAGGTCGAGGTCGTGGACGAGAATCGTACCGTTGCGGCCAAGGGCAAGACCTTCACGGACAGCTTCGAGCCGCTGGCCGTGCACATTTACAGAATCAGCAAGTGACGCGGCTGCCGTGTAGGGTTCTACATGAGGACTGCCAGGGGGGGCCACGCTTCTGCTCGCAGAAGCGTGCCGAGGGGTCAGTTGCGCACGAGCACGCGTCTACCCTTCGGCAGGCTCAGGACCTGACGGCAAGTAGACGCGTGGCCCCTTGCCGTTGTGGCCAATATGCCCACAGCGCTGTGCCTTGCTGCAACGCGCCGCCGAGTTCACGCGAAGTCCTGCGTGGAGCCCGTGGGTTGTTGTCATGAGGAGCGCAGAGATGAGAGCCTGTTACGGAGTGATGATTGCGGTTGCGGCGTTGGCGTCGTCCGCGGCCCGGACCCAGGAGGCGTAGGAATGACGGGTTGTTGGGCGAAGATCATCCTGATGGTTGCAACAAGTTCTCTGATGGCGGTCGCCTGTGCCGCCCAGGACGCCGGCGGCGAGCCCGCGGCCACGGTCGTCCTGGACACTGCCGGGTTCTGGCGGATGCACAATGTGCTGCAACCGCCGGTGATCGGACTGGACGGTGGGCCGAGGCCGATGCTCTTTGACGCCAAATGGCTCGACACGCCGACGGCCGAGCCGGCCGCGGGATGGGAACGGCCGGACTTCGACGACGGCGGCTGGATGCGGGCTCCGGTGTTGCGATTCGCTAAGACGCCGTACCTGGCGCGGCTGTGCCTTCGCGGCAAGTTCGAGGTGAGCGACCCGGCGAAGGTTCGCGACCTGAAACTGACTCTTGGCTACTACGGCGGCGCGGTGGTCTACCTGAACGGCACGGAGATCGCGCGGCAGCACATGCCCGCAGAGGCTGTGGGTCGCCAGGCGCTGGCCGAACCGTATCCGCGCGAGGCCTTCGCCGTGGGCGACAAGCTGATCGGCGAACGAAACGCGCCCCGCGAGGCGACGGCCAAGGCCGCAAGCCTCCGCGAGCGCGTTCTGGCCGACGTGCCGCTGCCGGCGAAGCTGTTGCGCAAGGGCGTTAACGTGGTGGCCGTGGACCTGGTCCGCGCGCCCTATCATAAGGTGCAGAAAGAGCTACGCCGTCCGGTCCGCGGCAGCAAGGAACTCTCGCCGCAGCTGATGTGGAACACGTGCGAGGTCCGCCGCATCCAGGTGACGGCTGCATCGGGCGAGGGGCTGACGCCCTGTGCCGTGCGGCCCAAGGGGATGCAGGTCTACAACAGCGACCTGATGATGTCGGACTTCGACATGGACTGGGGCGACCCGAACGAGTCGCTGCGTCCGGTGCAGATCGTCGCTCCGCAGAACGGCCGCTTCTCGGGCAAGGTGGTGGTCGGCTGCGACGAGCCGCTACGGGGCCTGAAGGCGACGGCCGGCGACCTGGCCGGGCCCGGCGGTGCGAAGATTCCGGCTTCGGCGATTCGCCTGAGATACGCCGTGCCGCACGGCAGCGAGTACATCATCACGCCCTACACCGACCAGCAGCCGATCTACCCGTGCTCGGCCGACGTGCTGACCGCCCTGCTCGACGAACCGCTCGACGAGTTTCCCGTCGTTGCCAGGGAGCCGGGTCGCTACGACTTGAAGGCACCCAACCAGCCACAGCCGGTCTTCGGCGCGGTGGTGCCCCTGTGGATCACCGTCTACGTGTCCAAGGCAGCCGCCGCCGGGACGTACAAGGGGCAGGTCCGCATCAGTGCCGCGGGCCACGAGCCGGTCGCCGTGCCCGTGGAGGTGAAGGTCGTCGGCTGGACCGTGCCCGACACGCAGGACTACCGCACGTGGGTCGACCTGGTCGAGTCGCCCGACACGTTGACGGAGTACTATAAGGTGCCGTTGTGGTCCGACGAGCACTGGCGGATGATCGGCGAGGCCTTCAAAGCCATCGGCGAGGCCGGCAGCCGCATGGTCTACGTGCCGCTGATCGCCCAGACCAACATCGGCCACGAGCAGTCGATGGTTCGCTGGATCCGCAAGGCCGACGGCTCCTACGACTACGACCTGTCGGTCATGGACCGCTACCTCGACACGGCCGTCAGCCAGATGGGACGTCCGAAGATCGTCGCCCTGTGGATCTGGGAAATCTACATGATGAAGAACGAGCAGATCCGCAAGGATCACCTCTGGCTCCAGCAGGCCGGCGAGGCCCGCAAGGAGTTCCTCGGCAAGGGGCCGCTCGTGAC
>JAFGPY010000188.1 GCA_016935955.1 Planctomycetota bacterium
CGATACCAGTCGATTGCTCGGTGCAATCCTTCCTGGAAATCGACGACCGGCTCGTAGCCGATCCGTTGGCGTGCGGCCGCAATGTCGGCCCACGAATGCATGATGTCGCCGGCGCGGGCCGGCTCGTAGACGGGCTCGAGGTCCGTGCCGAGCAGTCCGTTGACGACAGCGATGATCTCGTTCAGCGAGATGCCCTGGCCGCATCCGATGTTGACGGCCACGGGGCCGTCGAGGTCGGCCTCGGCCGCCTTCAGGTTGGCCTGGACGACGTTGTCGACGAAGGTGAAGTCGCGTGACTGTTCGCCGGTGCCGTAAACGGTCGGCCGCTCGCCGCGGAGCATTCGCGAGACGAAGGCCGGAATGGCTGCGGCGTACTGGCTGGCCGGGTCCTGCCGCGGCCCGAAGACGTTGAAGTACCGCAGGCAGACGGTCTGGACGCCGAAGCAACGACTGAACATGGCGCAGTACAGTTCGCCGATGGCCTTGCTGGCCCCGTAGGGGCTGATAGGCCGAAACGGCAGCGCCTCGACGGCCGGGAGCGTGGCCTCGGGCCCGTAGACGGCGCTGGAACTGGCGAAAACCAGCCGCGGCACGTTCTGCTCGCGGGCGGCCACGAGACAGTTGTACAGCCCGTCGACGTTCGTGCGATGGGTGTTCTCGGGATCGATCATCGATCGCGGCACGCTGACGTCGGCTGCCTGGTGGAAGATGACGTCGCAGCCCTTGGCCGCGCGGTGACAGGCTTCGGCCGAGCAGATCGTATCCTCGATCAGCTCGACGTCGTCAAGAATGTCGTCCAGGTTCTCGCGTCGCCCGGTGACGAAGTTGTCGAGGATGCGGACCCTGCGACCGCGGGCCAGCAGCCCTCTCGCCAGGGACGATCCGATGAATCCGGCCCCGCCGGTAATTAGTACGCTGCCCACTCAGCCGTCCTTCCCGGTGCCCACTTCGCGGCACAGTCCGTCTTCGAGAACATAGCTCCAGCCGCACTCACCGCAGGCGGCCTTGCCGCCGGAGAACTCCAGCGGCACGCCGCACTGGCACATCCAGCCGTGCTGGCGTGCGGGGTTGCCGTAGACCAGGGCGAAGTCGGGGATGTTCTTGGTGACCACGCTTCCGGAGCCGATGAAGGCATAGCGACCGATCGTGTGGCCGCAGACGATCACGGAGTTGGCCCCGATGGTCGCGCCCTTACGAACCAGGGTCTGGCGGTACTCATGCTTGCGGGAAATGTGCGACCGCGGATTCAGCACGTTGGTGAAGACCATGCTCGGCCCGCAGAAGACGAAGTCTTCCAGTTCGACCCGGTCGTAGAGGCTGACGTTGTTCTGAATCTTGCAGCCGTTGCCGACGACGGCCTTCGAGCCGACGACGACGTTCTGGCCGAGGCTGCAGTCACGGCCGATGATCGCGCCGCTCATGACGTGGCTGAAGTGCCAGATGCGCGTTCCGGCGCCGATCTGCGCGCCCTCGTCGACGTAGGCGCTCTCGTGTGCCTTGTAGGGTGTGTCCGCCAACCCAGGTCCTCCAACAATGCCGGCTCACCGCGGCGCGGCGGCCGCAGCACAGAGATTTACAGCTCGATGGGCGTGCCGCCGGCCCGGAGACTCTGGGTCGCCGCCTCGAGCACCTTGACCACACGCAGACCGTCGCAGCCGTCCGACAACGGCGTCGTGTTGTTGATGATGGCGTCCACGAAATGCTGGCACTCGTCCTTCAGGGGCTCGCCGCCCTTGATCATCGGCATGTGAATGTCGCCCTGGCGTATGGCAATCGAGTCGGCGTAGCTGACCGATCCCGGCACTACGTCGGCCGCCTTGTCGTAGATGCGAATCTTCTCGCTCGACTCCATGTCGTCGAAGGTGGCCATCTTCTTGGTGCCGACGAGGGTCATCTTGCGGATCTTGTGCGGATCGAGCCACGACACGTGAATCGAGGCCATGCGTCCGTCGGCGAACCGGATCTGCGTGAAGACCACGTCCTCGACACCGGGCCGCAGGTAGGCGTGGCCCTGGCTGGTCACGGTCTTGGCCTCGGCGCCGAACAGGTAGAGCACCACCGACACGTCGTGCGGCGCCAGGGACCACCAGGCGTTCTCGTCCTTGCGGACGACGCCCAGGTTCAGCCGCTGGCAGTACATGTAGTAGAGGTCGCCCAACTGGCCGCTGTCGATCAGATCCTTGAGCTTGCGGACGCAGGGGTGGTACTCGAGCAGGTGGCCGACCATGAGCTTGCGGTCCTTGGCGTCGGCCAGGGCCACGAGCTGCTCGGCCTCGGCGATCGAGAGCGTCATAGGCTTCTCGACATAAACGTGCTTGCCGGCCTCGAGGGCCCGGCGGGCCATATCGAAATGCATCGGCGCCGGCGAGGCGATGACCACGGCGTCCACAGACTCGCCGCCAATGGCCTCGTCCAGATTCTGCGTCGTCCGGACGCCGGGATAAAGCGTCTCGTTGAGGGCCAGCTTGGCCGGATCGAGGTCGCAGATCGTGTGGAGCTTGCAGTTCTTGAGTCCGGCGAAATTGCGGATGAGGTTCTTGCCCCACCCTCCGGCTCCGATAATAGCTACGTTAATCAACGGAATGTCTCCTTCATGTGCTTCCGTGGTACGGATAGCTAAACGGCGGGCCGCAGAGGACCCGCCGCTCGTTGTGTCGTCCTGCGAGAGACATCAGCGGCTGCACCCACCGAAGACCGCCGGGCGCGGTTGCCGCCCTTACGAGGATTCCGACTGCCGTTCGTCGCCGCCAGGAGCCCCGAGATCGTCCAGGGCCGTCGCGGCGCTGGTGCGTGCCGTCGAGGCCGACATGGCCGGCGTCTCGCCACCGGTCTGCTTGGCGTAGTCGTAGTAGTTGCGATACGCCTCGCGGAAGTAGCCGCCCTTCTGGGCCCGAATGCGGTTGAGCACGGCCCCGACCACGCGGGCTCGGAAGCCCAGCAGCATCCGCTTGGTACGCGTGGCCACGCCGCGAGAGGTCTTCTGACAGTTGATGACCATCGTCACGCCGTCAACCATGCTGCACAGAACATGGGAGTCGGCGACGACCAGCACAGGCGTGCTGTCGAGGATGATGTTGTCGTAGCGCTGGCGGGCCTCGACGAGCAGGTTCTGCATGGCCTCGCTGCCGAGCAGGTCGGCCGGGCTTGGCGGCACCGGGCCGCAACTGAGCACGTCGAGGTTGGCCACATTCGTGCTGCGGACAGCATCGCCGAAACTGCTGAGGCGGGCCAGGACACTCGACAGGCCGACGGAGTTCGGCAGGTCGAAGAGGCGGTGAATTCTGGGCCGGCGGAAGTTAGTGTCGATGAGCAGGACGCGGCAACCGCTCATGGCCAGCGTGGCGGCCAGGTTGCAGGCCACGATGGTCTTGCCTTCGTCGGCCTTGGGACTGGTCACCAGGAGCGTCTTCAGTTCGGTGTCGGTCGAGTAGAGCAGCGCCGTCCGCAACTGACGGAACGATTCGGCCACCAGCGACTGCGACGCCTGGGTGGTCACGTGCGCCAGGTCGCTGGCTTTGCGAGCGGCCTGGTCTTCCCTGGCGTCGGGCACCGTGCCCAGGACGGTCATCTGGACGTTGCGGATCACCTGGACCGGCGTCCGCACGCGGTTGTCGATCAACTCGACCAGCAGGGCCATGCCGATGCTGACGATCAGGCCGGCCAGGATCGACGCCGGAACGTAAAGAAGCGGGTTCGGCCCGGCCTTGTTGGAACGATCGGGCGGAATGGCCTCGCGCCAGATCTGGACGCTGTTGGACGACACCTCGGCCCGAATCTGCTGCTGGATAATGGCCTCGGTCAGCATGTCCATCTGGCGCTGCAGGCCATCGTACACGCGATTGTAGCGCTCGTAGTCGATCATTGCCGATGTCATGTCGCGGACCCGGGCTTTGGCATCCTGGAGCCTCTTGGAGATCTCCTCGCGCCGCCGCATGGCGCCCTGCAACGTAGCCAGCAGGGCCTCCTTCTCCTGGCGAACCAGCACGTCGAGCAGCTCGGCCTCGCGGGTCGTGATTTCCTCTTCGGTCCTGGAGATCTGGGCATCGACGGCCAGGACGACCTGATGCGCCTTGCCATAGCCCTGCTGCACGTAGGTCTCGCGCTCGCGTTTCAGGGTGGCCAGAACGCCGCGCAGGTTGACCAGTGCACGGTCTTCTTCCATCCTCAACTGCATTTCCGGCGTCATGTGCGTCGCCTGCGGGGCCTGCTCCGCGCCTTCTGCTCCGCCGGCTATCTGGGCCTGGAGAATCTGCAGTTGGACCACTTCCAGGTCCACCTTGGCGAACTCGTCCTCGTAATACCGCACCTCGCTGGCGATATCGGGACGATCGGCGCCCAGGAACGGCATGACGGCCATGTCCCGCTGGCCCGCCAGGTCGCGGGCTGCATCGTCCAGAGGCTTCTTGAGTTCTTTCTGCTGGGCCACCAGTCCGCTGAGGCTGTGCTGCTCGAGCCGCTTGCGGCCGGCGCTATAGGCCAGCATGTAGCTTTCCAGAACGGAGTTGACGATGTCGGCAACCAGCGCAGGGTCCTTGCCCTTCAGGCTGACCTCGATCGTCCACGTTCTGTAAGGAGTGCTAACCTGGAGCGTCTCCTGAAGCTCTTTGACCCGAGCGCGCATCGAGTTCTTTTCCGTCTCACCTTCCGGGAACAGCGCTGCGCGAATCCGCCTGGTCCGCTCGCGGACGAGGCGGTCGGCTTCATCGAGTGAGGCGGGGTTGCTGGCGTCGCCGCCCTGGATGCGTTCGGTCTCGCGGTTCAGTTCTCTGATGATCCGGTCGGCAACGCCCTCGCTCAGGGCCATCTGCAGGACGTTGTCCTCGCGGATGCGCCGAATCTGGTCATTGATGAACGATTCGATGACGTTTGCCGGCAACCGCTGCTCGACGGTCTCGATGATGCCCTGTTGTTGCGACCCGCTGGTTCCCGGGGTGACTACGATGGTCGCCGTGGCCTGGTAGGTCGGATTGTATCGGTACTGATACAATGTGGCCGCCGTACCGGCACCGGCAATGAGGACGAACAACACGATGATCATCACCATGTGCCGTCGCAGGGCGCCGAGAATGTCGCTCAGACTGAGCATGCTGCCCGCAGCGGCCATATCGCGAGTGGCCGGGCCGGCAGGCCGGACCCCGGCATCCGAGACGGTCTGGCGTTGAATGTTATAACTCATTGTGCTCTTACCTCATAGGTCCTCGAATTGAGCCTAAAGAGCGAACCTGCTTATTATCGGCTTGCCCTACATGTCTTTCAAGACTTTTTCGGCCTCCGCTCGATCCCCGGCATGCGACGCCTCCTTGTCCTCGGCGACGAACTCCGTCAGGAGCGCCTTGGCTCGGGCCGTCATTTGCGCCTTTGCGGCGGCGGCATCGGTCTCCCCGGACCGCTTGATAAGCGTCATACCGAGATGGTACTTGGTGATCGGGCTTGGAACCAGCTTCAGTGACTGCTCCAGGTCGCGCTCCGCCGAGCTGTAGTCGCCCACCAGGTAGTAGACCCAACCACTGGTATCCAGCAGCGAGGGATGCCGCGGCTGCAGCCGCAGGGCCTGGTCGATCTGTTCGCGGGCCTTGGCCGGCTCGTTTTTCTTGGTGGCGTAAATCCAGGCCAGATTGTTCCGCGCCCCCCAGAGGCTGGGGTCCAGCTTGAGGGCCTTCTCGAGGATCTCAATGGCCTCATCATCCTTGCCCGTGGCCAGGTCGTGTTCGCCGAGGGCCACCAGCAGCGGGGTATACCGCGGGGCGACCTTCAGGGCATCGAGGAGCAATTTCCGCGACTCATCCATCTTGTTCTGGATCGCGTACACGCTGACCAGAGTCCGGGCCAGCACCAGGGTCTGAGGCAGCTCGGCGCTCAGCGGGAAATCTTTGAGCGCCTGTTCCAGAAGGACGGCGGCTTCGGCCAACTGTCCATTCTCGCTGCCCGTCAGGATAAACGTGCTCAGTTCCCGGTAGGCCGTCAGGACCTCGGGGGCTTTGCGGTGAGCGCTGATCAGCGCCTCGAGCGTCGACTTGGCATCGCTCTTGCGTTCAGACTCAGCGTACTGCTGCGACAACAGAACGCCGAAGGCAATCGCCGTACGGACCTCGCCGCCCTGGTGCTGCTTGGCCAACTCCTCGATCTTGCTCGTGGCTTCAGTCTTGCGCCCCAGCGCGTTCATCGCCGAGGCCCACGTGGCCCAGATGTCAGGACTCTCGGGCAGACGCTGCGTCAGGTCGGTGGCAATCCTCAGGGCCTGCTGCGACTTCGACTGGTTATTCTGCATCAGCAGCGCGCGGCACAGAACCATCTGCAACTGCGGATTGTTGGGCGAGTAACTTAGGCCCTCGTTCATCAGTCGCTCGACCCTGTCGTACGCCTGGCCGGCGGCGTAGATATCCGCCAGTTGCAGCCGCGTGGGGATGTGTTGCGGCTGAATCTTCAGGATCTCCCCGAGCGTCAAGGTCATCGTCTGGCGGTTGCCCTGTCGCCGGCAGATGTCCACGATCAGGAACAGCGACCGCATGTAGGCCGGGTCGCCGCGCGGCACTTGCCGCAACTGCGTCTCCGCCTCGCTCAGGTCGTCGGCCGCCATTTCGATTTCGCCTCGCAGGAGGCGGGCCTCGCCGTAGTCCCGTTGCTCGTTCAGCACACCGCTAACCGTCTGCCGCGCTTCGATCAGAAGCTTGTCGCAATCGGCGTCGCGGCCATTGGCCCGTGCGGTCAGGGCCTTGTCCAGCAGGATGCGGGCCAGCAGCGTCCGGGCATGAATCGCCTTGGGCTCGGCCTTGACGATGTCGCGAATCAGCGACTCGGCTTCAGCCGCGCGACCGGGCGTCCGACGCAGCACGTCGGCCAACTGAATCCGGATGGCCAGTTCGTCGGGGCTGCTCTTCAGGAAGTCCTGGAGCAGCGAGGCAGCTTCGGTCAGGACCTTCGTCCGCTCGTCGGCGTCGCTTGCGGCGTCAGCCAGATTCTCATAGGCCGCAACAGTGAACAGAACGTCGCCGACGGTCGGCTTCGCGATACTTCCCTGGGCTCGCTTGGCGTACTCGACGGCCTTGTCAAACTGCCGCAGACTCTGGTGATATGCGCTGATGGCCCGCAACGAGACCGGGTCGTTGGGCGACGCCTGCTCGAGGTCGGCCATGATCGTGTTGGCCTCCTGGCGTCCCGCCCCGCCGCGGCGAGCCAGCAACAGGGCCAGAGCCAACGACGTGTCGACCTGGTTCGGCTGGATCGCCAGCACGTCGCGATAGACCTTCTCGGCCTCATCGGCGTTGCCGGTCTGCTCGAGCATCTGGCCCAGCAGATACAGGTTCCGCGTGTTCTGGGGCTGCTGGGTCCGCATCTGCCGGCGGAGACGAACGACCTCGTCGCGGTCGCCCTGCATCTGCTTGGCCTGGGCCATCCGCTCCATAGCCACCGGGTCATCCGGGCTGATCTTCAGCAACTCGTTGGCCTGCGTCACGACGCGGGCATAGTCCTGCATGGACAGGTACACGTCCAGCAGCGACCTCTGGCTCTGCGTGTCCAGCGGCTGCAGGGAGACGACATTGCGATAGTACTTCTCCGCCTCGGCCAGACTGGCTTCGCGGTCGGCACCGGGCTGAGCGGCCAGCAGGTAGTAGGCCCGACCCAGAGCCCTCATGATGCGAACGTCGGTGCCCAGCTCGTCGCGGCTCTCGAGGTCCTTGAAGACGCGGACCGCCTGGTTGATGCGATCGAGGCGATACTGTGCCTGCTCGGCGGCAGTCATGTCCTTGACCGCCTCGGCCGGCGGGGAGGCGCCCTCGACGAGCATGATCAGGCCGTTGGCCATCTCGCGCTCCATCGCCATACTTTCGGGCAGCTTCTCGATCCACTCCTTGGCCTTCTCGCGGCCGCCTTCCTGTTCCAGCAGCAACGTCCAGACGTTGTCCCAGATCAGCCGGACCTGCTTGTCTTTGCCGGCGGCCAGCGCCAGATCGTAGGCCCGGCGATACAGGTCCAGAGCCTCGTCGATCTTGCCCTCCCGGACTCTCCACGTGGCCAGCTTGATGACCGGATCCGGGTTCTTGGGATCCTCGTCCATCTGCCGCTGAAGTTCTCCCGGAATGTCTTCGGGCGTCTTGTCATACACGGCCAGGCGCTGCCGGTCCGTGGGCGTCAGGGACGTGTCGGCGTCGATGCGTTTCTTGATATCCTCGACTTCCTGCGTCAGTTTGTGCCGCGCGCAGAGCATTCTGGCCTCTTCATACAGCGGCATCCGCTGGTCCACCTTGTCCATGCCGGCCACCAGCACACTGAGGGCTTCGGTCGGCGGGCGGCCTGCGGCAACCAGCACCTGGGCCTTGAGCAGGTAGCCCTGCGGCATCTTCTCGGACGCCTTGATCATCTGGTCGGCCGTGGCTATGGACTCGGCGTACTTGCCCTGGCTGGCCAGGGATTGGGCCAGAATCATTGCCGCGGCGTAGCTGCCGGTGCCCTCCATCACGCGCCGAGCCTCGGCCTCGGCTTGGTCGAACTGTCGAAGCGTCAGCAGCAACTGGGCCCGTTCCAGCCGCACGTCGGGCCGCGAGGGTGACAGACGCAGTGCCTCGTCGTACTCTTCCAGGGCCCTGCCGGGGAGGCTCTGAGCCTGGTAGACCTGGGCCAGCCGCCGATGGTACTCGGGATTCTCCGGTCGCTGGCCGACGGCCTGCTGCAACAGGCTCTGGGCCTGGCGGAGGTCGCCGTCGCGAACGGCCAGCCGGCCGCGCAGATAGAGCACCGTGGAGGCGTCTTCGGGGACGTTCATGGACGCCAGTTCCTCGACCCGCGCCCGGGCTTCGGTCAGCAGGTCCTGGCCGCCCTTCTCGATCAGGATGTCGGCCAGAATCGTCAGCACGCGGCGGCGCATGTCGATCTGCATCTTCTCGGTCAGTTCGGCCGTCGGCGTGCACTTGGCCACGGCGTCGCGCAGAAAGACAAGGGCCTCGTCATTGCGGTTCTGCTGGGCCTTGAGTTGGGCCATGCCGTAGTACCCGGCATCGCTGGTCGGGTCGGCCGCGATCGCGGCACGGTAGTGCTCTTCGGCCTCCTCGTGGAACTTGTCGCGGTTGGCCTTGTCGCGCAGGGCCTGGGCCATGGAGATGTTGCCGAGCCCGAGCAAGGCGGCAACGTTCTTGGGATCGATGGCCAACGCGTCGCGATAGGCCTGCGTGGCTTCGGCCATCTTGGCGTCGGTCTCGCGCGGCTTGGCCGCGGTCTGTAACATGCCGGCGTGCTGCAGGCAGATGGCAGCCAGCTTCAGCGTAGCGCCGACCTTGTCGTCGCACTTTTCGATGGCCGCACGAGCCACCTCGGCCGCTTTGGTGAAGTACTCGTCGTTTCGTTCGGGATCAATGCCGCTGACGAGCAGGGCGATCTTCAGATCGTAGTTCGCCAGGTCGGACGGTTCCTGGGCAATGGCCTTGTCGGCGGCCGCCAGCGAAGCCTCCATGTGCCGCCGTTTCTCCAGCATGCCGGGCTCGCCCCTGGCCAGGTTGAACTCGACCTGGGCGATCAGCCGCTGGTGCTCGGCCTTGTCGGGCTCCAGTTGCAGCAGCTTCTCGGCCTGGACCAAGGCGTCCTGCGGACGGCCCATGCGCAACAACATCTCGGCATAGCTTCGCACGAAGGTCGGATTGCCGGGCTCCCGCTCGGCGGCATTGCGCATGCAGTCCAGGGCCGCCGGGTAGTTCGGTTGCGGCTGCTTCTGGTAGCATTCGGCCAGCATGGTCCAGATGTCGCCGCGTCCCTGGGCGCCCGCGCCCAAGGCCGACTTCAGGAACTGGATGGCCGCCATGTACTGGGCGCGGTCCTGCTCGCCCTGGGCCATCAGTTCCTTGGCCTTGTTGATGTCGGCCGTCGGATCCTTCGACCCGGCCAACAGCCAATACAGCCCCCCGGCAATGATGCCGGAAACCACCAGGACCATCACCAACACAATCAACCTGCGGTTCATCGGCTCAATCTCCTGTCATCTCGTCTCGTCGCGGGAATCGCCCCCGCGGCGACAGACTCACTGTCACTGTGCCGACGACCCGGGCGCCACAGGCAGATACTCGGCCTCGATGATCGGCACCACGTAGCGGAGCACCTCGACCGCCTGTTTGAAGCGCCGGCTGTCGGCGTAGGTCTTGGGGCCGGTCTCGGCCCACTCGACGCCGCTGAGCGGCAGGGTCACGCGCGTCTGGGCATAGAACCCGCCCGGGCGGTCCGCTTCCGTGCGGGCCGTGACGCGACTGTCCGTGTACTTGCCGTTGATGCAATAGAAGTTGACCACCATCTGGTGATCGACGTCTTTCTCGAACAGGTAGACGTTCACCGGCAGCGGACCGAACGAGCCGTCCGAGAGCCGCACCTTCAGGCCGTCGATTTTCGCCTGGATGAAGCCGTGCGGCATTTGCCAGCCCTGGGCCCCATAGCAGACCTGCGGCTCGTGTTCGACGGCCGTAGCCCCCTTGCCCACATAGCTGGTATAGAGCTCCAGGTAGCTGCCGTCGCTCTTGCGGAAGCCGGTCATCTTCAGGTACGCCTCGGCGCCGGTCACCTTCTCGACCGCGGCATCGAGCCGCCCGTGCCGCCACTGATAGTCGAGGAAGTCCGTCGGGAACTCCGTGAAGGCCTTCCGCAGCGGCGTCGACGGCCGCGACGACTCGCCCTTCAGCAAACCGCGGACCCTGAAGCCGAAGCCGGCGATCAGCAGCACGGCCACCACGGCCACGGTGATGAACAGCCCGGCGGCCTCGGCGGCGGCGCGGCAACGGCGGCGCGGGGCGCGGCCACGGGAGACAATCGAACGTACAGGCGACGTCATGAGTTCGTCCCCTCCTGTTCGTTCTGTTCGGCGAGTTTGGCCTGGCGGCTCGGATCGGCGGCCATCCAGTCGGCGACGCGCTCGATGCCGTCGAGTACCCGCATCTCGGCCCACAGCAGCAGGAACGCCAGCGGCAACATGGCGAAGCCGGCCATCTCGTGGGTCATGCCGTGGGCGATCTCCTTGAAGCCCCACTTGTAAACCAGGGCCATCAGGGCCACGCGCGTGAAGTTGCAGAACACCGCGATGGGCACCGACGACAGGAAGATCACGACGCGCCGCCAGGCGGGCCGCGGACTCAGGAAAGCATAGACGACGCTCAGGGCCACGAAGGCGAACAGAATCTTCAGACCGCTGCACTCCTCGGCCACGGTCAGGCCTTCGCCCGTGGCGGCGTCCATGATCAGCCTGTTGCCCCTGCGCCAGATGTCGTAGCCGCACAGGTACATGAACTTCTCGGCCATCTTGGCGGCGTAGAGCTGCGGCTTGCTGGCCAGGGCCACGTAGTAGCGTTCGGGCCAGGGAATGGCCAGCGACAGGAACAGGATTGCGACCCAGGCCACGCGGACCAGCCGCCATCCGCCCAAGGCCAGAGCCGCACCCAGGACGCTCGGAATGATCGTGGCGTCGGCGATATAGTGGAACGAGCCGGCGTGCAGCCGCCAGACGACGGCCATGACGATCATGACCAGTCCCACGAGACGAATCGCCAGGTCGCCGCGACGGTCGGAGGCCGTTCTCTGCCAGAAGCTCAGCGCCAGGGACGCGATTCCCAGAACCAGCGGCACGTAGGAGAACTTCAGAATCGCGCTGAGCGGCTCCTTCAGTTCGGGCGAGTGGACGATCTTGTCAATATATCGCGCGCCCACGAGGCCCAGCAGGCCGAGCGCGATGCCGACGATGCCCCAGGTCATAAGCAGCCGGCCCGGCGGAAACTGTTTCGAGGGCCGCACGTCAAGGATGGTAGCCGGCGTCAGGAGCATGCTCTCGTTGTGGCTGCCGGTGGCCTCGCGGCCGACCACGGCGCCGCCCAGGCCTCCCAAACCCACGGACACAGCCCCGACAAGGTCGGCTTGGGCCCCTTCCTGCCGCGAGGGCATCTTGACTAGGCCAGCCCTCTCCAGCAGCACGAAGTAGAAGATCATGGCCGCAATGGGACCGATGAAGTAGCCGTAGCCCCACTGTGCATGCCTGTCCCACAGGTCGACCCAACTGCCGGATTCGCTGCCGAAGTTCAGAATCATCAGCCCGACGAACACGGCGGCAGGCAGCCAGACGCGCCGCAGTCCGTCACGGTCGGCATAAGCGTAGACGAATGCCGCAGACCAGAAGGTCAAGCTCAGGTAGGTGGGCAGTGCCGCCGCCAGGCGCAGTCCCAGGCTCGGATGCCAGAGCACGGCGTCGCCCTGGTGGGCGATGATCTGCTGGTCGAGGACGCTGTACCGCCAGGCGCCGAGCCAGAAGAGGGCCGTGGCCGCCAAGGCCACGAGCAGCCCGCGGTTGCGAGCACCGGTGGCGAGGGCGGATTCGTAGAGGCGCCGGCGTTCGGCGGCACCCAGACGATACCACAGCGCCGCCAGTGTCAGGGGGCCGAGCAGCAGAACCAGCGGCCATCGGTGAACGACCGAGAAGTTCCAGGCCGCGGCGTCCCGCTCGATCGGCTCGCGAAGATTCGCGATCTCCAGTTCCAAGGAACTCTTGCGGTCCTGCAGGTAGATGGCTCGCCGCGAGGTCGTGCTATTGTCCTTGAGTTCCTTTTCCACGGCCTGGAGTTCGACGGATAGTTTGCGGATGTCGCTGTAGACGCCGCCGCGGTCGCGGCGTTCGGCAATGCTCTGGACGAGGTCGCCCTGGAAGGCCATCAGAGCCAGCGGCAACAGCATGATCGCTGCACAGATAGCGTCCCACCGTTTGCGGGCCAGTGATTCGTCATGAAGGGTGTCTTGTGGGGCGTTTTGGTTCACCAGGTCGTCCCTGCACCAGTCAACAGTATCCGCGCCGGCCGCGGACGGCCTCGACTCGTCGTGCCGGGGAGCGTCCGCGGGCCTTGCCATATGTCCCGGCCTGCAGGGGATTATACGGCAGAAATGGCGGCCCGGCTACCGGATGAAACCATCTCAGTTGCGGCCGAACAGAGGCTGTATGTCCCCTCTGAAGGGATAAATATCGGCGAAATTCTGGTCGTACACCAGCCCAAAACCGTAGGTGGCCCGGAACGCGTTGCGAAGCACGGCCATCCAGATGGCACCCTGGTCGGTGCCGATATTGATGTAATCGTCCGGATGCAGGAAGAAGTCCGGGGCCTCGCCCTTGGCGATCTTGGCCAGGTCGAAGTAGATGATCTCTTCCTCGTTCTCCGCGATCCGCCGCACCACCTCGCCGCGCTTCGGAATGGCCACCTCGGTCAGGCCGCCCGCAGCCGCAATGGCCTGCAGCAGCGTAAGCTTGCGACCGGTCAGGCTGTAGACGCCTCGCCGCACGACCTCGCCGTTGATGTACCACTCACCCGCAGCGGGTTCCGGGAAGTTGATGACGTCGCCGTTGCGGAGCACGGGGTTCTGCGTCGGGTCCAGTTGCAGGGCCGCACGAACGTCGATGCGGATGATTCGCCGCAGGCCTTCGCCGCCTTGGATGATGCCCAGGCGGGCCAGCTTCTTCTGCAGGGCCTCGGGAAGTTCCTCGAACACCACCGTGCCGTCTTCCGGCAGGGTGAAGCCCGCTTCAGTCACGTCGCTCTCGGTGGTCTTGCCGTCGGCGGTTTTCTTGGTCTCGACCCACTTGCCATCGACGAATTCCCAGCCGCTTTTGCTGCCTTCGCCTGCCGGAGTCTCGGGGGCCGGCACCTGCGGCACGATCGTCTCGGGGGCCTCGACCGTTTCAGCCGGGACCGGCTCTTCGCCATTGTCGGTCTTGGCCGGCGGCGTGCGGCCCTGGGTCAGCAGTTCCAGCTCCTCCAGGGGCGTCAGCTTGTGCGGCTGCTGGCCTTCGGTCACCGGCTGGGCGTCGGCAGTCATCTCGGTTGCGGCCTCAGGCTCCGCGGCCGGTTCGGCCGCAGCCCGAGAATCGTCGGCGGCCGTCCCCTCGGCGGACTCGTCCTTTTTGGGCTCTTCCCCCTCGGCAAACGACTCAAGCAACAGGCGGTTGAGCTCTTCGGGCGTGAAACGGCGCGACAGGTAGCAGTTGTCTTCGGCATACGGCGTTACGCCGCCGGCCTGGGCCAGCGCCTGGAGCATTTCCATGTCGGGAGTCAGCAGCGGGTACATGCCCGGCTGATTGATCGCGCCCATCATGTAGCAGAAGCGGTTGCGGTACTCGGCGATAAAGACCGCGATCTTCGGATCGGCCAGCGGATCGGGCGAGTACATGGCCGTCAGTCGCTGCTCGAGTCCGGCGGCCGAGAGGCCCGCAGCCTGCACACGGCCGACATAGGGCAAGTTGATGTTGCCGTCCTCAGCGATGCGGACCTGCTTGCCGTAGGGCACGCCGGGCTGGAAAAGGTCGAGGATGGTGATCTCCAGAAGGTCGAAAGCGCCGAGGATGTAGTTGCCCTCGGGCGGCTTCAGGTCGCTGGGCAACGGCCCCGGGAAGTCGACTTCCTGCTCAAGCTCTTCCTGCACCCAGTAGCGCAGGTCCTCGTACCATTCGTCGAAGGAATCCCAGATGGGGTTGCGAACGCGCTTCGGCGTGCAGAAGGCCAACTCGTTGTAACGGCCGATCCAGTTTGGCGCACAGCCCTCGGTCAGAAGCAGGGCTGCAAGAATCGCCAACAGAAACGCCGTCGGCATGCGACGGGTGATGCGGGTTCGCTTGACCACGCCAAGGTACTCCTTCTTGTTCGCCCTGGTCCGAATCAACACCCGACTTGCAGAGTCCACCGAAGGAGCGATCATACCGCGCGGATTCCTTCGGAGACCAGCAAAAAAATGACAGATCAATACGCGAACGTAACACCCCGCGACCAAGGCGGCCGCCGTGTCCGCTCTGCATCTCTCGTCAAGACAAAAGCTTCCGAGCAAAAGTATAGCAGAACTCACATCCTTGTCAACAGTACTAATAAGGGGGCCGACGCGGAGTCCCGATCCGGCGGACACACCCGGCATGACCGCCGCCGCGGCGCATAGCGACGCCCGTCCCCTTAGTCCCTCCGTGGTCGTGGCAACAAGCAAACCGGGCCGTGGCCCGGGGAATCGCAGAACCGCATCCTTGCGGTCCATGGGCATACGGCACCGTCCATGTGGCACAGCTACCGACCACTTATCGGGCGTTCGGGCTCAGATTCTGAAAGGAAATCGCTGTTTCAGCCGCAGAAATGAACGCTGAAGGTTATGCGGCGCTTTCCAGCGACCGGCCCCGAGGCACCGCCTACGGACCGGGCGTCTGCAGGCGCTTCAGCAATTGCCGGGCTCCGGTGTGGCCGGGACTCATCTGCAGGACGCGCTGCAGTCCCTCGATGGCCGCCGCCGTGTCGCCCGCCTCGGCCTGGGCGCGGCTCAACCGGAACAGCGCCACCGCCGATTGCGGCTGAAGTTCGACCACCTTGCGCCAGTGCGGCACGGCGGTGCGGTAGCGCCCCTGCTTCTCGGCCACCTCCGCCAACCCGACATAGGCCTCCAGTTTCCTGGGCTCCAGCTTCAAAGCCCGCTCGAAGGCCTCCGCCGCCTCGACCCACCGACCCCCGGCCTGCGACAGGGTCGTGCCGAGGTTGCACAGGGCGTCGGCGTCCTGCGGATCGTTCTCAAGGGCGCGATGAAGCACGTCGATGGCCCGGTCGTACTGCCCGCGCATCAGCAGAACCAACCCGTAGTTCGTCAGCGCCTCTTGGAAGGCGGGCTCGTCGGCCAGCACGCCCTCGAACTCCTCGATCGCCGCCTCCCACTGGCCGCCGCGAGCCAAGGCCTGGGCCAGACCGCTTCGGGCCGTCAGGTTCCCCGGCTCGATGGCCAGGGCCTCCCGGTAGAGGCGCACCGCGTCGTCGTTGCGGCCGATGTTGGTCCACACCCGCCCCACGCCCACCAGCGTCTGGAAGTCGTGCGGCTTCAGCGCGACGGCGCGTTCGCCGTGGACCCTCGCCTGCTCGCGGTCGCCCAGCTTGGCCAGCGACTGGGCCAGGCCGGCGTGCCCCTCGGCAAAACCGCCCCTCAGGTCGATCGCCCGGCGGTAGGCCTCGGCCGCCTCGGACCAACGGTCCACTTTGCTCAGGACGTCGCCCATGCGGGTCCACGCGGCCGGACTGTCGGCCTCGCGGCCGTGACTCGTCGTGTACCGCCATAGCGTCACGGTGTCGCGCCAGATAGCCTGCTGCTGAATCGTCAGGATCGCCCACACGCCAGCCAGCGCCAGGGCCGCGACCACGGCCGCCGACCGTGCCCGGGCTTCCCGTTGCCGCAGCCAATGATCCGCTAGAAGCACCAGGGCCATCACCGGACCGATCAGCGGCAGGTACGTGTAGCGATCGGCCATCCGCTGCGACCCGACTTGCACCAGTCCGATGACCGGCACCAGGGTGCCCAGGTACCAGAGCCAGCCGACGAGCAAGTAAGGATGCCGCTTGCGCAAGACAATGGCTGCAACGGTCAGGGCGGCCAGCGCGGCGGCCGAGACGGCGAGCAGGTCGGTCGGCACGCCGCGCTGGGGCAGGTTCTGCCAGAGGCTGTAGAACGGCAGCAACTGGCCCGGAGCCGGCCAGACGAACTTGCCGAGGTAAGCGGCAGCAGCCACGACGGCGTTGGCCACTCGCTGCGCGAGGCCGATGGCGTCGAATGACACCTTGGCGACCACCTGGGCCTGCATCGTCAGGAGGCAACTACCGATGGTCATGGCCGCCAGGGGCAACTTCTCGATCACCGGCCGCCAACGCCACGGTCGCAGGGTCAGACGCCCCAGCGGCCAGCCGTCCAGAAGCAGCAGGATCGCCGGCACGGTGACGGCCATGGGTTTGCTGAGCAGGGCCGCGGCGAACGCGACCGCCACCAGGAGGTAGCGCCCGACCGACGGTGCGGCGGCGTAGCGCAGGTAAGCCAGCAGCGTCAGGAGGATAAATGTCGTGCAAAGGAGTTCCTTGCGTTCGCTGATCCACGAGACGCACTCGACGCGAAGCGGGTGCAGGGCGAACAGTGCGGCAATGACGATGGCGGGCCAGAGCCGACCGGTCATCCGCCGCATGAGGACCACCAGCAGGGCTGCATTCAGACCGTGCAGCAGGATGCTGGTCAGATGGTGTCCCCACGGCTGCCCGAGGCCGAAGACGGCCACGTCCGCCGCGTGCGACAGCCACGTCAGCGGATGCCAGTTGGTGCCCCAGCGCGTGGAGGTGAACGCCCAGCCGACGGTTTTCCAGGAAAGACTGTGGAGGTAGCCATTGTAACGAACGTAGGTGCCATCATCCCAGTTGAGAAACTCGCCGCGCAGCGACGGCAGGTAGACGAGGATCGTCACGACGGCAAGGACGATTGCGGCCGCTACGGCCTGCCGGCCCGACCCGGCAGCGGTCGCCGGTACAGGAGCAACGTCGGCGCCCGTGTTGCGGCTCTTGTTGCGTCGTTTGGTCTTGTCGGATTTGGCGGCCACACAGCCACTATAACGTGCCGCTGCCGGCCGGGCAAGGTTGCACGGCCGGCTCCCCCCAGCGGCTTGGGTGTTGTCACGAACCGCCGACCGTGGCCTGGTCGGGCGAAGCGGAATCGTCGGGCGTTCCGCCGGTCACTGATTGTATAGCCTCGTTCCAGACGTCCACCTCGCCGGGTTCCGGTGAGGCGGCCTGGTTCATCTGGCCTAATAAGTCGTCCGAGATCTCAATCGACAGCAACCGCGAGAACTGACGAATCGACGGCACGAGGTCGCGGACAAACGGCACGATGAACGTCGGCGGCCAGCGGAGGTAGTCGCGGAACAGGCGAATACAGCGGAGGATGTTGGCGTGCGTGCGGCCCTGGCAAATCAGACGCGACAACGAGTCGGCCGCCTGCATGGCCCGCGCCAGGCGATAGTCGTCGTAGTTCGTCGGCCGCAGCGCGTCGGGGCTGTGGTGCGCGCCGATCGGGCCGACGATTGAGTCGGGTACGTTCCACATACTCAGCAGATAGACCCCGACGTCCATGTGGTTGGTGCCCAGCAGGGACTGCTCGATCTCGTGCACCTCGACCGACGAATCGTCCCTGACAACATTCAGCACGTCAACGTAGTGCTCCGGCACCGTGGTGATCATGGCCAGCATGCCCAGGTCCTGAAGCAGCGCCGCCGTGAAGGCCTCTTCCATGAAGTGCCCGCGCGTCCGCTCTTCGATGATCTTGGCCGCAACCGACGACAGCAGGCTCATGTTCCAGATGCAACGCATGTGCGGCGATTGTGTCGCCGCGTGAGAGAATTCCGTTACCACGCTGAAGCCCAGAACCACCGAGAGCGAGGCCCGCAGGCCGAGACGCACCAGCGCCTGGGTCACGGTTCCGGCCTTGGCCGTGGCCCCGAAGAACGACGAGTTGGCCAACCGCAGGATCCGCGCCGCCAGGGCCGGGTCGCGGCTGACCACGTGCGCGATATCCCCCAGCGACACGTCGGCGTTCCTGGCCAGAGCCAACACCTCGATGGCCACTCCTGGAATCGTCGGTAGCTCCTCGGATGCGGCAATGCAGTCGAAAACTGCGTCTGAAGCCGTCTTGCTCACGCGTTACCCCCGTCTGTTCCTTCCCACCGGTGTCATCACAGTACAGTTGCAGCCCTATCAGTATCGCTACATACCGGCCAGTCACAGTGTGGGGTAAAGACCCCAATCATATAGGCACTCATTAATATTGCCAAGCGGTTGGCACCCTGGGACGGCATGTGGGTGACACACGACCTTGGCATCGCAGACCGAACAAACGGTCCGGAATTCGCCGCACCGGCGGGGAGCAATAGGGAAAAACAAGCCGTGAAGCGGGGTTTAGGCCCTGCGGGCCTCGTCGACCATGGCCAAGTAGTTCTCGACCTTGCAGTAGTTGGCGATGCTGTTGGAACTGCTGAGGATGATGCCGCCGCCCGGATAGACCTCGTCGCGGACCCGCCGCACGGCGGCCCGCACGTCGTCCTGGTTGCCGCGGGTCAGCAGGTCGACGTCGATGTTGCCCAGCAGGCAGAGGCGATCGCCCCATGCGGCCTTCAATTGCCCCAGGTCGTAGAGACCCGGCGGCAGGGAATGCAGGGCCTCAATGCCGCAGCCCACCAGGTCGCCCAGGATGGTATCGAGCTTGCCGCACGAATGTAGCAGCACGGGCAGATCGCGCTCGTGGGCCAAGCGGCAGATTTCGCGGTACGTCGGGAAGACCAGCAGCCGCAGGTCCGACGGCGAAACAAACGTGCCCTGGTTAAAACCCAGGTCGTCGCTGATCCAGACGGCGCCGACGCCGTCCTGGCGGACCATCCGGGCAACCTCCTCGACGATCAGTTCACTGACGCGGGCGAAGACCCGCTCGACCAGCTCTCGGTCGGTCACCAGGGCCATGCAGAACTGCTGGATGCCCATCAGCCAGGTGCCCCACTCGAAGGGCCCGTGGCAGCGGGCGATCATCTTCATGCCGTCGGCCAGCCGCGGCCGCGCCTTGGCGAAGTTGCTGCACGTCGTCGCCGACGGATCGGGCCACGGGTAGGCCTCGAACTCCGCGGCCGTGGTGATGGGCCCTTGCTGCTCGTCGATGTACGAGCGCTCGCCGGCCAGCCCTCCGGCCGCGTCGCCCAGGACGCTGGCGCGGTTGAATTCCAGGACGAGGTCGCTGTAGACGTTCATGTAGTCGTAGCCAAGCGCCTTCTGGAACTCCAGCAGCGAGAGCACGTCGCGGCGCGAGGTGGGCCGGCCCATGATGGCCGTCATGATCTCGTCGTCGGCGTGCAGTTCCATCATCGCCATGGGCCGCCCGACGTCTTCTCGCCGCAGGGCCCGCTCCAACCGTCCGAAATCCGCCGCCTGAGTGTTCACGATGTTTCCCCGGATTGGCCGATAACCACTTCAGGAAGTGTACCCGACGGACGGACGGAGGCATGGTGATTTCCGTCACCCTCGGACTGGCCTTCTGGCAGGCGTCTGGTACAATAGCCCCTGGCGAGTCATTGCATTCGGAGCTGCGATTGAAACTCCAGGAGATTACGAGCGAACTTCTCTCGCAGGCCGTCGCCGTCTACCTCCAATTGGCCTATCCACAGGGCGCCACGTCGGACGCCGTGCGGCTGCGGGCCACACTGCCGCCGGGACTCAGCGGCCACGGGCTGCTCGACGACGAACGATTTGAGCGACTCCCCGGAGGTCAGGAGGACGGTCAGGTGCAGCGGTACAACCTGCGGCTCGGCAACGAAAGCTACCCGCACATGAAACTCGGCGTGGACCGCATCTCCGGCACGGACGATTTCGTGTTTGTCGTCGACACGCACGACAAGCACTTCGCGATGATGGTCCAGCAGAATGAGCAGGCTCAGTACAAGGCCCTTCTGGACCGCAACGACGCCATGAAACAGGCTATCGAACGGGCCTGGACCGAAGCCGGTCTGCCGACGTTCGAGAACTACCTGCGCCGTCGTCTGGCCGGCCTGAGCCGCCGCGCGGCCGACCAATGAACGCAGCACCGTTATGCAGAATCATCTGAGACTGGGTCACAAACTCATCATCCTGGTCGTCCTGACGGCCGCCGTCTCGGTCTGCGTGCCGAGCATGCTGGTCATCAAGCTCAGCACCAGGACCATCGAACGCCAGGTCGCCGACCTGACGCGCAGCCAGGCCCACAGCGGCGCCCTGGCGGTGCAGCTGAAGATCAACGACAACATCCGCGAGGTCATCGGCCTGAGCGACAGGCTGACCGAACTGGAGGCCGGCCGCGACCGCCGGGAGGTCGTCGTTCGCGACTGGCTGAACGAGAACCCCGACGCCTCGATGGTCGGGGCCGGCGGCGACGCGCCGGACGGCGGATGGTACACGCAACGAAACGAGGAAACGGTCAACGAGCCCATTCCGCTGCTCGTCGGCATCCACGAGCACACGCCGTACGGCCAAGTGCTGGTCAACCTGGAGCGGCGCGACCAGGGACCGCCGCTGCTGGTCATGACGGCCAACCGCGAGGGCCGCATGATGGTCGTCACCAAGTGGCGACTAGACCCGTTCAGCGAACTGCTGCGCGACACGCGGCTCGGGCAGACCGGCTACCTGATGCTCGTCGACCAGCGCGGACTGCTGCTGGCCCATCCGCAATTGGTTACCCCAGGCAAAGAGGCGTCGCCGTTGAAGATGGGACAGGACCTGAAGGACCTTGAGCTGGTTCGCGATGCCTTCTCGGCGAAGCCGCCCGCGACGCGGCTGTCACGGTACGACAACGAGTTGGGCAACCGCGTCGTGGCCGCTGCCGCCCTGGTGCCCAAGCCCGCCAACTCGCTGAACTCCACGTTGCACTTGGCCGTGATCGCCCAGGAGCCGGAACGCGAGGCCATGCAAGATGTCGTCAACATGAAGCGCCAGGTCCTGCTCTGGGGCTCGACCACCGGTTTGGTGGCCGTGCTGCTGGGGCTGGCCATCGTCGGCCAGATCACCCG
>JAFGPY010000189.1 GCA_016935955.1 Planctomycetota bacterium
CGTCCATGGAAGCCTCCCGTGCGCAAAGTTCCCAACCTTTGCATCGGAGACTTCCTGCGCTCAACTCAAGTCAAGGGAAACTCCAGCTCAACTTCGCCTGCCGGCGTCGGTTCCGCCGCAGTTCACAGGATGGAAGACTCGTGGGGGCACGGGACGGGGGCAGCCAAATTTGCTTGACCTCCCTGGCCTGTTCGGCTACACTGCTGGTCTGCGCCGTAGCCTGAGAGGTCCGGTAACGGCAATCGGCGGTCGAGAGCCGCCATGAACCATGGGCAAGGAGCCGGTCGCCGACGCGCGGTGCTCCCGCTGCCGACAAACGAAGACGGTCCCGGCCATGGCTCGGGACGCCAGAAGCAGGAGTGCCGAATCATGTCGCAGCAAATCATTCGCGAAGTGGAAACCGAATACCTTAAGGGCGAGAAGCCGCAGTTCGACATCGGCGACACGGTGGGCGTACATGTCCGCATCGTCGAGGGCGACAAGGAGCGCGTCCAGGTCTTTCGCGGTACGGTGATCGCCCGTCGCGGCCGCGGCACGAACGAGAAGTTCACCGTCCGCCGCATCGTCGCGGGCGAAGGCGTCGAACGTATCTTCCCGCTGCACTCGCCGCGAGTCACTAAGATTGAAGTCGTTCGCTCGGGCGTTACCCGCCGGGCCAAGCTCTACTTCCTCAGGGATCGCGTCGGCAAAAGCACGCGGCTGAAGGAACGCCGCGTCGTCCAGAAGAAGACGGTCCACGTCGAGGGCGAGGAGTCAATCGCCGAGGCCGAGGCCCGCCGGGTGGAGGAAGAGGCTAAGATCGCGGCCGCCAAGGCCGAGAAGCAGCAGGAAGCCGCTGACGAATAGTCGGCGTTTCAACGGCCGGACACGGAGTACCAGGGCGCAGCCCCCAAGGGCGGCGCCCTTTTTCGTTGCCGCGCGATCACGATGACGAACGGCGCATGAAACCGGCGTCCGGCACATGTCGCGCCGAACGCCGTCGGTGGATTGCGATGCAAGGATCAAGAGCCTGAGGCCCGAACGATCAGCCTTCCAGCGAAATGGCCGACACTGGTTCGGCGGCGTAGCCGGCCATGGCCGCACGCTCGTCGCCGCACTCGTTCTGGAGTTTCTCGATCAGCATGATCCACGTCTCGCGAAGCGTCTGTAGCACACGGACGGCCTCGTCGATCCGCTCGGCGTCGCGGCGCATGTTGGCCTCGACCAGCTTCTGGTAGATGAACAGGTAGAGGCCCGCTTGCTGGCGGCACAGTTCCGGCGCGTTCTCGGGTCGCAGGCTGTTGAGCAGTTCCATGACGATCTGCTCAGACTTCGACAGGCACTGGTAGCTGCCGTCGAAATTGTTGTCGGCAATGTGACCCTTGGCCTGCTCGGCAAAGCGAATGGCCCCGTCCAACAGGAGCAGCGTCAACTGCTCGGGGCGGGCGGTCAGAACTTGCGTCTCGATGTATGCCCTATTCTGATTCACCAAGGCCTGGCACTCCTTTGATACCCCTACGATTCCAAGTTCTTCACGTCTATGCGTCGCGATCGCCAGCCGTGTGGCTAGCCACTGTTAATCGAATCGCGCCAACTTTCCACGGCCGCCGCCAGATTCTCCACGGCACTCTGCTGACTGGTCAGCGTCGCCAGGGCCGACTCCATGGCGATGAAGTTGTTGGTCAGCCGCTCGCGCTTGCCCTCCAGCAGCACGTCCATGGCACTGATGCGGTCCCCGAGCGTGTCCGACTGAGTCTGCAGCCGGTCGGCCTGGATTGCCAGGCGGCCCGTGGCCGGTGCCGTCCAGACGCGGAGCGAGTCTTCCATGTACTTCAGCGCTCCGTTGGTCGTGTCGGTCAACAGTTCCAGGACGTCGTCCGGGTTGCTGTTGAAGGCCTGCGTGAAACGGTCCTCGTCCAGGCTCAACTGGGCTCCGCTGCTGATCCTGAAGCCAAGGCTCGACAGCGTCTGATAGGCCCCTTCCACGTCCTCGAATTTGTGGAAGATCATCTGGTACAGCGACTGCTGCAACGACATGATCGACCCGTCGCCTTGCAGCACCGCGCCTTCCATCGTTTCGGCGTCGTACTCCGTCAGCGTGGCAAGCTGACTCGTCACCTCGTTGAACTGCGTCACGAACTCGTTGAGTCCTTCGAGCGTGCCGCTCATGTCCCGCGTCACGGTCACCGTAACCGGTGTGCTCGTCGAGGCTCCCATCAGGTCCAGCGTCACCTTGTCGATGACGCCCGTGACCGTGTTCGAATTGCTCGTGATCAGCACAGGGTCGCCGGTTGAGCCACTGCCGACACGCAACACGGCGTCGCGCCCGCTGACCATCTCCGTCAGCGACAGGCCCAATTCACCCAGGTCCACCAACCATCCGCCCTTGGCGCCCGACCACTCGCTCGATAACGACAACCGGTACGGGTTCGTCGCCGAACCATCGTTCAGCACGCTGGCCCGCAGGGCCAAGCCCGCGTCGTTGATCGCGTCGACCAGGTCTTCCAACGTGTCGGTCGCCCCGATCGTCAACTGCACCTCGCTGTTGCCGTCGATGTACGTCGTCCCGGTGGCAGCCTCCCCCGCGATGTTCAGGTCCGCCGCCGCCGTGCCGCTGAGGTCTTCGACTTTCAGCAGTTCCCCGCCGCCACCGGTGTCTTCCAGGATGATGCCGTCGCCCGTGTCGTTGATCCGTGCCGTCACGTCGACCAGTGCCGCATTAATCTCGGTGATCACGTCACCGAGCGTCACTTCGTTGCCCTGGGTCAGGTCGATCACCGAACTCAGGCCGTTGCTGTCGGTGATGCGGAACGTGCCCGTGGTGATGCCCGTGCCGCCGTTGAGGTCTTCCAGCCGCGTGGTCACACTGATGAACTGGCGGTTCAGGTCCCCGCTGGCCGACTCGCTGACCGCGGCGTCGACCGCGATGTTCAGGTCGGCGGCCATTGTCGTGCCACCCACGTCAGCAATTACCAGGTTGCCGCCGCCCGTGGTGTTGTCCGTGATGATGATGCCGTTGCCCGAGTTGTTCAGCGACGCCGTGACATCGGCCGTCATGCCCGGGTCATTGATGGCGGCAAGCACGTCCTGAATCGTCTTCGCCCCACTCAGGTCGATGACGCTCGTTGTGCCGTTGCGGTCGGTGATGCTGATTGACCCACGATCGACGCCGCTGCCGCCGTTGAGGCGACTCAGCAGGACGTCCTGCAAGCCGCCCAGCAGGGCGTCGCCGTCGACGATCCCGTCGCTGTCGGTGTCGCTGCCCAGGATGCCCAGGTCGAAGGCAGCGCTGCCGCCGTTGCCGCTCGTGACCGTCAGCGTGCCTCCGCCGACCGACACATCCGTCAGGCGAAGCCCGTCCCCGGCCGCATTAAGCTCGGCCAGCAGGTCACCGGGATTGCCCGAGGCGTTATTGATGGCGTCGATCACTTCGCCCAGCGTCGTGACGCCCGAGAGATCAACGTTGAATTCCGTACCGTCCTGCAGCGTGAAGTGCAGGTCGTTGCCCGTCTGAATGCCGACGCCCAAGCTGTTATTCAGCACGCCCAGATTCGTCGCCGCATTGACCGAGATGAGGTTCGCGCCGGTCATGGTGGCGGACGCCACGTTGCCGTCAATCCCCAGGTCGGCAGCCGTCGTGCCGCCGCTGACCTCGGTCACGATCAGGTTGCTGGCGCTCTGGCCCGTCAGGTCGGTCAGCACCAGGTGGTCGCCGTCGGCCGACGCCTGGACCTCGATATCATCGTTACTGTTGATGGCCTCGATGACGTCGTTGATGCTCACGGCCATGGACAGATCAATGATCGCCGAGGCGCCGCTGCGATCGGTGATGCGAATGCGACCGCGGCTGACACCCTCCTGGCCGTTCAGAACGTCTAGGTTCATGTCGTCGGTGAGCCGGGCCTGGGCCGATTGCAACGTGACCGTGCCGGCGCCGAGGGCCGTGCTCGTGGCATCGGCTATGCCGCTGGAGAGCATCTGCTGCGTCGAGACGGTGCGGCCGACGGTGAACTGGTACGTACCGGGCACGGCCCCGTTCAGGGCCGTGGCCGAAAGGATCGACGAGTTCGACGAGGTAGCCGTGGCAGCAGCCAGAACGTTCCCTGTCCGCAGTCTGACCAGGCTCGACCGCAACATTGTCAGTTGCGTCGAGACCATGATGACGGACAACCGCTGCTCATCCAACTCGGTCTGGCGTTCTTCGAGAAGGTCGCGCGGAGCGGCTTCCAGTTCCATCAGCGAATCAACGATGGAAGCAATGTCCAAGCCGCTGATCAGGCCGGTGCCGGTCGTGATAGTCCCCATTCGAACCTCTCCCTTGGTCTCGGCAGCCGCCACGGCAGCGCCCGCGCAGGCAAACACCATCCGCGCAGGGGCGGACGCCGACACCTCTGTTATCGACTATCATTCAGGGGGACTTTAGGGGGAAAGGAGGCCCTGCCCGGCGACTCCAAGTGACGCCGAACACGCGGCTTGCGACGAACCGTGGAGTGGCCGAAGCCGCCAATAGAAGCGGCGGAAACCACTTTCGCGGTCCCCGCCAACCCATGCCACAGCGTGGCGCCAGTCCCCCATACTGGCCTATTGTCTTCTCAAGATCCGGATCGAGTCCAGGCCCGACGCAGGGATTACCCCAGCAGGTCGAGCACTCCCCGCGACGACGTCGCGCTCAGGGCCAGGGCCCCCAGGGTGGCCTTCTGTAGAATCTGGCCTCGCAACTCGTTGGCCATGGCCGCAGCGTAGTCCGTATCACGTATCGCCGATTCGGAGGCCGACAGATTGATCTGCGTCTGTTGCAGGGACCGAATTCGCGTCTCGAGGTCCGCCACCTGCTCGGCCCCCAACCGGCCCCGCTCCTGACTGATCTGCCCAAGGGCCGCAGTGACGATCGAGGCGGCCTGCTCGTAGTTGCCGCTCACCATGTCGTTGTCGCCGCCGGAAGCCAGACTGTTAAGGTAGCCCGTGGCGGCATCGCCGAGATCGGCTGCATAGACCGACAACCCGTCCGTGCCGTCCAGCAGGGCCTCACCGTTGAACGTGGTGCCGCCGGCGATGCGGTCGATGCTCTTGACGGCCTCGTCCACGAGAAGCTGCTGGGCCTCGATCTCCTCGTCGCTCATGCCGCCCGAGTTGGCGGCCAGCGCGAAGGCGCCGCGAATCTCGACCAGCAGCAACTGCGTTTCGCTCAGGGCCGAGTCGGCGGTGGCCTTGCGTTGGATGGCCCTCGCGGAGCCCTCCAGTTCACTGTCCAAGGCGGCCAGTTCGCTTCGCAACTGCTCGCTGGCGATCAATCCCGCCGGGTCATCGGCCGCCGTGTTGATCCGCAGACCGGTGCTGAGTTGCTTCATGCTCGTGGCACGGAGCTGGTTTGCGGACATCAGATTCCGCAACATCGTTAGAATGCCCGTCGTCGTGGTAATCGTGCTCATGACTCATCTCCCCCTGCAGCAAACCATTCCTTCCGGCGTAGACCGCCTCCTGTAGAACAACCTCACAGCACTAGAGTAAACGGATGCTGCGGCCCGGCGGCAAGCAAAAGCCGTAAGTAAAGTCTCCACAAGCGGTTATGCCACGCCCACATCACGGAGGTGCGACAAAAAAGGTGGGAAAATGGGTGGATGGGGGCTTTCAGAGAGGGGCCTTTGAGGCCATGTCCTGCCAAGCCAAAGACAACGGACGCAGCCCGCTGTGGGCTGCGTCCGTATGGACATTCTCGGGTTTGGGGTCCGAACCTCTTATTCGACGGCATGCTCACGAATCAGTTGCGAGGCCAGCTTGGCCTCCAGATCCAGGGCTCCGAGCACGGTGCCGACGGCATCACGGATATCGTTGTCGGTCTCGGTCTCGATCTTCTTCATCAGCGTGGTGACGCTGGCGCTGGTGAGCTTGTTGCCGATGTGCCGCGCCGTCTGGGCGATGGCGTTCAGAGCAGCGATCTGGATGGGCTTCGAGGCGCCTTCGGCCAGAGCGATGTCGGCCAGCTTCTGCTGAATCTCGTCGTCGGCCAGCGGCACCAGAATGTCCATGGCGGCAATTGCCAGTTCCTCGTTCTGCCCGGCCGCAGCCGCCAGCAGCGCCCCGCGTGCCGCGTCGGCCGTGAACGACAGCCGCGCGCCGGCCACCAGCTTCAGGTTCGCGGCCGCCCGCAGGGCGATGGCCTTCGACTCCTCAGGAGCCAGAGCCACGCTGCCAGCATCGGCCAGCAGCTTGGTGGTCTTCTGCATGATCTCGGCGGCGCTCGTTCCGACCGGCACCGAGTCGATGTACTTGACGTTCTCCTTCAGGAAGCTGAACGGAACGCGCTCGTCCTCGCCGCTCACGAGAACGATCGGCACCAGGGCCGTGGCGAAGTCGGTCCGCAGCAGCTGGATGACCTCGGTGTAGGCCACGTTGTCGACGTTGGTGCCCAGCACGACGGTATCGATTCGCGGCATGGTGCGAGCCATGCTGACACCGTCATTGCCGTTGGCGGCCGTGCCGACGCTCCAGCCGGCCTTGCGGAACTCGGCCGTCAGGGTGTTCAGGTTGTTCTCATCGGCGTCGACGATCAGGGCTCCGCGTCCCGTCTCGAGGTTGACGGCCTCGGCCAGCACCGGCACAACGCGGTCGGCCCCGAAGAAGGGCTTCCGCGGCATGCAGGCCACGATGGCGAAGGCGGCGTTGAAGCGGATGCGGCGGTTGGGATACTCGAGGGCCCGGATCAGCGGGCTGCCTTCCTTCAGAACGCTCGTCGCGCCGAGGAAGTCCTGGTTGACGACCTTCTGCAGCGCCTCGATGGCCTGGTCGGCCACCTCGACACGGTTGTCGTTCAGGGCACGGGCAAGCACCTGGTTCAGGTACTGTTGACCGGCCGAACGCAGGAAGAACTCGGTAGTCGGAACATCGGCCGGCGCCCAAGGATTCTTGGCCTCGCCGCCGATCATGGCCAGCTCATAGTTCATCTGGGCCTGGATGCTGAGCCACAGGGCCACCAGTTCGGGCGAATCCGGGGCAGCGCGAAGGCCCAACTCGCAGCAGCGGGCGGCAACGATCTCGTTGACGATCTCGGTCGGCGCCGGGCGATAGGCCAACGCTCCCTCGGTGTTGCATCCCCAGACATCGGTGGTGGGCCGCTTGGGGTCGCTGACGGTGGTAATCTTGTTGTAGTAGAAAGCTTCGGCCAGATCGCCGTAGAGCTGTCCAGCCGACTGCTGGACGACCGCGGGTCCGCCAATGGCCGCCATGGCCGCAGTGGCCGCCGCCTTGACGTCCGGGTCCTGGTCGGCCATGTCGATCTGGGCCTTCAGGGCCGGCAGGGCCATCTTGTAACCCAGCTTTCCGAGCAGGCTGATGACTTTCAGCTTGAGGTCCTTGTCGGGCGTCTCCAGGGCCATCACGAGCGGATAAACCACGGGACGATCGATTTCCACGAGAGCTCGCATGATGTCGTCGTGCAGGGCGCTCTCCGAGGCGCTGGCCAGCAGCCCGAGGGCCGGCGGCACCACGTACTCACCCGACAGTTGCAGCTTCTGGAGATTAATCTGGTAGGACCGTTCGTTCTTGTCGAGAGCCTTCAGGGCGTCCACCATGCGGTCGTGATCTTTGCGTTTGATCATGATGCCTTCGTCGGCCGTGGCCAGCAGCCGCTTGGCGGCTTCGACGAGTTCGGCATCCTCCGAAACGGCCATCTGGCTCAGCAGGACGTAACCGACTTCCGGATGCTCAACCAGCTTCAGCAGCACGGTCGGCTCGGGGTTGGCCTGGACGACGGCCTGGGCGAACGTGCGGGCCAGATCGAACTTGGCGATCTTCCAGTAGTGAACCATCTGCTGGAAGCTCATCTGCAGGTCCAGCGACGCTTCGGCCTCCGGCAGACCCATGACGCCGTTGCCTTGGGCGTCGGCCTTGACTTCCACACCGCCGGTGTCGCTCGCGGTCGTTGCGTCCTCATCCTGAGCAAGCACCACGGCGGGCCAACTTGCCGCCGACACGACAGCCAACACCAGACCCATTACCCAAGCCACTCGCATCTGGGTCGTCAGCATCATGGATATCTCCTTTTTCATGGGAAGCAATCCGCTAAGCTCGTGCTCCGAAATCGGCGTGCATACTCTCCCTAGGGACAGCGGCAATCTTGCATCGCGCGCTGCCTAACCCCAGCTTAGTCAAGCTGTTGGAAAGGGCGATTATAGGGTTGATAAAGGGGGTGTCAACAAAAAACAAGCCTTCAATAAGGCCCCGCGACGCGGGACCCGTCAGGGCCCCGCCGGGGGCTCGTCATCGCCCCGCGGCCGCCGCCCGCCGCCCAGCCAGCCTCGGCGGCGAAAATAGACCAGCATGCCTGCGGCCACTGTAGCCATAACCGCCAGAACGGCCGGGTAGCCCCAGGCCCAGCGGAGTTCGGGCATATTCCAGGGCGAACGGTCCGGGTCGAAATTCATGCCGTAGATGCCGACGATGAACGTCAGGGGGATGAAGATCGTGGCGATAACCGTCAGGACCTTCATGACCTCGTTCATGCGGTTGCTGACGGTCGACAGGTATACGTCCTGCAGGCCGGCGGCCAATTCGCGCTGCGTTTCGATGATGTCGATCAGCTGCGAGACATGGTCGTAGCAGTCGCGTAGGTAGATGCGGGTCTCGTCGGCCACCTGCGGCAACGGGTCGCGCAGCAGAGCGTTGACGGCGTCACGCTGCGGCCACAGGGCTCGACGCAGCGTCAGCAGGTCGCGCCGCGCGCCGCGAACGCGGTGCACCGTGTTGACGTCCGGGTGCGAGATGACTTGGTCCTCCAGGTCTTCGAGCCATTCGCCGTACTGTTCCAGCAGCGGGTAATAGGCGTCGATCACAGCGTCCAGCAGACTGTAGGCCAAGTAATCGGTGCCGAGGTTCCGGATGCGCCCGGCGTTGTGGCGGATGCGGTCGCGAACCGGTTCGAGGCAGTCGCCCACGTGCTCCTGGAATGTCAGGACGAAGCGGCGGCCCAGGAAGATGCTCATCTGCTCGGTGTCAAGCTTGTGCTCCTGGACCGTGGCCATCCGCGTGACCACGAACAGCAGGTCGCCGTACGGTTCGACCTTGGACCGCTGACTGACGTTGACCACGTCGGCCAGGGCCAGGGGATGCAGGCCGAACAGGTCCTTCAGCCGGTTGAGCACCTTTTCGTCGCCCAATCCGCAGACGTTCACCCAGACGACCGGCCAGGCGGCCAGCAGTTCCTCCAGGTGTGTCAGGTCGCGTATCTCCTCGGCGACGAAGTCGTCGGGGCCGTAGGCCATGACGTCAATGACCGGCCGCGGGGCGTTCGGGTCGATGCGAAACGTCCCCGGCACCGCGCCCACGGGAGCACGATGCGACGTCGGCGCGCTGCTCCTCTTGCGTTTGTGTCTCATGGTCTGCGGCCTCCTGGCTCTCCGAGATGCGATGCACCTTATTATAGGTATTGGCTAGCCGGCGTACAGGGCCTGTCGGCCAGAAGGCGAAACCTCCGCCTGCGTTTGCACTGCTGCAGACGCTCCGTTCGCTTCCCCTCCATGGTTTCTGCTTGGCCCGGAGGCCGCGGTTGGGTAATCTACCGGCCATGAGCAAGAGCGGCAGCACGAGACGGGTCGGAGTCATTGGCGACGGGGGCATGGGTACCCTGTGCGCGTGCCTGCTGGCCGAGGGCGGAGCGGAGGTGATTCTCTGGTCGGCCTTCGCCGATCATGCCGCACGTCTGGCGGCCGACCGCGAAAACCGCCAGTTCCTGCCGGGCGTGCCATTGCCTGAGGGCGTTCGTCCGACGGCCGATGCTGCCGACTTGCCGCGCGACCCTGTGTTCCTGGTCAGTGCCGTACCTACACCATACCTGCGGGCCGTGATGCAGCGGCTCAAGAGTCGCCTGCCCGACGCGCCCATCGTCAGCGTCTCCAAGGGCATCGAGAACGAGACCCTCCAACGACCCAGCGAGGTCATCGGCGACGTGTTGCCGCAACGGACCGTCGCCGTCCTGAGCGGGCCGTGCATCGCCTTTGAGGTCGCGCGACGGATGCCGGCCACCGTGGTCGTGGCGGCCGAGGATCAGGCCCTGGCCGAAACCGTACAAGAGGCAATGGGAAATCCCTACTTTCGGGTATACTACAACTCGGACGTGCTGGGCGTTGAGCTGGGAGGTCCGCTGAAGAACGTCATCGCGCTGGCCGCCGGCATCTGCGACGGGTTGGAGATCGGCGTTAACGCCAAAGCGGCGCTGCTGACCCGCGGGCTGGCCGAAATGACGCGGCTGGGTGTGGCCCTCGGGGCACGGCGGGAAACGTTCGCCGGCCTGGCGGGTGTGGGTGATCTGATCACGACGTGCGTCAGCGCCCATGGTCGCAACCGGACCGTCGGCGAGCGGATCGGCCGGGGGCAGAGCCTCGACCAAGTGCTCGAAGGCATGAACGAACAGGTGGCCGAAGGCGTGCCGACGACGCGCAGCGTGGTGGCCCTGGCGGCGCGTTGCGGTGTGGAGATGCCGATCACGGGCCAAGTGTACGAGGTGCTGTTCTCCGGCAAGAGTCCGCGGCAGGCCATTCACGACCTGATGACGCGGCCGTGGCGGAGCGAGGAAGAGGCCTTCTGACATTGTAGGGCGACTGCTCGCAGCCGCCGCATTATGCAGACCGCGTGGCTGCAAGCAGCCACCCTACACGGGCCTCGGCGGTCAAGAATTCCATGTTCGGTGGTCGATAAGGGACATCGGTCGCCAGCTGTGAGGCACGAAGGAGTTACCTGATTATGTCCAGTAACAAGAGCGACGGCGGCGGACCGACCGACGAGAAGCGCAAGAGCGGCAAGACCGAACGGACTCGCCGCGCCGCGGTGTGCAGCTTCTGCGGCAAGAGCCATCGCGAGGTCGGCCCGTTGATTGAAGGGCCGGACGACTGCTTCATCTGCGCCCAGTGCGTCGAGCTGTGCCAGTCGATCATCCAGCAGGAACGCCGCCGCAGCGGCACGTTGCCGGCCCACATCGCCTCGGTGCCCTCGCCGCGCGAGATCAGCGAGTTCCTGGACCAGTACATCATCGGCCAGCAGCGGGCCAAGAAGACCGTCTCGGTGGCCGTGCACAATCACTACAAGCGGCTCAACGCCTCACTCGAAAGCGACGATTCGGTCGAGTTGGAGAAGTCGAACGTGCTCTTGATCGGCCCGACCGGCAGCGGCAAGACCCTGCTGGCCCGGACGCTGGCCCGCGTGCTGCACGTGCCGTTCGCCATCGGCGACGCCACGACGCTGACCGAGGCCGGCTATGTGGGCGAGGACGTGGAGAACCTGCTGCTGCGGCTGATTCAGGCGGCCGACTTTGACATCGAGGCCGCACAACGAGGCATCATCTACATCGACGAGATCGACAAGATCGGCCGCACGAGCCAGAACGTTTCGATCACCCGCGACGTCTCGGGCGAAGGCGTGCAGCAGGCCCTGCTGAAGATGCTCGAAGGCACCGTGGCCAACGTCCCGCCGCAGGGCGGACGCAAGCACCCCGAGCAGCAGTACATTCAGATCGACACCAGCCAGATCCTGTTCATCTGCGGCGGCACGTTCGACCACCTGACCGAGGTCATTGCCCGCCGCGTGGGCAAAGGCACCATCGGCTTCCACGAGAGCGGCCAGACCGAGAGCCGCGCCGCCCGCGAGTCCGAGTTGCTCAACCAGGTGACGCCGGACGACCTGATCGAGTACGGGCTGATTCCGGAGTTCGTCGGGCGGTTGCCGGTCTTTACGCCCCTGATGCCGCTGGACGAGGAGGCCCTGATCAAGATTCTGACCGAGCCGCGAAATGCCCTGGTCAAACAGTATCAAAAGTTCGTGGCCATGGAGGACTGCGAGCTGGAGTTCACCGACGCCGCCCTTCGGGAAATCGCCTGTCGGGCCATGGACCGCAACACCGGCGCTCGGGCCTTGCGGGCCGTGACCGAGGAGATTATGCTGGATGTGATGTACGAGTTGCCGAGTCGGGGAGCCGGATACCGATACGTGGTGGATGAGGATGTGGTGCGCGGCCACAAGGACGTGCTGGCCACGGCCACGAAGCTCAAGGAGAGCGCGTAAAGCCATGCCCATAACGTTCTTCTGTCCGAACCTGAAGTGCAAGGCGATGCTGCAGGTCGACGAGAAACAACGTGGCCAGAAGGTTCGCTGCCAGAAGTGCGGCCAGGTGATTGTCGTGCCCGTCAAAGGCAACGAGAAGAAGAAGTAATCGCCTGCCCGTTTGCCGGCTGCCGCAGCCGTAGATTTACAAACGAAAGACGCCCACCTGTGCGGTGGGCGTTTTGCTTTTCCGTTCGGCATGCTTCTGCCCCTCGAAGTCGCTCGGGATCCACGACAAGCAGAAGCATGGCACCCGCGTCGCGGCACGTTGCCGGAATTGACGCCGCAGGCCGGTTCAGGCGGCGCCGTTCGGCGGCACCTCGAAAGCCATCGCGATCTCGTCGCAGTCGGGGAACTTCGGGCACTTCAGGCAGGCCGACCAGATCTTGTGCGGAAGCTCTTCCTTGGCGATGGTCGCGAAGCCCTGCCGCTCGAAGAACTCCTTCTGGTACGTCAGAACAAAGACGCGGCGAACGCCCAGGCTGCGGGCCTCGGCCAGGCAGGCCGCGACGATCCGACGGCCCAAGCCCTGTCGCTGCACGTCGGTGTCCACAGCCAGGCTGCGGATTTCGGCCAGGTCCACCCAGGTGATGGCCAGGGCTCCGCAGGCCACGACCGTGTTGTCCGATCGGCGCACAGCCACGAAGAAGTCGCGCAGCGATTCGTACAGTTCGCTGCGGCTGCGGGCCAGCATCTTCTGATCGGCGGCGCCAAGGGAAATCAGGGCGTGGATCCGCTCCACGTCGGCGATCTTGGCCTTGCGAATCTCAACCTGCTCGTCTGTCAAGCTGTGGACCTCCCGGGCAAATGACACAAAAGGCCGGTACCATACTGTAAGGGGTCCGCCCTCGCAAGCGAAATCGTTCAGCGGCAAGGTGCGGTGGTCAACTATGTGAGTCGGGGCAGCGGACCCGACGTAAAGCCGGGACTCACGACGATTCCAGGCGCGGCAGAATGCTCGGATCGTAGCCCCAGTCGCGGTAGCCGACGTGGACGATGGCCAGGTAGTCCTGGTTTGGCGGCGCGAAGGCCTGGCCGGCCTTCATCTTGTAGGTCATGGCCTCGACGCGCTCGCCCTCGTCGGTCGTCACCGAAACGGTCACGTGCTCGTACAGCCGCGGACAGTCCTCGTACTCATCGAGCCACTTCAGATCGCCGTCGCCCAGTCGGTACAGGCACCCCGGCACGTTGCGTCCCGGAGCCGCCATCACATCGCACCAGAACCGAAACACCAGCCGGTGGTCGCCCAGCGTGGCCCGCGACAGGGGCGTGGCCTGCGGGCACCACAGGAACATGTGATTGCGGCTCAGATTGGCGCCGTAGGCGAAGTACAGCATGTCCTGATCGTCGCTCATAACAGCCCTTGCCCTGCCGACGAGTCTCTTGAAATCCCCGTCCCGCTCCAACGCATCGCGATTACCCTTCGCCGCGGACTAGGTCCTCGTACGTCTCGCGCTGACGGACCACGCGGAACTGATCGTGGTCGACCAACACCTCGGCCGGTCGCGGCTGCGAGTTGTAGTTCGAGGCCATGGTCATGCCGTAGGCTCCGGCCGTGAAGACCGCCAGCAGGTCCCCGCGAGTCACCGGCGGCAACTGCCGGTCCTGGCCCAGGAAATCGCCCGACTCGCAGATCGGTCCCACGATGTCGCACTTGTCGAGTCCCGCGAGCGACAACTCGCGGTTGCGGTCCGATGGCGTCATCTCTTCGCCCGGCGCCACCGGCCACACGAAGTGCCAGCTTCCGTACAGCGGCGGACGAATCAGATGGTGCATGCCGGAGTTAACGATCACGAACTTCCTGTCGCCCCCGGTCTTGGTGTACTGGACCTCGGCCACGAGAATACCTGCGTTGCCGCTGATGAAGCGGCCCGGCTCCAGGACGATCTTCAGGCCAGCGTCCTTCACGAGCGGCACGATCGCCTCGGCGTAATCGTCGATCATGATGCTCTGCACGCTCTCGTACCACGCGGCGAACCCGCCGCCCAGGTTGAGCACCTCGATCGCAATGCCGCAGGCCTTCAGGTGCTCCACCAGCAACAGCGCCTTGCGAATGGCCTCGACGTACGGCGCTGCCGTGGGAATCGGCGAGCCGATGTGCAGGTGGATGCCCACCAGGCGCGCGGCCTTGGCGTCGCGGTACCGCCGGAAGAACTCCTCGCCGCGGATGACGTCGACGCCGAACTTCGACTCCTTCTTGCCCGTCGACGTGTAATGGTGCGTGTTCGGCTCGATGTCCGGATTGATCCGCAGGGCGCACAGCGGCGTGCGACCCATCTCGGCCGCAAGGCGGTCGATCGTCTCGAACTCCGCCTCGCTCTCCACATTGAACATGTAGATGCCTCGCTCCAGCGCGAATCGGATCTCGTCGTTGGTCTTGCCCACGCCAGCGTAGATGCACTTCGACGCATCGCCGCCGGCCTTGATGACGCGGTACAGTTCGCCGCCGCTGACGATGTCGAAGCCCGCGCCCAGGTCGGCCAGCACCTTCAGGATCGCGACGTTCGAATTGCTCTTGACCGAGTAGCAGATCGTCGGGTCCAACGGAGCGAACGCACGGGTGATCTTCTCGTAATGCTCCTGCAGCGTCCGCCGGCTATAGACGTATAGCGGCGTGCCGACCTTGGCCGCAATGTCTGCCACGCGTACGTTCTCGGCGTACAGTTCGCCGCCGCGATACTCGAAGTAGTCCATCGCTACCTTCCCTCTCCCAGGCCCACCGGTCCGGGGACGACACGGCGGCGGCCGCCATGCCCGTCACCCAGAACATTTCGCATACATCCCGACCTTGCAGGGGTGCCATGGCTGCCCCGCAGCCATGCGTGCCGCGTGCCACCTTCTCGGCATGCCTGCAGGGGCAGGCATGGCACCCGGTTTCAAGATGATCGTACAGAACACTTCGCATGCTTCTCCAAGGAGAAGCATGGCACCCTCGCCATGTGCGGCGCTGCTACACCAGTTCCTTCTTCCAGCGACGAATCTCCGACGCCACGCCCTTGGCGCCGCCGCTGCCGAAGCTGCGGTAGCGCTTGACGACGTTCTCGGCGCCGAGGTAGCCGGCGATGTCCTTGTCGATGCGGCGGCTGAATCCGCGAAGCAGGTCCAGCGGGGCGTCGGCCAGTTCCAGACCCTTGGCCGCGCAGGCCGCCACCGCCTTGCCGGCGATGCCGTGGGCACTGCGGAAAGGCTCGCCGCGCTCGACCAGGTACTCGGCCAGCACCGTGGCGTCGCAGTAGCCGCCGGTCATGGCCGCAAGCATTCGCTTTCCGTCGAAACTGCCCTCGCGGACGATCTCGGCGGCCATCGCCAGGCAGCCCCGCACCGTGTCGACAGCATCGAACACGGGCGGCTTGTCCTCCTGCATGTCGCGATTGTAGGCATGCGGCTGGCCCTTGACCAGCACCAGCAGCGTCACCAGGTCGCCGTAGACGCGAGCCGTCTTGCCGCGAATCAGTTCCAACACGTCGGGGTTCCGCTTCTGCGGCATCATGCTCGATCCGGTCGAGTAGGCGTCGCTGATGCGGAAGTA
>JAFGPY010000190.1 GCA_016935955.1 Planctomycetota bacterium
ACCAGCGGCGCGGTCTGCGTGCCCCAGTCTTCCCAGACCATGATGGCCTGCATGCCCAGTTCCGCGGCCTTGCGGATGACCTTCTCGTTTTCGGCGACGATGATCTCGTGCAGGCGGTCGACCTTGTCGCGATCGAGAACGAGGTCCATCAGGTACTGTTCCATCTTGCGGATATAGCGTGCGGTGGCAAAGACCCAGCCGCCGGGCAGGCCGGCGATCAGGTACCTGTCGCCGTTGGCGGCGACCACGCGGCGGGCCTCGTCGTAGCGGCGCTCGTCGCCGAAGTCCGGCGACGCGTAGTCGTCGAGCTGGGCCCAGTCGGTGATCGCGCCGCGAACGACTTCGCCCTTGCTGATGCCGCAGATGCGGCCCCACATGCAGCCCCACTCGTCGAACCAGTATTCCGTGTCGCCCTCGCTACGGCGCCGCTCGTCGAACCCCGGCAGGCGCAGCGCGCCCCAGGTGGCTACGTCGTGCGGAAACGGATCGGGCAGAGACATGCCGATTCGCTCGGGACCCTCGAAGTGGACACAACGACGGACGATCTCGCGGCCGGTCATGGCCATGATCGGTTCTCCTGACAATCGTCGGCGACGAAGCGTGCGGCGGCGCCCATGGCATGTGATGATTCAGACACGCCACACGGGGGCCAAGTCTACCATGGCGGCGCGAGGCATCAAGGTGGCGGGGGTCACAATTCCAGGCGTGAAGAAGAACCATGCCGCGGCCGGCGGTCGTGGTCGGCGGCAGGGCGGCGGGCAGTACCGGAGTTCGGGCGCGGAAGGCCGCGCGAGGCGCGGCGCCGGCGCGCTAGCCGGATTCGCTGAAGAGCCGCTCGAGGTCGACCTTGCTGTAGGCGCGGCAGGCGACCAGCGTTTCGGTAGCAACGATGCCGCCGGCATGGGCCAGGTGGCCGGCGATGACGTCTTCCAGGGCCTCGAGGGACGAAACGCGGACCATCGCGACCAGGTCCCAACGCCCGGCCACGCTGTAGATCTCCGACACTTCTTTCAGACCCACCAGTTGCTGGGCAACGTCGTGGACCTTCTCCCTTGCTGCGCGGATGAGGATGATTCCCGTTACCATGCGCGGTGCGTTCCGTTTGCTCATCAGACCCCCTCTGAAGTGCTTGCGGCAACTTACGTCAATGGGTCCCTGGCCCATTCACAGCACGGTTCAGATGTCCGGCGTCGGCGCCGGGGTGAAATCGAGTACTTTGGCTACCACCTCCTCCGGGTCGTCGGTCACGGTCCACAGGTCGGGATCGTCGGGCGAAATGAACCGCTCACGTTTCAGCATCACCTCGCGAATCCAGTCCAACAGACCCGACCAGTAGTCCTTGCCCATCAGGAAGACCGGGAACCCCGGAATCTTCTCCGTCTGGATCAGCGTCATCGATTCGAAGAACTCGTCCATGGTGCCGAAGCCGCCCGGCATGATGACGAAGGCCCGGGCGTACTTGACGAACATGACCTTGCGAATGAAGAAGTACCGGAAGTTCAGGAAGTGCGTCAGGTACGGATTGGCCTTCTGCTCGAAGGGCAGAACGATGTTTACCCCGACGCTCTTGCCGCCCCCTTCCACGGCCCCGCGGTTGGCGGCCTCCATGATGCCCGGCCCGCCGCCAGTGATCACCGTCTGGCCCACCTGGGCCAGACGACGAGCCGTCTCGCGGGTCAACTCGTAGTAGCGATGACCCTCGTGGACGCGGGCCGATCCGAAGATGCTCACCCCGGGACCCACACGGGCCATCATCTCGAACCCGTCGACGAACTCGCCCATGATGCGAAAGATACGCCACGGCTCGTCGCGCAACGAATCCGGAATGCTCTCGCCACGCTCAATGAAATGATTCGATACGCTCACAGTCGTCTCCTTGCAGCTCAGGCCTCACGGCCCAGCAGCCGGGACTCGGCGCCCCACCTCTCTGCACAGACTATCGCGGTAACGTCCATCCCAACCATCCCAGCCCATCCCGATCGTCCCAGCACACCCCGGCCATCCCAATCGTGAAGGACGTCGGCAAACAGCGCCCGAACCGCACCTTGTCTATCGACCCTTTGAGAGGGCCAAGTTGAATTTCTGTTGCTTAATGCCTTTTTCAGTATAGCCATACACCACGGCGCACCTCGCAGGGCAACGGCGCGTGCCGTGCCATACGATTGGCGCGGCCTGAAACCCTCCCCTGGCCTACTCGTTGCGCCGCCAAGCCGCCACGACCGCCGCCATGGCGATAGCCGCAGTTTCAATACGGAGAACCGCATGTGCCAGCCGTATGGCACGGCCCCCGCACCTTATAGTATGTTGCCGCTCGGCGTCCGTGAACCCTCCTTCGGGGCCGATGAAGGCGACCAAGTCCGCCCCGGCCGGCACGTCGGCCAGCACGGCGGCCGGTTGCCCAGCGTCCGGCGACGGGTCGGCCAGCAGCACGACGGCCTCCCGGCCCATGCCCGCAAGGGCATCCTGCAGGCTCATGGGCGGCGCGATCTGCGGTAAGTACAGGCGGCCGCACTGCTTACACGCCTCCACAGCCCGCCGTCGCCACGACTGCTGCTTGCCTTCGCCGCTATCGGCCACGCTGCTGTGCTCGCAGTCCAGCGGCCAGATGGCCGTGACTCCCAACTCGGTCACCTTCTCCACCAGCGTGTCCATGCGTCCGGCCTTGGGCACAGCCGTGGCCACCGTCAGCCTTGCGGCCGGTGGCGGCGCGTCGTGCGTCTGGAGGATCTCGGCCTCGGCGCCGTGGCGATCCAAGCGGACCAGCCGGCAGCGGGCCAGGCGTCCGCAGCCGTCGAACAGTTCCACCTCGTCGCCCTGCCCCAAGCGGCGGACGGTTCGCAGGTGGTGCAACTGGTCACCTTCGATGACCGCTTGCGTTCCCGCGAGGTCCGGGCAGTAGAACCGTGGCGGCATGGAAACTCCTCGGGCCGAGAGCGTGTCGCGATAGGCTCTAAAGTCGCCCGTTACCGAACGTCGAATACAATAGCAACGCAAGGACCGCGCCCGCAGTCTGTCCGCACCGTGCGGCCAGGGGCGAGCGACGGCCGCGCGGCGGCACATATTAGAGCAGCGCGCCGCCCAATACGCAATGCCTACTCTGGGGACCGATGGCCGACGAGGACACAAAAGCTTCCCCCGATGCCGCCGACGCTGCGGAGGCACCGCCGCCTGAGGCCGCCGACGAGCAGCCCGGCAGTGCGGACGCGGACGTTCAGCAGCAGCCGACCGACGCGATGGATCTGGGCTTCGACGACGACGAAATCGACGAGAGCGAGATCGAGAAGGCCCTGCTGGAGGACATTCACCGCGCCGAGAATCCCGCCGATGGGGAGGCGGATGCTGCGGCCGAGGCCGAGGCCGACGCTGCTGCGACGGAGCAGGAAGTTCCCCCCGCCGGAGAGCCCGAAACCGTGGAAGCCGACGATGTTCCGGCCGATGAGGTCGTCGCGGCCGCGGAAACGGAGAGTGCCGCCGAGGACGATACCGCTGTCGTGGACACGGTCGCGGAGGAAGAAGCCGCGGAGCCGCCGCCCGAGACCGAGGCGGTTGACGAGACGACCCGTGAAGGCGACCTTGAGGTCAATGCGGAACCCGTCGAAGCGGTAGAGCCGACGGACGCCGAGGCCGCGCCGCCTGATGAAGAGCCTGCCGAAGGTGGACCGGCGCCGGAGGAACTGGACACGGCGCTGAAGGCCGAAATCGAACGCGAGGTGGACGCCGCGTTCGGCGACGAGCCGCCGGCGGACGAAGCGGCCGCGCAGCCCGAGCCGGTTGCCGCTGCGGTCCAGGCCGACGACGCTGCGACGACCGCCGAGGCGGCCGAATCGGACGACGACATCAGCCGCAAGATCGCCGAAATGGGCTTGGACCTGGATCATCCCGGCGCCGAGGCTGCGGCCGAGGAAGGCGAGTCCGCTGCTGCGGCCGGCGCCGACGAAGTGGAGACCCCGGGCGAACAGTCCCCGAGCGAGCCCGCCGAGGCAGAAACGGAGGCTGTGGCCGCATCGGCCCAGGCGGTTGACGCCGACGACATTGAAGCCCAGATGGCGGCCATGGGCATGACCTTCGACGAGGACGAGGCCGATAAGGTTGCGGCCGCCGAGGTCGAGCAGTTGGCCGCCGAACAGGAAAAACAGGCCGAGGTCGAGCAACCCGCCGAAGCCGACCAGCCCGGCGAAAGCGAGGAAGCGCCGGCCTCGGATGCCGAGCCGGCAGCGGAGCCCGCAGCGGGCGGCGAATCGCCCGAAGAGCAGCCGCAGGCGGCCGAAGGCGCCGGCGACGCGGTGGCCCCGAGCGCTGCGGCCATCGAGGCCGTGGCCGAGACCGAGCGTGCGGCCCTGATGGAAGGTCAGGGCGAGGAAGGCCAGGAGGCCGACGACTCCAAGCGGCGCAGCGAGGGCGACGCGGCGGCCGAGGAGGAGACCGACGAGTGGCCTCCGTGGCTGGTTCGCCTGTTGCTCCTGCCGCTGAAGCTGCTGGTGAAGGTGCTCGTTCTGGCGGACCTGCCGTTTCGCGGGGTGGGCCCCGACACGCGGAACGTTCTGGGTCTGCTGGGCATCTGCACCGTGATCGTGTCGCTGCTGCTGTTGGCCCTGGCCCTGATATGGCCCCTGCTGTAGCCGACGAACGGCGACCGCGCCGATTGCCGGGGCGTCGCCGCTGGAGAGACCCGACGTTGACCCGCGAAGAATTCGAAGACCACGTGGCCGAGGCGCTCGATTCGTTGCCGGAAGAGATCGCCGAGCTGATGGACAACATCGAGGTGCAGGTCGTCGACCGGCCGACGCGTGAGCAAACGGCCAGCGTCCGCCTGGAAGCCGGGGCGCTGTTGCTGGGCCTGTACGTCGGTGTGCCGCTGGACCGTCGCAACACGGCCTACGGCAACGTGTTGCCCGACCAAGTGCTGATCTTCCGCAGGAACCTCGAAGCCGCCTACGCCCCGGCTGACCTGGTCGACGGCATCCGCCGCACGGTCCTGCACGAGGTGGGCCACCACTTCGGCCTCTCGGACGCCCGCCTGCGACAACTGGGTTATTGACCCGTTTCCGGGCCCGTCCGGGGCCATCCCAGCCCATTCTTCCGAAATCCGCCTCGGCCGCTTTACTCTGGAGTTTCCCTTGACTTGAGTTGAGCGCAGGAAGTCTCCGATGCAAAGGTTGGGAACTTTGCGCACGGGAGGCTTCCATGGACG
>JAFGPY010000191.1 GCA_016935955.1 Planctomycetota bacterium
CGTGGTGTCCCAGCCGGCGATGGCGATCCGCGTGTCGGCAAAGGCGTCGGTCTCGGCGTCGAGGAACGTTTTGACCGCCGCGTGGGATTCCTGGTGGAAAGTGACAAACGGCCCGCCGGCCGCATAGACCGTGTTGGCGTAGTCCAGCGCGGCGGCGGCGACGGCATTGCGACCGACGATGGTCAGCGCGGCCGCGTCTCCCCGGTAAGCGGCGGCCTCGACGGCCAGGGCCGGCTCGATCTCGGGCGCCGGCGTGCCCTCGAGCTGTTCGATCTTCTGGGCCACCGCGTCGTCACGATGGATTTGAGCCACGCCCTGGGCGTAGTCCTCCATCGCGTCGGCCATGCCGTGGGCCCCGCCGGGCAGCCCCACGTAATCGGCATAGGCCTGGGCAACGGCGTTGGCCCGGGTCTGGTCGGCGGCGGCCAGGCCGGTGATGCCGGTGGTCCAGCCGCAGATCAGCCGCTGGGCGGAGCCGGCCAGCTCCGCGGTCTGGGTGACGTAGGCCGCGTTGGCCGCGTCCTGGTAGCCGTCCCACGAGGCGTTGGTGTTTTCGACCCACTCGAGGTAATCCTGCTTGAAACCTTCGCCTTCGGGGCCGGCCTGGGGGTCCCACCACCAGTTGGCCAGGGTGTCGGACAGATCGGCCTGGAAGCCGGCCCAGGGCAGCGTTGGGTAGTCGGCGGCCAGGCCGGCCCACTGGGCGGCCGTCTGGTCGTAGCCGGCCTGGAGCCACTCGGCCGAGGCGGCCGACGCGTCGGCCTGCCACTGGTTTTCGGCCACCATCAGGGCCTTTAGGTAGCCAAAACCTTCCTGCTGGCTGTAGCTGCCGGCGGTGGCATCGGCGTAGTCGTTCTTCCACGCGGCGACGTGGCCGGCGAGGGTTTCGCGATAGGATTTCTCCAGCGAGGCCAGGCCGTCGGCAAGCTGCTTGCCGTCCTGGGCGTTGCCCTCGATGAAGTCGCGGTTGGCGGCCGCCACGCCATTGGTCCAGACCTGGTCGATGTCGGCCCGCTGAGTGGCCAAGGCAAGGGCGGCCTGGTCGAGGGTTGCGTCGCGGGTCGCGGCGGCCGCGATCATGTAGGGGTGCTCCTCCAAGGGCACGCCGCCAAGCACGGGCGTGATCCGCACGCGGTCGACCTCGTACTCGGCCTGGGCCGTGATGCGGGCGACCAGCTCCGTCCTGCGGGCGGCCGCGTCGTCGGCATGCTGGGTTTGGTCGGCGGCGGCCAGGGACGCGCGGCGGCTGTTCTCGCGGCCGACGACGTCGACCTGATAGGCGGGGCCCTCCTGGACCACGTCGCGGACGTAGTTGGCGTCGACCGGGGCGGCAACGTCCGTGTAGAGCACGTCGGCATGGGCCAGACGGTCGAGCCACTGGGCAACGGCCCCGGCCACGCCGTCGTCGTAGTCGGCGTCCGAACCGGCGGAGTCCTCGACGAAGGCCTCGTAGTCGGGCTTGAGGCTGGTAAGCCAACTCAGCCGGGCGTCGGCGTGGTCCCAGGGGAAGGTGCCCTGGGTGTGCTGGTCGCGGGCGGCGGTGGCCAGGGCGATGTGGTAATCGGCCTGGTGGCCGGCGACTGTCCCGGCCAGGGTGACGTAGGCATCGCCCAGATCGCCCTGGTAGGTCACATCGGCGCCGCCGAGCTGGTTGGTGTAGCCCTCGTAGACGGTGGCCGTGGTGTTGGCGTGGAGGATGTTGGCGTTGGCCACCAGGGGCGCCCGTACGTCCTCGGCGGCCTTCACACCGTTGGCGAAATCGAGCTCGGCCGCGTTGACCCTGCCGACGTAGGTCGTCTCGACGGCGCCAAGCGCGGCGGCGCGGAGGACCTCGGCGTTGCCCACGCGGACGGCGTTGGCGATCTGGGCGTCGCGGATCTTCGTGGCGTGGGGATAGGCCGCGGTGTCGTGAAGGGCCTCGCGGGCGGCGTCGGCGACGGCGATGTTGGCGTCGACGATCGCCGAGGGCAGGGGATAGCCGTAGGGCCAATCGGCGTCGGGATGGAGGTGGAGCCAGGCGTACTGATCGGCCACGGCGGCCGTCCAGGCCACATCGGCGGCGGCCTTGGCGTCGTCGAGGCCACGGTCGGCGACGGCCCGGGCGAAGTCGTAGGCCCCCTGGGCGTTGACCCGGGCCTCGACCAGATTGGCGTCGGCCGCCCTGCTGTCGCGGTCGAGATAGGCGGACGCCTTGGCCGAGTCGATCGACCAGCCTCGTCCGGCCTCGGCCAGGCCGCCCGTATACTGGCTATTGGCCGTGGCCACCGACGAGGTGTGGTTGGTGTTGGCGCTGTTGAGGCCGGCGGTCAGGGCCTCGTTGGCCAGGGTGAGGTCGTCGTGATACGTGTCGCGGTCTGCCTTGACCGCCTGGGCCCAGGCGATATAGGCGTCGGCCACCTCGTCGATGTAGTCGGCCAGCGGATCGCCGGTGGACTGCAGCGCGGTGGCGTGGTTGGTGTACAGGGCCAGCTCGTAGGTGCCGAAGGCGCCGGCAACCTGTTCCCGGGCGGCGTTTTCAGCGGCGGTCCAGCGGACCGCGTCGGCTGCGTCGGCGGCGGCGACGGAGGTGGTCAGCGTCTGGTCGGCGGCGGCCCAGCCGAGAGTCTGGGCCTTGGACGCGGCGGCGACCGCCTGGGCATAGGCCACGGCGGCGCCGGCCCGATCGTTGGCAAGCTGGACGTCCTGGCGGCGGATCTCGGCGGCCAGGGCGCTATCGGCGGCGGCGATGGCGCCGGTCCAATCGACGTTCAACTGACCGACTTCGTTGGTCCACTGCTGGCGATCGGCGGCCTGGTCGTTGGCCCACTGTTGGTAAATGTCGGCCTGCTCCTGGTGCCACGTTTGCCGGAGCTGCTCGTTGTACTCTTCGACCTGTACCCAATGGGTCGCTGTCTGCTCGTTTGCCTCCGATGGGGTGATCTCCTCTTCGTCCCGCCGGTAACGAATCCAATAGACTTCGATATCGCCGAAGGTGGGATCTTCCGGCTGTACGCCGGCCTCGTACTCCCGCTCGGCCTCGGCCATATCGTTCAGCCGCGAGGTATCCAGGTTGAACACCCCTCCGGTGACCACGCCGCCGACGGACTCGCCCTCGCGATAGGCCCGGTCCTTGGCGGCCACGTCCTTGTCGTGCTGGGAGGTGAGATTGGCCGCCGTCACGGCGTGGACGACGCGGGCGGCGGCGACCCGGCTGGTGTGGCGCTTCAGCGCATGGACGAAGTCGGCCGTGCGGGCCTTGTCGGCACCGGCCACCGCGTTGGTGAAGGTCTCGTCGGCGGTGGTGACCGAATCGTTCCAGGCAGTCGAGGCGATGCCGACGTCCGAGGTGTAGGTCACGTGGGAGAGTGCCAGGCTCACGGCCCGGTCCTTGGAGGCGGTGACCAGCGCCACCTGATAGACGCCCCAGGGCGAGCCGTCGCTCCAGGCGGTCACCTCCTGGAGATAGTCGTCCGCCAGGTCGCTGACATAGCCGTGATAGGCGCTGGCCTCGTTGTTGTCGCGGCCGACCTGCTGCTGGGCCTTGTCGTGGAGATACTGCTTCTCGAGGCCGGCCACCTGCTGGACGCGGGTGGCCGCGGCGGCGGCGATGGCGTTGTCGCGATCGCCGGCCGAGGCGACCACGGCCACCGTGTAGCCGCGGTCGATCTGCGCCAGGGCGATCTCGTAGGCAGCGGCCGCATCGGCGATCGTGCCGAACCAGGTCTCCTCGGAGGCAAGGCAGTCGTCGCGATACGCCTTGGCCGCGTTGTTCCTTGCCGTTTGCAGGTTCTTCTCGTTCTGCTCTCGTTGGGCGACGTCCGTCCGGTCGTGGGTGAACTCGTCGATGCAGAAGTCGCGTTGCGCGACGTTCTTCGCGTGGCCCTCCTCCATCTGCGTGATTGCGAGCCACCTCGTCGCCAAGGCCAGCCGCTTGAGAGTATCCGTCTCCATGCGTTGGGCCTCGTCGAAGTCGTAGTCCCGTTGGGCGTCGGCAAAGGCGTCTTGCTGGGTCCTCCGGTGCTGGGCGTTTTCGTCGGCCAGGTCCCACTCGGCAGTGATCTCGGCAAGCTCGCGGTCGCAGGTGGCTTCGGCTCGGGCCGTCGTGCGATCGTACTGGGCGTCGGCCGCCTCCTGGGCGTGCTTTTCCGCGGCCGCCGCGACGGCTTCGGCTTCTGTGCGCAGCGCGGCGGCCACGGCGTCGGCGTAAGTGGAATGGGCGGATATGACGTTGCCCCAGTAGGTCTGCTGGTGGTCGACCACGTCCGATTGATACTCGGCCCGCGCCGCCTCCGAGGAACTCCCCTGTTCGCCGAGATTCTCCGTCGCGCTGGCGAAGGCATCCACCCGCGATTCCTTGGAGTCGATCTCGTCTTGCCATCGCTGCTCCTGGGCGTCGGCCGCCTGTTGAGCCCGAGTCTCGGTCGCCCCGGCCAGGGTCTCGGCGTGAATGCGGCGGGCCGCGGCCTCGGCCATGGCCCGGTCCCGCTCGGCCTGGGCCAACGCCAGATCGCGGTCTTGCTCGGCCTCGATCTGCCGCTGCTGCTGCCACCGGATCACCGCGGCTTGCCTGTTGGCGAAGTCCTCTTCCGCCGAGGAGATCGCCTTGTCCCGGGCATTGAGCGCCGTGGCCAGCGCCTCGAGGCAGGCCCGTTGGGTCGAGGCGGTGACGTCGGCGTTTTGCAGCAGGCCGTATTGGACGGCGTAGACGGCCATGTACGCGTTGTAGGCGGCCTGCACGGCGTCGCGATAGGCCGCCCGGGCAACGGTGAGGTCATACGGCGGAGTTCCGGCCTGAATATCCGTTTCGTACTGTTGCCGGATCTCGGCCTGCTTCTGGCCATACGTTGCCTGGGCCGCGGCCAGGGCCGCGTCAAGCGCCGCTTTGGCCTCCTGCCTGGCGGCGGCCAAAGCCGTATCTGACTGGCGAATCGTTGCCGTGTAGCTGGCCGCGGCCATGGCCATGGCCTCCCGGTGATACGGGTCCGAGGTGAAGTCGAAGGAGAATCCGTCGTACGCAGGCGCGGCGCCCGGAGGAAGTGGCTGCGTGCTCGGGTCGGGAAGGGTCGGGGCGTTGTCGTACGGGGCGGCGGCCCAGGCAAACTCCTGCACGTGGTAGCTGGTGCGCTGCTCCGCGGGAAGCTGTTGCAGGGCATCCTGAAAATCGCTGCCGGCCTGGGTGACGGCCGCCGTGTAGGCCGCCTCGGCCGTGGCCACCAGGGAGTTGTAGGTGTCGGTGGCCGTTTGGACCTGCGTGTTGCGCAACCAGGTCGCATCGGCCACGGTCGTGTCGTAGGCGAGCGTGTGCGCGGCCAGGTCCGTGCGATACGTCGTCTGGACGGCATAGCTTGCGGCCGTGTACGTCGCATCGGGATCCCGCCAGTTCGGGTCGCCCGGATCGTCGGGGTCCGCCGGATCGTCCACCGCCAGATCGGCAGCCAGGGCCAGGGCCTCGGTCAGGCCGAACGGGTCTTCCGCCCCATCGTCCTGATAGTACACGAAGGCGACCGACGTCCAACTGCCGTACTGGGGCCAGCCGTCCTGGTCGGCGACGACGCGCACCCCAACCGTGACCAGGCCCTCCTCGAGGTCGGCCGGATCGGGTGTGTAGCTGAAGCCGCCCGAATCACCCCCGCTCTGCACATTGCCATCGGCCTCGCCGTCGCCGTCGACGTCTAGCTCGATCGTGATCCCCGAAAGGTCGGCAACCGGCCCGGAGACGCTTCCCTGGATCAGCGGACTCGTCGTCACCCCGTCGTCGTCGGGATCGGAACTACCGCCGGGATCGGTGTCCAGCTCCAACGTCGTGACTTCGTAGCTCCAGGGCCGCAGCTCGAACGTGTAGCTCGGACAAGTCGCCCAGTCGGCGTGGCTGTACAGCGCGGCCCCGTTTTCGCCATACTCCTTGGCCCGGACGCGGACCGTGATCGAGCCGGGCTCCAGACCGGCCGGCGAGAGGAAGAAGCGGCCGTCGGCGTCGGTGATCGCCGTGCCGTCGACGACGTCGTCGAAGTCCACGTTATCGTTGTTGGCGATATCGAGGTCGAATTCCACCATGATCGCATCGACGGGCCCGTCGTTGGTCACCCGGCCCTGCAACGTGGGATCGGTCGACCAGGGGCCCGCGCCGCCGGAGTCGGCGAAATCTGTGGCCAACTCCAGCTCAACGGCCACGATTTCGGGCGGCTGATTGGCCCGGTCGTAGGTCAACGTAAAGGGCTCCCAGTCGCCGACCACCCACTGCTTGGTCACGCTGTCGAGCTCCCGCGCCCGGGCCCGGATCGTGACCTGCCCGGGCACGAGGCCTTCGGGTCGATAGCTGAAATACCCGCTGCTGTTGGTGGTGGTCTGCCACGTGCTGACCCGTGGGACCTCGACCACGCGCACGGCGCAACGCGGCTAGTCCCGCCGCCCAGAAAGAGACCTGGCGAATTCGGCGGCGGCTGAGGGTGGGACCTTGGTCCCTTCAAGTAGCACTGTCGTGAGACTCGGCATCGCCTCGAGATGGCGGAAGCCCGTCGCGTCAATCTGCGTGTTTCGCAACGACAGATGCTCGAGTTTCTTAAGGGCTCCGAGGTGCCGCAGTCCGGCATTGCTTACTCTCGTACCATCGAGCGTCAGGTGCGAGATCTCGGAAAGCGACGCCAATTGCCGAAGCGCCTCGTCGCCGACCTCCGTGTCCGAGAGGTCGAGTTCCTTGAGCACCTCGGCCATCGATTCGGCTATAGCCTTGACTGTCCTGGCCGTAATCCGGCTGCTGCCAAGACAGATCTCGAGATCCCATTCGCTATTACCGCCCTTGGCGAAGTATGCCACGGCGTAGACATCGTCGAATTGCTTGCCAACCATCTCGACGCGGAGTCTGGTGGGGATTCGTCCGACACACAGCTTCCCACCCCTCCGCTGCAACTCGCCAACTTCCGGGTTGTGTTCGCGCAGCCAGGCTGATTGCAGGTGCCCTCGCAGTCGTCCGGCATCGGTAATCCCCTCTGCTGCCAGCCCAGGAATGTACAGCTTCGGTAACTCAACCAGATGTACCAGACCCGAGTCGTCCACTCGAGTTCCGTTCAGACGCAGTTGCCACAAACGGCCAAGGTGTCTCAGATGAACCATTCCCTGTGAATCGACGGCCGTATCGCTGAGGTCCAAGTCCGTGAGACTTGTCAGACGGCCAAGATGGGCAAGGCCAGCACTTGTCATGTTAGTGCCATCCAGGCGGAGACTCTCGAGCGAGTCCAGCTTGCCAAGGCACGTCAGGCCGCTATCCGTCAATCGGGTATTCGCTAGCAGTAGCGTGTCCAGATTCTTAAGACTCTGAAGATACTCAAACCCGGTGCCGGAGATCGGTGTGCCCTGCACCCATAGATCCTTCAACTCGGAAAAGTGTGTCAGATTTGCAAGTCCTGCATCGTCCAGACGCGTCTCTGAGAGGTCTATCCAGCAAAGCTTGCGACACGCGGCCAAGTGACGCAGCCCGGTACCGTTGATCCTGGTGTTTCTCAGACTCAGATCTTCCAGGTGCTCGAGATGGTGCAAATGTGCCAGCCCTGCGTCGCTAATCGAGTTGGCCTCCAGGGTCAGGCTCTTCAGCTTCCGCAGACCACCAAGATGAGCCAGCCCGGCGTCTGTGATCCGTGCCCCGTCGACCTGCAGGCAATCAAGTTGGTGGAAGTCGCTCAGGTACGCGAGTCCTTCGTCGGTAAGGGGAATCTGACACAGTGAGATCCCTTCGAGACGGTCCTTCCAGCCGAGGATTTGGCGAAGGCCATCGTCGCCCACTTGCACCCGAAAGAGCCCCAGATAAGTCACCTTCGGCAAATCCTTCAGCCAGCACATCCCAGCATCGGTGATTGCCAGATCCGAGAGAGTCAGTCGCCCTAGTTCCTTCCATCCCGCGAGGCACTGAAGTCCCTCATCGCCCACTGGACTGCCTTGGATGTCACACCAGGAAACGCGGCGCAGGCCGCGCAGGCGCATCAGCCCGGCGTCGGTGATGCTCGTGTTTTCAATAATCAGTTGCCTCACGTCTGGCAGTCGCGCTACGAGCCCGGTATGTTCATCGGTAAACTGTTTTCCCTCCAGCTTGACGAAGTCGATCGGCCCCTTGACGATTGCCGGCCCAATTTCTGGAATCAGGAACTGGTTCTCGCCTCCCACCTCGGCGCCCAAGTCTTCGAGCAGTCTCTTGACCTCAAGCTGTTCCTCCGGAGTGTCCGCGTTGGCCGACGCGGCCATGGCAAGTAATAGCAGAGCCAAAAGAAGATAATTCGACATGAGGGCCTCCCGAGCCGCCAGAGCCGCGACGCCTACCTGGCAACTTGTCGTCCACCAGGAAGGCTCACGACGAAGATCGTGTTCGTGCTATTCGTTCGTACCAAACGTCTCGCCAAGTGCTCTGTAAAACTGGGCTCGTCGCGCAATGCCCATGATCTCATTTGACTGCCCCCCCGTGCAAACGTCAAGATACTGCACGATCGTCTCCATGAGTTCGACTCTAGCCTGGAAGTTCGCTTCCGGGTTGTTCCGTGTCCTTCGCAGCCTCTTGATATCGTTCTCCAATTGATCGTCCATTGCATGGAGTCGCCCGTCGTCAAGAGTCAGGACGGCGTAGGCGCTGCTGGCTAGGCCGATTAATCCGAACAGCTTCATCCGCCGGTTCCAGCGCGCGTTGATCTCCATGACGCCGCCGTGGAGCCCGTATTTCGACATGGCTGCCCATGTTCGCCCTCTGCCAAAAACCCTATGATACCTTCCTCGCTGCTGAAGCGAAATGGCACTAAACGGGTTCTTGCCAGCAGAAGTCTTTACCTCAAATGCCATACATCGGCTTGGATCCAAGGCGTCGCCTACACGGGGCTTGTAGCCGTGCTCAAACCACACCAGGTCAGTCGCCAGAAAGTGTTGGTTTCCATTCGTTGCGTTGAATCTCGTGATTGTCTTGTCAGAAAACTTGACCCCGACTCCTGCTCGGAACATTCCACCGCCGGAAATCTCGTACTCTTCCAGCTTATTCGCCACTCGGCGATGTAGCTCGTTGCCGTAGGCGAAAACGTCGCTTCCCGCGGCGGGCGTCCACTGCTCATTCTGCAACTCCGCTTCGACCTCCACAATCGTCTCCTTCACGAGGGTAGCCGCAGCCCTGATTTGCGCGAAGGAGGCCTTTGTCTTCACCGTGTGGGGATTGTACCGTACCGTAGGATGCGCACTCTGGACGGTAATGGCGTCGCACGATCCCACAACGTCGCTTGGGCGGACCTCGTATACGAGGGTTTCCGAAGCTGCGGAGTTGTCGTACTCCCACTGCACGTAATCGTACTGGACATGGCCGCGCACACCCGCACCGGGATCACCCCATCGTAGACCCACATTGGAGCCCGATTGCCCTTCTTCGATGGTAACGACCGAGCCGTCTATGGAGATTGTTGCATTGGAGTCGGTGGCGAGCTTCTCGAAGTGAAATGCGTGAAAGACCCCGGTAAGCAACGACGCGGGCAACAAGGTCTCTGTACGCACCCCCCCGGGATACGTGACTAGCCTGTCTGCCAGAACGCCGATTTCCCAGTACTCCGTATCGTCCCCCACAATGACTGTCCATGCTCCGTCGTTCCCGGCTGGATCGTCTGCAACCAGGCGGAAACGAATCTCGACCGTCGTATCTTGGGCCAGGTTCCAGTACTCAGCATCGGTCAATTCGACGAAGTACTGGCCGTCCACGCCTGTGGAGTCCACCGACAAGACGTCATCGGACACCGAAACACGCTCCGCGGGCAAATCGTCCGCAACGGCCCAGGGAATGGGATTGACGTAAGCCTCCGCATCATCCGGCAACGCAGAGGCACCGTACCAGTAGCTTCCAATCGGCTTAAGATACATTTCCAACGGAGCATCGGCCAACAACAGCTCGGCGTCGTCCGGTTCAAGTACCACGAAGGAGTTGAACGATTCGTAGTGCGTGTCAATTCGCGTCAGAGGCACACTGGTCCCGTCCACCAGACATTCGGTGAAGCCTAACCGTGGATCGTAGACTTTGATGGTGTAAGTCTGGAAGGCGTCTGGGCCGTATCCACAGTGATCGTCCGTAATACCTTCCGGCAAGCCGGTAGCGATGAATTCAAACGCATCAAAGGGTGCGGCAACCGTTTCGGATTCTGCAGATACTTCAATTCGTGTTGTCGTGATTCGGATTTGGTCTTCCATATACGTGGAACTCGATGAGTTCCCGGTCGGGCAGAGGCGCACAAGAACTGTCTGATCAGCTGTGGTCGTGCTGGGGCTGATTGCCTCCACATAGAGTCTATTTGTCCCCACAGCCAACCCCAAATCAGCCGCGGTATAGACCCCGGAGGCGACATAGTCACCGGCAGGATGCGCCAATGCGGACTGCGGATTCCGCGGCTGGAAAGCGTCCTTTTTCCAGATTCGCAGATTGCCGTGCTGTGGGGGGATGAATGGGTCTTCCATGGTCAGCGGATCAGAGTCGCTATAGGAAATCGCAATCGCGATGTCCGCCAAATCGATTCCTCCCTGGAGCTGTAGTTCCACAGGTACAAACCTAGCGGCCGACGATGAATCGTCCGCAGCCACAGTAGGCCAATAGTCGAAGCCGTCCGCCCAATCCACCAGTCCGTCGCCATCAGTGTCCTCGTCAGAGACCAGGATTATCTTGCCCGGTGCGGCGTCTTGGCCAGCAATGTCTTCAATCGGGTCGTCGGTTCCCAGCAGACTGTTGTCCGGGTCGATGTATCCGTCGTTGTTTGAATCGATGTCCAGGTCGACCCCGAAAGCCGAAATCCCTACGTGATCAGGCACGGGGCGCTGCGGGGCAAAACCCAGAAGCGCCAATGTGAGCAGCGAGCGACCCGGCTGCAGGCCGGTCACGTAGACCGACTCCACCACGTCCTGATTGCTGCACGGCCAAGTTGCGCCCGAAGAAAGCTGAGTACCCCCGCTGGATGCGGTCCATACGCTCACCATGCTCTCGTCAAATGTCAACTCCAAGTGACAGCCATTGAGATCGTACCCGTTGACCTTCAAACGCAATTGGACTTCTGCCCGTGTCTCCCCCTGCAAGGCGATCAGCCGCCCCGGGAGCCTCTCTTCCACCAGATCGTCCGGATCGCCCAGATAGGGGTCGATGCTTGCGTCGTTGTTGGAATCGGTGCACAGGTTCAACTCGGGCCAGATCGGCATGATCATGGCCGCGTCGGCACAACCGGCTTGTTCCGGCTGCTCCTCCTCATTAGGAACCTCCAGTTGTACCGTGAGCGTATCGTAGCTCAGTTGCCCTGCCACCGAGACGTCGATCTGTGCCCACTGCCAGTCATGCACCTCTTGGCCGAAACCATCCGGTTGCTGGGTGTCGAGCGTTCCGGTCATGTTGCCTGAGACGCGGTAGGTGTTGTCCTCAATCCCCCAGTCGCCGCCTTCCCAGGTGACGTACACGTCGGCCTGCAGGCCTTGCATGCCTCCAAATCCCCAGGTGGCCGTCGTGGGGTTAGACCCCGACTGGTTGTAGAAGTGGACCCGGTAGTCCTCTCCGTACTCAATGCCTTCCGTCCACGTTTCCCACATGGCAGCATTTTCTTCGCTGTACCCCGACTCGTTGTTGTCAATGATCTCCGGGCTGTCCAGATCGTCCCCGCCGTCGATAGTGTCTTCGCCGTCTTCGCCGTCGAGGACATCACAGCCTGCCTCGCCGTTGATCGTGTCGTCGCCCCCGCCCCCGTAGAGGTCGTCGTGGCCGGGACCGCCGAAGATGGAGTCGTTGTCGTCACCGCCGTAGATGATGTCGTTGCCGCCGACCGTGTCGGCGCCATCACCGTAGAGCGTGTCGTCGCCGAGTCCCCCTTCCAGCCAATCGTTGCCGCCACCCCCGTCGAGGAAATCATCTTGGTGTCCGCCGTCAAGCACGTCGTTGCCAGCTCCGCCGAGGATACTGTCGTTGCCGAGGCCGCCGTCGAGAAAGTCGATGCCGGCGCCGCCGTCGATGGTGTCTTCACCCGGACCGCCCTTGACCGTGTCGCTGCCGTCGCCTGCGGTGATCGAGTCGTCGCCCAAGGCGCCATCGATCCAGTCGTCGCCCGTCCCGCCGGCGATCAAGTCACCATCGTCACCGCCGTATAAGAAGTCGTTCCCGCTGCCACCGTCCATGGTGTTCAGCCCTTCATCGCCATAGATCTTGTCGTGGCCATCGCCACCGCTGAGGTTGTCGTTGTCGTCACCGCCGTAGACCAGATCGTCACCCAAGTCGCCACTCACGCTGTCCTCTCCGGCGTTTCCGTAAATGGCATCGTCATCATTACCACCACTGAGAGTGTCGTTGTCGTCACCGCCGTTGATCGTGTCGTTGCCCGTGCCGCCGTCGATATCGTCCTCTCCGGCGTTTCCAAAGATGAAATCGTCATGATCGCCACCACTGAGCGTATCACTGTCGTCACCGCCGTAGATGGTGTCGCTACCGGCGCCGCCGTCGATGCTATCCTGGCCGGCCTGGCCGTGAAGAACATCGTCGCCGCTTGCACCGAGAATTGTGTCGCCACCGCCACCACCGTAGACCGACATTACGAAGTCGATGGCCGAAACCGTCTCGTCGACGGTCACCGTATCACCACCGTCGTGCAGAAAAACGAGAATCTCAGTGACCTCGCTAAGACCATCCGGAAACGTCTCGAACAGGTTGCCCAGGGAAATCTCAAGATCGTCCTCGCTCGGGGCGATCTCCAGTTGGTCTGCGTTTTCGGTGCCATAAACGTAGACCTCCTCGCCGGAGATGAAGATGCCGCCACTCGTCTGGTCAAGCTGGCCGTAGTTGCTCGTTTCGTTGGTTTCGGACAGCTCATCAAAGACATCGAGCACGGCGATGAGGTACTCTTCGCCCTCCGGCGGGCGGGCGCAGAAATCAGCGTCGAACGTCACGCTGTTTCCTCCGACGTTAAGATCTCCCGAGTCTTCGACCAGGTATGTCATCAGCAGCGTCCCGGGCGTGACGCCATTGACCGAGCTGTAGATCCCGATTGAAAAAGGGGTAGCGTCTTGTTGGCCGGTTACGTCGTAGTCGACCATTAGTTGCGTGCCCTCAGTGGAGAGCGTGGCCTGTTCGAGGTTGGTCGCTGGCATGACATCGTAGGAGACTAGGCGGACTGCGTCGGCTAACACGTCTCCCACCATTGCCTCGGTCAGCTCGACGCAGAGCGTTTCGGAGGCGGTAATCTCGTACACACCGAGGTGCTGCCAGAGATTGTCGCCCACCAGGTAGCCGGTTGGCGGCTCACTCTGATCGATATCATGGACCGCTCCCAGACTCGATCCGCCCGGACTGTCAAGAACGGAGAACGGTGCATCTGTTGTGGCACCGGCGTGCTCGGACCAGGTGACGAATACGCCGTAGACGCTGTCTTCGGCGAGGTTGTTGAAAGTCCAGGCGGCTGTATCCTGCGATTGGGAACACAACACGTGCTGAGTGCCGTTGAAAGCCGCCTCCGTTTCATCGAGAGTCCAGTTTCCGGACAAAGTCAGATCGGCATTGTCGAGCACCTCTGGATGGTCGAAATCTGACCCGCCCCGCAGCACGTCAATCGCGGGTCCGCCCGCGAGCCAATCAGCGCCGTTCTCGCCTTCAAGTGTATCGATGCCGTCACCACCGTAAAGAACGTCATCGCCGTCGCCTCCTTCGAGCAGATCGTCGCCTTCTCCACCGTCAAGCATGTCGGCACCAATTCCGCCCACAAGGGCGTCCGTGCCGTCTTGGCCAGAGATGATGTCGTCGCCTTGCTGGCCGTACAGCGTGTCGTCTCCGTCGCCGCCGTGTAAGGCATCGTTTCCGTCGCCGCCGGTGATGGTGTCGTCCCCGTCGCCGCCGAACGCGACCAGTGGCGTGGCCGCGCCTGCGGAGACCATGGTGATGGAGTCTGCTTCTCCGAGGGTGCGCACGTGCACGTCGCCGTACGAGGACACCGGGCCCCAGCCGACGCCGTTGAGCTCGACGCCCAGCCCGCCGGCGGCCGAATCGGTCACCGTGACCACGTCGGCCGCCTCGGTCCCACAAACCAGCACGGTCTGATCCGTGGTCTGGAACACGCCGCCCTCGAAGAGCACCTCGTCCTGCATCACCGTCGCTTCCGTGCCCGGCTCGATCACGGCAAGCAGGTAGTAGTCGCAATCCAGGTCGGCAAAGGCCGGCGAGATCGCATCCGTCGTATGGAAGCCGGTCTCCAGACCGGTTCCGCTGGCCGCGTACGACAGCAGCGGGTCGCCGTAGAGCGTTTCCCCATCGAGCGACGCGTACAGGCCGAACTCCAGAGACGTCAGCGGCGTCGTGGGATCGCAGGCGATCGTGTAGTCCAGCTTCAGTGAGCCGTTGTCCACGTAGAACCGGTCGATCGCCACCGTGCTGGGAGTGGTGATCCCGCTGAGCCAGGAATCGCCGGGAGAGGGCTGGCCGAACTCCGGATAGGTGGATAGAAGGACCTGCATTTCCATGCCGTTGCACGCATTGTCGCGGTTATAGTCAACGGGCACGTCGATCCCCACGCCCGACTGCCCAAAGAGGTTCCAGGCGAAGATCGCCTGGATTTCGCCGCCATTGACCGCGTACACGTCGCCTGGCAAGCCGTCGCTCTCGCCGATCTGATTGCCGAAGTAGAAGACGTCGGGATGGGGCAGCCCCGTGTCGGCGGTCGCCAGCACGGTCACCTGCAGCCACTGCTGGTCGATCGCATTGTCGCTCCAGACGATCGTCACGCGATCGGACCCACCCTCGCCTTCGCCCGGTCGAATCGCAATCTCGGTCGGGGCCGGGGCCGCGGTCCACTGGCTCGGATCGTTGTCGTTGCCCACTCTAAACTCGAAGTCCTCGCCGCTATCCAGCGTCACGCCGTCCGGCAGATCGGCAATGTCGACCATAATGCCGTTGATGCCCCGGCTGTAGCTGGTCAGATTGGCAAACGAGGCCGTCTGGCCTGGCAGCAGGGCCGTCTTGCCGAGATCCATGGTCGGAAACGGGCACTCCGTGTCGTAGTAGGGAGACTCGCTTGGAATAGCACCGTCGTCCAGAGCATTGGCTGCCGCGTCATTCCCGTCGAAGCCTGAGTGGTTGTAGAAGATGTGCCGACCCACCACGCCCGCACCGCCGCCGCCGAGGACCATCATCGCCATGCCTCCGCCCGAGAGTGTCGGCAGCGACACGGTCGAGCTGTCCGGTACATAGCCGGCAAGGGTCTGCAGGTCGGTCGGGGCAGGCCATTGGAACACGGTAACGGCGTCGGCGCTAACGAAACCCTTCGCCTTGTCGGATAGCTCGACGACCAGCGTGCCGCTGGTGATCGTGAAGCGGCCCAGGCTCGCCCACGCCTGCCCCGGGACGGCCGTCCGGTCGGTCGCCTGCTGGTCGACCTTGACCGTGGTCTCCGTCTGCGTGCCGTCGAACACCGTGTACCGGGCGTTGCTGGCACGATCCGCGCCGGGCACGTAGATGGCCATCACCTCGTACTCGCGGTCGGGCCTGAGACCCTCGAACGTCCAGCTGGCCACGTTGGAACCATCGCCGGCCGGGTGAAGGCGGGACGTGCCGCGATGCGGAGTTCCGTCGGTCGTGGTCGTCCACCCGCTGCCCGTTTCCGCATAGCCGGGGCCGCCGTCGTCAACCACCTCGATCTTGTCGTACACACCGTCGATCACGTCGATCGCGGGGCCACCAGGGAGTGTGTTGCTGCCCGCGCCCCCGGCCAGCACATCGGCACCGCTGCCGCCGTCCAGCACGTCATCGCCGGCTCCCCCGGTCAAAGAGTCGGCGCCGTCACCTCCGAAGGCGACCAAAGGCGTTGTGGCCGAACTAACGGAGGTCAGGGAGACCCGGTCATTGCCGCCGTGCGTGTAGACATGGATTGAAGCGCAAGAGGGCACCAATTGGACCTGCTGCGGGCGCGGGCCCCACCAGATCTCCAGGCCGTCGGTGCGGTCGATCAGATCGTAGATGTCGTTTGCCTTGTCGCTGCCGTGCACGATCAGGGAGCCATGGGCCGCCTCGAAGATCCCCTGCTGCAGCACAGCATTGTTGTTGGCCTCCTGGCTCTCTGAGATCTCTCCACTGTCGTCGACATGCGCCAAAAGGAAATGGTCGCTCTGCGGGGAGGTGAAATCGGCCGCAAATGAGACCTTGTGGGACCCGACGGTGAGGTCGGCCGCGTCTGCCACGCGATGGGTCATCAGTAGCGTGTCGGCTGACACCTGATCTGTGGATGTGTACACGCCGATATCGAAGGCCGGAGTGTTCTGGTCGGTGACCTCGTATTGCACGACCAGATTGTTCCCGGATGTGGCAAACGACAAGGGGCGGACGTCAATGGAGAGAAGCTGGCGTTGCTCCAGCGCCTCTAACAACAGGGCGCGACCGCGCAGCCGGTCGTGATAGCTGCGGACCCCTTTACGAGCGAAACCAAACCGTGTCAGTCTGTCTTTCCAAGAAGAAGGTCGATCGGGCATGGTGACATCTCCGTGAGAATCATCGGTGCAGACCGGTTCGCAAGGCAGCTGTTACTGCAGAGTCGCCAACGGTGGGCGATACGAGGGGCCAGGGCATTGAGGCGAGAAAAGACTAGGCCGAGACAGTGGCCTGGTTGCATTGCCGAGCGGCGGTGCTGGAGTAGTATACGCATAGCGTATTTGTGACTGCCCCTCTTGGAAAAAGACATAATGTGCAATTAAGACATCTGTGCTAATGTATCAAGCGATTGAGGCCTGTCAATCCGAAAAATTGCCATTTACTCCAAAATTTCACGAACCTAGTGCTCTGTCACGACTAAGAAATGGGGGTGAGTACCGAGGATAGTAACCCGAAGCGTGAGCGAGGGATGCGGCGGATTCCGCGTTCTTCCTCGCTTACGCTTCGGGTTGCGATGC
>JAFGPY010000192.1 GCA_016935955.1 Planctomycetota bacterium
GCCCGAGGGCGGGCGCGCTACATGCTGACAGCATCGAATTGGAGTTGAGACGATGACCGAAGTTTTTCTGAACGGCGAGTTCGAGATGATCGAGGATGCCCGCGTGTCGGCCATGGACGCCGGGTTGCTGCTCGGGGCCGGCCTGTTCGAGACGTTGCGGGCCTACGACCGTTTCGTTTTCCGACTCGACGATCACCTGGAGCGGCTGATGGCGTCGGCCAAGGCCCTGGAGATTCCCGTGGCCCTGACGGCTCGGCAGATTGCCGACGCCCTGGCCGAGACGATCGACCGCAACGAGCTGGACGACGCCCGCTGCCGCATCACCCTGACGCGCGGCGCCCTGCCGGCCGAGGACGGCGCGGACATCGAGCCGACCTGCCTGGTGACGGCTGGAGCCATGACGCCCTACGACGACCGCCTCTACACCGGCGGCATGACCGTGACGGTCAGCGACGCGCCGGTCAATCCGAGCGATCCGACCGTCGGGCACAAGACGACCGCCTACATGGGGAACCTTCTTGTGCTTCGCGCTGCCCACGCCCGCGGAGCCCAGGAGGCACTGCGACTGAACACGCGCGGCCAGCTATGCGAGGGCGCGATCAGCAACGTCTTCGTCGTTCGCGGCGGGCGGCTGGTCACGCCGCCGCTGGAGGACGGATGTCTGCCTGGCATCACACGAAAGGTCGTCCTGGACCTCGCACGCGACGCGGGGCTCGAGGTGGCCGAGGAGTCAATCGGCGGGCCTGAGGTGCTCCAGGCCGAGGAGATGTTCCTGACGAACACGATCATGGAAGTGATGCCTGTTTGCCGTATCGAGCGGCACGCCGTCGGCGACGAGACCGTGGGCCCCATGACGCGCCGCCTGATGGACCTCTACAAGGCCCAGGTCGAACTGGAAAGCGCCTGATACCCTGTTTCGGGGTCGACCGCCGAAACCTGACCCCACGTTGCAGCTCGAGCCGGCTGGTCCGGAACGAGAACTGTCGACAAGTTGCAATAGCCGCGATTCCGGGGCGTTCAGCAGACAAGGGCATTCGTCGGGGGATGAGTCCGCGCCCTGATAGCCGGAACACGTGTTGCGTATCATCTACGTCCGTCACCAGATCTATTGGGAGGTTCAGCACCATGAGAAAGCCTGTTGTAGCGATGATCGTGTTGATGGCCGTTTTGTGTGCGGCCGCTTGCGGCGCCGACAAGGAAGCCGCCACGGCTGAGACCAAGGCCCCGGCCGACGGCTCGCCGAAGGTCGAGAAGGTTGAGCGGCACGGGTGCACGGTCGAGATGTTCGCCCTGCACTCGAAGTTGATGGACTTGGACATCAAGGTGGCCATCGTCCTGCCGCCGGAGTACGCCAAGAACCCCGAGAAGAAGTACCCGGTCCTTTTCACGCTGCACGGCCACGCCGCGCCGTACGACACCTTCAGCCAGATGGGGCCGCTGCTGAAGTCGTTGAAGGAGAAGCCGATGATCGTCACGTGCTTCGACGCCAACGACAGCAAGAGCGGCTACGCCGATTCGCCCAACGATCCGAAGTCGCAGTTCACGAGCTTCTTCTTCAAGGAGTTCGTGCCTTACGTCGAGAAGAACTACCGCGTCAACGGGCAGTGCGGCGTGACGGGCTTCTCGATGGGCGGCAGCGGAGCGTTCCACTACATGTGCGTCCAGCCCAAGAAGTTTATCAGCGTCAGCGCCATGAGCACCGGCTACGGCCGGCGCGGCTCCGCTCCTCCGGCCGGTGGGGACAACGCCGACAGCAAGAGACCGCGCAGGCCGCAGACCGAGAGCGTCTACGATTTCATTGAGAAGGCTATCAAGGAGAAGGCCAAGTTCCCGCGGCTGCTTCTGGCCTGCGGCACCGAAGACGAGCGGCCCCTGGCCGGGACGCGTCAGTTCCGTGATTTCCTGAAGGAGAAGAAGGTCCCGTTCGAGTACTATGAGTCGCCGGGCGCGCACAAGTGGGATTACTGGCAAGCCACGTCGGACACGATCGTCGATTTTCACTGGCGGACGTTCCAGCCGGGCTACAAGGTGATTGAGCACCCGAACCCTGCGGCAGCGAAGACTGACGAGAAGACCGACGGGAAGCAGTAGGGCACCTGTCGGGCTTCCAAGGCTCCTGTGCCTTGCCGCACGGGTTCTCTCGTGTGGCTCGTGCGGCAGGGATTACAGGTTCAGACGTCCTCTTCGGGGGCGACGGTCGGGCGGCCGTCGCTGAAGATCAGCCGCAGGGCGGTGCCGCAACTGTTGCAGGTGAAGCGGCTGCCGACCAGGGCACCGGAGGGTACGAGCAGATGGTCGGTGCAGATCGGGCAGCGGGCGCTGAGGGCCTCGTCGAGTCGCAGTTGGTCCCGCATCAGGGCCGGGATCAGACTGGCTTCCAACTGGCTTCGCGAGGCGCCGCGGCGAATATGGCGGCCGAGAATCTCGGCGTGCTCGACGTCGCCCATCAGGATGGCCCCGACGAGGATGTCGTCCTTGAAGATCAGGCGACGGTACGTCGTGCCGCGAAGCGCGCAGACCGTCTGGACGGCCGGATCTTCGTCCGGGACGTTGCTTCGCCCGAGGGCAGCCAGGGCCAGGCCGAAGATGTCGCTCTTGACGGCGCGGCCGAGTGAGGCCAGGTGTTCCTTGCGGCCGAGGATATTGGCCGCAGCCGTCTCGCCCTGGACGAAAGAGTCCTGCCAGCGGCTGTAGAACTGGCTCTGGGCCTGCGGGCCGTTGCGGCCGAAGCTGACGCAGTCGCCGGCCGCGAACACGCCCGGCACACTGGTTTCCAACTGGTCGTTGACCAGCACACCCCCGTCGCACTTGACCGGCGTGTCGCGAAGGAAGTCGGTGTTCGGCCGGAAGCTGCAGCCGTGACCGACCATGTCGCATTCGATCCGTTCGCCGGTGGCCAGATGCACGCCGCAGACGCGGCCGTTGCGGGCCAGGATCTCCTCGACCGTGACGCGCCGGCGAAGACGAACGTCCTCCTGCTGCATCACCTGTGCCACCAAGCTGCTGGCCGCGGGATTGAGAACCTCGGGCCAGAAGTGCTCGCCCATGAGCAGATGGTCCACCTCCACGCCCAGCCGGGTCAGTCCCTCGGCCAGGTGCAGGCTCACCATGCTCTCGCCCAGAACGACGGCTCTCCTGCGGCCGGCCATCCATTGGCGAATGGCCTCGGCATCAGCCAGCGTCCTGAGGCCGAAGACGCCCTCGGCCTCGGCGCCGGGAATCGGCAACACGGCGGGCCGGCAGCCCATGGCCAACAGCAGGCGGTCGTAACGCACCCGTTCGCCGGCGGCCAGGATGATCTCGCGGTGGCTGGTGTCCAGGCCGACGAC
>JAFGPY010000193.1 GCA_016935955.1 Planctomycetota bacterium
AACATCCAGTGGATCGGCCATTTCCACACGGCCGGCAATCCCGGACGCCGCGACCTGGACGACGAGCAGGAGCTCAACTACCCGGCCATCTGCCGGGCCATCGCCGCCAGCGGATACGATCTGTACGTGGCCCACGAGTTCACGCCCAAGGGCGACCGTATCGAGGCCCTGCGGCAGGCGTTCGAGTGCTGTGACCAGTCGGCATGACCGTGGCCGTGGACCGGTCTTCCATTTAGGAGAGCGCGACATGAAGACGGAGTACAAGTTCTCGTTCGGACCGTGGAACATTCACGCCGGCGCGGACCCGTTCGGCCCGGCGGTCCGCTCTGAGGTGCCGTTCGCCAGGAAGGTGAAAGCCTGCCGCGAACTGGGATTCCAGGCCATGCAGTTTCATGACGACGACGTCGTCCCAAAACCGGAAGACAAGACGCCGGCCCAGCTTGAGCGTGCAGCCGCGAAGGTCCGCAAGGTGCTCGAGTCGGAAGGCCTTGCCGCCGAGTTCGTGGCCCCGCGTCTCTGGGAGCATCCGTTCGGCATCGACGGCGCCTACACGTCGAACGATGCGGCCGCACGCAAGTGGGCCAACGAGCGAAGTCTCAAGAGCATCGACATTGCCCGCGGCCTGGGCACGAAGATGATCGTCCTGTGGCTGGCCCGCGAAGGCACCTACATCCGCGAGTCGAAGAACGGCATCGAGTCGCACCACCGGCTGCTGGAGGCCATCGACAACATGCTCCGGTACGACGCCGACATCGAGATCGCCATTGAGCCGAAGCCCAACGAGCCGACCGACCACGCCTACCTGCCGACGATCGGCCACGCCCTGGCCATGGCCGGCCGCGCGTCGGACCCGACACGCGTGGGCGGCCTGATCGAGACAGCCCACGCCATGCTCGCCGGTCTCGACCCGTCGGACGAAATGGCCTTCGCCCTGAGCATGGGCAAGCTCTGGGGCGTGCACCTCAACGATCAGAACGGGCTGAAGTTCGACGAGGACAAGGCATTCGGCATGGCCAACCTCCGCGTGGCGTACAACCAGGTGCGGGTGCTGGAACTGGGCGGCTATGCGGCCACCGGACGCTACGTGGGCCTGGACGTCAAGGCTCTGCGGACCCAGAAGGACCAGGACGCCCTGCGTCACCTGGCCAACAGCCGCACGATGTTCCTGGCCCTGGTCGAGAAGGTCCGCACGTTCGACCGCAAGATCGAGGACCAGTGCGTCGCCCGGCGCGACTATGAGGCCCTGGACATGGCGATCATGGAACACCTGATGGGGCTGTCGTGACGCCGTCGCCGCGCGACTCGAACGGCCATTGACGCCTCCGTTTTTTTCTGTAAGCATATCTCTGCCGCCGCACTCTAATGGAGTGTGTCGTGGACACCTGCACATTCTGACGACTCGGTGCGGAGCCCCGCGTGGCCGACAGTGACGAGAGGCAACTGGTGGATCGCTTCCTGCGCGGCGAGGCGGCCGCGTTCGACCAGATTGTCCGCCTCCACCAGGCCGGCGTCGCCCGACTGGCCCAGCGGCTGTTGGCCTGGCCCGACGACGCGGACGACGTGGTGCAGGACGTCTTCCTGGCCGCACTGCGAAACCTCGGCCAGTTCCGCGGCGACTCCAGTCTGACCACGTGGCTCACGCGAATCACGATCAACACCTGCCGGTCGCACCGGCGGCGGACTCTCGGCCGGGTGCGTATCTGGCGGCAATGGGTGAGCCGCCGGCCCGCACACCCGGACGGAACGGCAGGAACGCCGATCGAGGCCACGGAAACACACGAGCAGGTGCGACGCGCCGTGGCGAGGTTGCCGCAGAAGGAACGCGAGGTCGTCGTGCTGCGGTACCTGCAGGAGATGGCCCCCGAAGAGATCGGCAGCGTCCTCGGACTAACGACGTCGGCGGTGAACGTGCGGCTGCACAGGGCGCGTGCCAGGTTGAGAAAGGATCTCGATTCCCTGACGTAGAGATCGCGAAAATGGACGACGACGGGCTCGGACAACTTCTGAGGCAGACCGATGCGGCCACCGCGACACCGGACACGGCCGCCGACCTGGCCGACCGCGTCCGCGGCCGCGACCGGATTCGCCGGGCTCGCCGGGCCCTGGCCGGACGGCTCGCAGCCGCCGCAGCTGTGCTCATCGTCGTGGGCGTCGGGGCCTTCTACGCCACCCTGCACCGCGGCGCCGAAACAGGCAACGGTGGCGAAGCGGCCGCGAGCGCCGAGATGTTGCAGGCGCGAATCGCGGCGCTCGACAGCGATGCGCGTGTGGCCATGAGCTGCGCGGCGGCCATCGAACGGGCCGAGAGGCGATCGCGGGGAAGACGGCGGCTCGAGCTTCTGACCGCCCGGCCTGATCCGCTGGAGGTCGCGCAGCGGAATCTGGACGCGGCGGCGTTCATGGCCGTCTATCACGCAGACGGCCTGGCCCGGGACGACCGCACGCGGGCCGAGGCCATTCGCACATACCAGGAAGTGATTCGTCTGTTCCCCGAGACGCGCTGGGCCGCCGTCGCCCGGCAACGTCTGGCCATGCTCTGATCGCACAAGGGACACCGTTAAGGAGAGTGTCATGATGACCGTTCGCAGTATCTCGACAGCCGCACTCGTTGCCTACGCCCTTCTGGCCGCTATGCTCGTCGCGCCGGCGGCCACGGCCCAGGACGCCGTCGAACCGCAGGAAGCGTCCGCGCCGCCGCAATCCGCCGAGATGCGGACATTCTTCGGCGTGCCGCTGGACCTGTCGCAGCGGACGGCCTTCGTCATCGACCGCAGCACGGCCATGACCGACTACCTGGACGTCGTGAAGGCGGAACTGAAGCGGACGCTGAATGCCATGGCAAGCGAGCAGCAGTACCGCATTGCGTTTGTCGGCGAAAAACCGAAGGTAGAATGGCCTGCCTATAACACCTGGGTAACGGCCCACGTTGATAGCCTGGCCAAAGCTGAGAAGTGGATCGACGGCATTGAGATTGCGGGCGAGACGTGCGACTGCGGCAACGCTGTTGCCGCAAACCTGGGCTGGCACGCGGAGGTGATCTTCCTCGTCAGCGCGGGCGAGATCGACGCCACGCTGCCGCGACGGCTTCGCGAACATCCGTCCAAGCTCCGCTCCACAGTTTATACGATCGCCGTGGGCAATGAGCAGAGCCGCGACGCGATGAAGACCCTGGCTGAGCAGTTCGACGGCACGTACCGTTTCATTCCTGCGGCCGATCTCGCCGGGGGCTTCAAGCCGGCCCCGCTGCCGTCCGGGCCGACGCGCCATGCGGAGTGCACACTTATGGTCCGAGGCAAGAGCCGCACGATCCAGAGCCTGCGGGGATCCCTACCCGGCCAACCTTCCGTTCTCGTTTCGTCGGAAGCCTATCTCGCGGCCTTCCGGGCAACGGTCGATCCCGAAGGCTCATTCGCGTTCAAGAACCAGCGATGGACGACGAACTCCGAAGGCGACCTGGCGCTCGCCAATCTGCCCTGCGTGGAGGTGACGGACACGAGGCTTGTCGACGGGGCGCTGGTCCGGCTGAAAGTGGACATCAGCGGCGAAGCGAACGCGTCACTGAAGCCCGCGGCCAGGGAGTTCCTGGCGACGCTGGTCAGGAACCTGCGGACAGAGGAAGCGATGTCGTACGAGTTCCGCGTGAATGATCGTCGCGGCGATATTGAGCCACAGAAGTGTTTGCAGGGGGAGTACCGGCAGCGACTGTTCATGCTCACTGACGAAATCATGGCCACACGCCGCGAGTTCCCGGGACCGCTCTCGATGGAGATCATCGAGCAGATGCAGCGCGACATGGAGCAACTGGACATGCAACTGGACCTGGACCTTGCCGGCAAGGAGCAACGAATGGCCGCCGTCCGGGAGCAAATGGCCAAGATTCCAGGCGAAGTGGCCGAACGGCTGAAGAACGACGAGGTCGCGGCTGAACTGGAGAAGGCCCTTGCGGCTCGTGAGGAGCAACTCCAGATTCGCCGCAAGCTGGAGACCGAGGGCCGTGCGTCGCGCGACGAGGTGCTCGAAGCCGAAACGCGGGTGGTGGACGTGCGGACTCATCTGGCGGAGCGCCGCGAAATGGTCAGCCATGCGGCCGGCAGCGAACTGTTGTCGCGTCTGATCGGCGAACTGGCTATGCTACAGATCGAGACCAAGGAGATCCGGGCCCGGCGCGACAAGATTCAGCAGCAGAAGGCCAAAGTCCTGGACTTCATGACAGTGGCGTCGAAATACCGGGAGATGCTGGACATGCAGGAAGACCTGCGGAAGAAGATGGCCCTGGTGGAAGGAAGGATTGGGGAGTTGCAACTGGAGGTCGGCAGGATTGATCCGCCGGCGACGATCGACGTGGTGGGGATGATCGAGGCCCGTTAGCCACCGGCGATTCCGCCGGGAGGGAAACGACAGCAACAGAGGACGACCATGAGCACGAGACATGCCGACGTGGTGGTTGCCGGACACACTTGCCTGGACATCATTCCGTCGCTGGACGGCGCGGAGGGAGCGCCAGGGCAATTGATCGTGCCCGGGACACTGGTCACCGTCGGGCCGGCCGTGGTGGCCACGGGCGGCGCCGTGCCGAACACGGGCATCGCCCTGCACCGCCTGGGCGTGGCCGCGCGGCTCATGGGCAAATTGGGCGACGACCTGCTGGGGCGAGTCGTGCTGGACATTCTCCGCGGTCACGATCCGGCGCTCGCCGAGGACATGATCGTCGCGCCCGGGGAGCACACGTCGTACTCGGTCGTCATCAATCCGCCCGGCGTGGACCGCACGTTTCTTCACTACACCGGACCCAACGATACGTTTGCGGCCGCGGACCTGCCCTACGACCGCGTGGCCGGGGCCAGGGTCTTCCACTTCGGTTATCCGCCGCTGATGCGCCGCATGTTCGCCGACGGGGGCCGCGAGCTGGCGACCATGCTGCGGAAGGTGCGCGACCTAGGCGTCGCCGTGTCGCTCGACATGTCGCTGCCCGACCTTGCGGGTGAGGCCGGGCGGGCCGACTGGGAGGACCTGCTGCAGCGGGTGCTGCCCCACGTGGACCTTTACCTGCCGAGCCTGGACGAGACCCTGTTGATGCTCGAGCGCGAGACGTTCGTGCGGCTGGCGAGCGCCGGCAATGTGGCAACGGCGGTCCTCGACGAACCTGCATTGCTGAGCCGCCTTGCCGGGCGTCTGCTGGAGATGGGCGCGACCCTGGTGGCCCTGAAGCTGGGCGACCAAGGCCTGTACCTGCGGACCACCTCCGATGCCGGGCGACTGGCGGCCGTGCCGGGACGACTGGGCCTGGACTCGGCCGCATGGGTCGGACGCGAACGGCTCGCCCCCTGTTTCGAGGTCGAGGTGGCCGGAACCACCGGCTCGGGCGACTGCACGATCGCGGGATTCCTGACCGCCCTGCTGCACGGTCTGGGCCCGTGCGAGGCGATGCTTGCAGCCGTGGGCGTGGGGGCGTGCAGCGTCCAGCAGCGCGACGCCACAAGCGGCCTGGTACCGTGGGAGCAATTGAGAGAACGCGTCAACGCCGGATGGCCGCAGCGGACGAGCGATCTGGGCAAGCCATGGCAATGGAGCGCGACCGACCGCCTCTGGATCGGCCCGAACGACGCGTCGCGAACCTGACCGCAGACCGCGGATCAATCGTCCGGCAAGATCTTCGGCGGCGGCCGAAACAACGGGACCCGCCTCTCGCAACCGTTCACGTCATAGAAACAGAAGTAGGCGAGATCGTCGTCGCCCTTGCGCATCGAGAAGTTGCCCGGGCTGCGCTCGCACTTCATGGGCTCTCCCGTGTACGGATTGAGCAGCTCTTCCTCGACGGCGCGGCGCCGCTCGACGGCCAGCCGCGGGAAGTCGGCCAACTCCCCGAGCGTCATGTCGCTACGAAGCACGCCATCCTCGACCAGTTCGTAGGCGACATCCTCCATCGTGGTCAGCCACCACCGGTCATGCCACCGGCGGCTAACGTGAACGTCCACGGCGGACAACAGCAGTCGCACGCCAACCGACGCAATCAGGGTCAGGACGATCAGGGCGGCGATGACCCGCCGGTCGATACGTCGCGACTTCCGCCGGTCGCCGAAGGCCAGCATACAACACGCGACGACCAGGGTGCCACCGCCAAACAGGATGCTCAGCGCCAGGTCGTTCCGCCCGGCAACACTGTAGACGCAGTCGCGATACGGATCGAGATCGCCGAACGACAACTCGACGTCGCGGTCCATAGCCTGCGGCGGCACGTCGGCCGTCAGCGTGGTCACGACGCACGAGTCCCACAGAAGATCGCCGGCGTCGGGGCTGCCGATGACCAGGCTGGTCGACTCGCCGCGATACGGTCCTGGAGCAATGGGCTCGATCCCCGGCAGTTTGCGGTACCGGTCGGCGGCTGCCACGCGGAACCCGTCGGCCCTGGCCTGCCGATTGGCAACGACGAACAACTGGACGTGCGTGGTGGAGCCGGCCAGCTGCGTGAGCTTCATCGGATAGACGGCCCGATCGGCCGG
>JAFGPY010000194.1 GCA_016935955.1 Planctomycetota bacterium
CCCGCCCCGACTACTACTTCGCCCGCCGCGAGGTGCCGCGGCTGGCCGACGAGCTGGCGGTGTTCCGACTGGAACTCTGGCAGCAGGCCCTCTACCTGGCTGAGACGCGGCGGCGGGCGGCCACGCTCTCGCGCCCGGCGTCGGCCTGGTTCCGCTCGGTCGGCCGCTTCACCTGCGACGGCTGCGCCTTCAACGACATCTGCCTGCAGAACATTGAGGTCGGCCCCAGAGACGTGCCATCGGGCTACGTCAAGGTGGACGATCCGCACACGGAACTCGCCTGAAAGGAGAAGACGATATGGCCCCACCCGCCACAAGACCCAGGACTCCGCCGCTCTCACGTCCGGGCGCCCCGCGCCCAGGTACCGGTAGCGCCAGCCCTGGCCGCGTGACCTTCGGTACGGTCGCCAAGGGCCACGGCCTCAGGATCGGCCTCTACGGTCCGGGCGGGATCGGCAAGACCAGCCTGGCGGCCACGGCGCCCGGGCCGGTGGCTTTCTTCGACCTCGACGATTCGCTGCCGGTGCTGGCCGAGCAGCTTGACGGACTCGACGTGCGCCCGGTGGCGGGCGTGACCTCCTGGCAGGACGTGCGGAGCGCCCTCTCAGGTGAGGGCTGGGATGGGATCGGCACGATTGTCGTGGACACCGCGACACGGGCCGAGGAACTGGCCCTTGCGTACACGCTCGCCACCGTGCCGCACGAGAAAGGCCAGCGCGTCGAGCGGATCGAGGACTACGGCTACGGCAAGGGCTACACCTACCTCTTCGAAACGTTCATGACCCTGCTCGGTGACCTCGACCAGCACGTCAAGGCCGGGCGGAACGTGATCCTTGTCATGCACGACTGCACCAGCGCGGTTCCCAACCCGATGGGCGACGACTGGATCAGGTACGAGCCGCGACTTTCCAGCCCGGCCAGCGGCAAGTCGAGCATTCGGCTCCGCGTCCGCGAGTGGCTCGATCATCTTCTCTTCGTCGGCTACGACGTGGACGTGAACAAGGACGGCAAAGGCAAAGGCCAGGGCACGCGGACCGTGTACCCGGTCGAGATGCCGTGGTGCATGGCCAAGTCGCGGCGCCTGGATATGCCGGTGCCGCTGGTCAAGGGTGACAGTGAGCTGTGGAACATGATCTTCGGTCAAGGAGACGCATAACCATGGGGATTCCGAATCGCGCTGGAACGTTCAACGCACTGCCTCTGAAGATGGGGCTCGACAACACGGGGCCGAATGACCTGGCCACCGTGACGATCAGCTTCGGCCTGTACGAGGAAGCGGTCGGCGGCGAGTGGGTCGATGTGGCGCCGGAGACAATGGCCATCACCGGTTACTTCTACCTGGAGCAGAAAGACGGGTCGCTCAACAAGATCACCGTGGACAACCTGAAGGCGGCGCTGGGGTGGGACGGCCGCGACCTCGGGTGGTTCCAGGAGGCCGACCTGTCGGAGCATCCGGTGCAGGTGGTCCTGGTCTATGAGCAGTACCAGGGCAAGGACCGGCTGCGCGTGAAGTACCTGAACCCGCACGGCTACGAGGGCGGCAACGGCGTCAGCCAGGGCGACGACTCGACGGTCAAGTCGATTGTCACCCGGCTGGGGGCCAAGCTCCGCGCCCTCTCGGGGGGGACGCCCAGGTCCGCAGCGGGGCCGAAGACGGCGTCACCCAAGTCGCCACCCAAGCCACCCAAGGGCTCGCCCAGGGCGCCGACCAAGGCGCCCGCCGCCAAGCCGGCGGAGTGTACGGCCGATGACGCATGGGCCGCCTTCGCCGAAGCCGGCGCGGCGCTCGGCCTCGACGAGGAGACGGTCACCAACCAGTGGTTTGAGACGCTGGCGGAGCTCTTCCCGTCGAAACAGCCCGAGGCCCTCACGTCCGCCGACTGGGGCGTGATGAAGGCCGAGGGACCGCAGAAGGTTCACCTTCCGCTCTGAGACAGACCACTTCAGGCCCGCGAGGGCCGTCACTTCCCGCGCTGGACGGGACGCAACGTCCCGTCCGCGCGGCCGGTCAGGAGTGTCGCGCTATGAGCAAGTACAAGAAAGGACGGTTCCGTAACGCCACACCGAAGTACGCCCCCGAACCGAAGATGCGGACCTGCCTCGGCGAAGGGTGCACGAAGCAGTTCATGAGCCTCCAGGGAGAGCGGTTCTGCCCGGCCTGCCGGGACGTGAATCGCGACATCCGAATCTTCCGTGCGCCGCGTGGGCGATGAGGACGATGACGCCGACCCGACACCAGCTTCGAGACTACCAGGAGACGGCCGTGGCCGGCGTAGTTCGTGCGCTCGGCAACCGCCCGATCCTGGTCGCCCCGACCGGGAGCGGTAAGACGGTCATGGCCACGGCCCTGGTCGAGCGGATCGGCGGGCACGTGCTCTGGATGGCCCACCGCAAGGAACTGATCGAGCAGGCCGCAGCACGGCTGCAGTCGCATGGCCTGGTGGTCGGTGTCATCAAGGCCGGCGTGCGGCCGACACCCCTGGCGCCGGTGCAGGTCGCGTCGGTGGCCAGTCTCCTGCGACGAGACTTCCCACCGGCGGAACTGATTGTGATCGACGAAGCACACCACGCGGCCGCCGACAGCTACCGGACGATCCTGGAGGGCTACGCGAGCGTGCCGCTGGTGGGCCTGACGGCCACGCCGTTCCGACTCGACGGTCGGGGCCTCGGGGACCTGTTCGGCGAGATCGTTGTCGCCGCCTGGCCCGACGAACTCTGCAGCCGGGGCATCCTGCACAAGCCGAAGGTCTGGGCCAGTCCGCCGCCGGACCTGCGTGGTGTGCGGGTAGTCGCCGGCGACTACAACAAGAGCCAGCTGGCCCAGCGCGTCAACACCCGCGAGCAGAACGCGGACCTGGTGAAGATGTGGCTCAAGCACGCCGCCGGTCGGCGGACGGTCGCCTTCGCCGTGGACGTGGAACACTCGCAGGCCATTGTTGCTGCGTTCCGCGGCGTGGGCCTGCCTGCCGAACACCTGGACGGCAAGACCCACGAATGCGAGCGGGCGGCGATCCTGGAGCGACTGGCCTCGGGGCGCACGCTGATCGTCTCTAACTGCATGGTACTCACCGAAGGGTGGGATCTGCCGGTTCTGGAGTGCGCCATCGTCGCCCGGCCCACCGACTCGCTCAATCTCCACCTCCAGATGGTCGGCCGCATCATGCGGGCCTGCGACGGCAAGGACGGCGCCATCGTCCTCGACCACGCCGGCAACCACCACAAGCACGGCCTGGTGACGCGGCGTCTCAACTACACGCTCACTTCGCAGAAGATCGGCAGTGACGAGCCGCTGGGACTGCGGCGCTGCGAGGCCTGTGGCCTCTTCTTTGCCCTCAGCGATCCCTGTTGTCCCGACTGCGGGTGGGCGCCGGCGGCGCGGGGCGCCGAGCGGGAGCGGCCGGAGGTTCACGGCGACGGCGAGCTCCGCGAGTTCGGCGATGACGATTTCGTGATCCAGTACTACGGCCCTGAAGCCGAGTTCGAGTACCCCTTCCGCCGGCGGGTCTGGGACGGCATCGAGCGCTTACGCGGCAGCTACGACCCGCACTGGTCGCGCCGCCGGTACGTCGAGTGCTTCGGCGCCTGGCCGGTGGTCGTGGGCGACGAACTGGTGGACACCGCCAGCGCCACGCAGGACCAGAAGCGGGCGGTTTACGAGCAGCTCCTCGGAGTCGCCAGAGGCAAGGGCTACAAGGACGGCTGGGCGGCCTATCGCTTCAAGGACACGTTCGGCGTGTGGCCGCGCGGGTTCGTGACGGAAATCAGGGAGACGGACTTCCGCGACAAGGTGGCCCGGCTCAGGGCCTGAAAGGAGACGCGAGGATGGGATTGCTGCAAACGCTGTGTGGTGGGTGTCGGACGGTCGAAACGGTGGTGCGACGCGTGAACGTGGTGCCCGAGGTGCCGCTTGCGGTCTACCTGTGCGGCGTGCGGACGGGTCACCGCTTCAAGGTCGTGGCGGTGCGGACCAGGGAGAACACCGGGCTCGGCATCTATGCGGCGGCGATCCGGCGCGGCGAGTTCCGAGAGATCACCTTCCGCTGCGCCGACTGCGGCTTCGACTACGCCGTCGCGGAGAACGTGCTGACGCCGGCCGAGAATCGGCTGCTGGCGGCCTTCGGCAAGGGGGCGAAGAAGTGAGCAAGGGCATCAAGTGGTGCATGGAGTGCGGCAAGCCCTTCGAGCACAACTCGGGCGAAGCCTACTGCCCGACGTGCCACGCGGAGATTCGCAGGCGGATCGCCCTGACCGGCACGCCCTTGAAGCCGCGGAAGTGCAAGCCGCTCGGGCCACC
>JAFGPY010000005.1 GCA_016935955.1 Planctomycetota bacterium
AGCCGGATTCGTGAAAGGTCGCTCACTTCAATACCCCAAAGGTTTCTAACGCATCGCCGCAACCGTCGTGGTCGCCGGTCACCAAGTCGCCGGCCCACCGGGCATCAGGCCTCGGCCAGCCCGACCTCGACCAGGTCCTGAATGTCCACCAGCCCGACCACGCGATCCTTGCCGTCCACGACGGGCAACTCGTCGATGTGGTACTCGTTGATGATGTGCAGCGCTTCAGACGCCAGACGATCAGCCAGGATCCGCTTGGGATTGCGGACCATGACCTCGGCCACGAGCCGATCGAGCACCGTGGCGTCTCCGCCCTCCAGCATCCGCCGCAGGTCCGCGTCGACGAAGATGCCGGTGAGTTTGCCCGCGGCGTCGACGAGCACAGCGGCGCCGCTGCGACGCTTGATCCGCGTCAGCGAGCAGAGCACCTCGCGGACGGTCAGGTTGTCGCGGGCCACAGGCAGGCGGTCGTCCTTGCGCATGACGTCCTCGACCTTCAGCAGCTTGCGGCCCAGGCTGCCGCCGGGATGGAACAGCGCGAAGTCCTCTTCCTTGAAGTTGTGCATCTTCAGGACGGTCAGGGCCAGGGCGTCGCCCAGGGCCAGCATGGCCGTGGTCGTCACGCTCGGCGCCAGGCCCAGCGGGCAGGCCTCCTGAAGGTCGCCCAGGTTCAGCACGACGTCGGCATAGCGTCCCAGCGTGGACTGCGGCCGGCCGGTCATGGCGATGATCGGCGTGCCCATCTTCTTCAGTTGCTGGAGCAGCCGGCTGACCTCGTCGGTCTCGCCGCCATAGCTGTAGATCAGGACCACGTCGTTACGCCGCACGCGGCCCAGGTCGCCGTGAATGGCCTCGGCGGCATGCAGGAAGATGCTCGGCGTGCCCGTCGAGCAAAGCGTGGCGCTGGTTTTCTGGGCCACGATGCCGGCCTTGCCGATACCCGAGAGCACGACGTTGCCGCGGCACTCGTAGACCATGCGGACGGCCTTGTCGAAGGCCTCGTCCAGGCAGGCCAGCAGCCCCTTCACGGCGGCCGCCTCGGCCTCGATCACGCTGCGGGCGTAAGCCACGTCCACGGCCGGTGCGGTGACACGGTCCATCAGGCAGTTTCCCTCTCACACTGAGTCATATTGCGTATGCCACTTCACTTGGGCTATCTGCGATTTCGCATGAACTCCTCATTGCGTCGCAGTTGTGCCGGCCAAAGTATCGGGGGTGCCACGCGTCTGCTTGTAGACGCGTGCTCGCGCGCAACGGGCTTGTCGGCATGCTTCTGCAAGCAGAAGCATGGCACCCCTTGGCCTTCTTCACGCGAGATCCTACATGGCACCCGACGCTCACACACGGGACTCCGGACAGGGCAGACCGCCTCTTCGGCGGCAATACCGCCCTCTCTAGCCGCCCAGTCTAATGCCGCAACCGCCGATTGGCAAGCGTTAAGGCCCCCGGCACGGGACACGTCACGTTTAGAGGCCGGATCAGGGGTGCCACACTTTGGAGCGACGCCGCAGGCGGCGCCAAAGTGTGTGGCGTGGTGCCTCGATGGCACACTTTGGTCCCGGCCTGGCCCTCGACTTCGCTCGGGTCAAGCCGGTCCTCCAAAGTGGCACCCCCCAGACAAGCGTTAAGGCCGGCTGCGAGGGCAGCGCGTTGACATTGCGGCCACGACGGATTAGACTGCCGCAACGTCGCATGCCCATCAGCATGTCCTGCCGCAACGGTCGTACGCTGCGGCGGCGGTTTCCGTGAAAATGGCCGCGAGCGCTTGCCCATGACCTACCGCGTCGAACTCGACATCTACAGCGGTCCGCTGGACCTGCTGCTGTACCTGATCCGCAAGGAGGAAGTCGAGGTCGTCGACATTCCGATCATGCGCGTCACGGAACAGTACATGGCCTACCTGGACCTGATGGAGTCGATGGACATCAACATCGCGGGCGACTTCCTGGTCATGGCCGCCACGCTCATGGAGATCAAGAGCCGCATGCTCCTGCCGCGGCCGGAGCTTGAGGCCGAGACGGGCGAGGAGGCCGAGGACGAGGGCGACCCGCGACAGGAACTGGTCCGCCAGTTGCTCGAATACAAGCGGTTCAAGGAGGCGGCCCAGGACCTTGAAGTGCTCAGCGGCGAGCAGGCCCGGCGCTACGGCCGCCCGGCCGCCGAACTGGTGACCGGTCCCGAAGAACAGCGCTACGCCCTCGACCAGATGATGCAGAGCGTCGAGTTGTGGGACCTGCTGAACGCCTTCGCGCGGGTCATGCGCAGCATCAACATCGCTCCGACCGAGGTCGTCTACGACGACACGCCGATCGAACAGATCGCCGAGCAGATCGTCGGCGTGATGGCCGAGCGCAAGACGATGCTCTTCTCGGACCTGTTCCTGGGCCTCTTCGCGGGCTACGAGCAGGTCGGCCGCAGCCACCTCATCAGTGCCCTGCTGGCCATCCTGGAATGCATCCGCCAGCGACTGCTGGCCATCCAGCAGGACCAGGACTTCGGCGACCTGCGGATGTTCTGGCGCGAGGAAGGCCAATCGCTGGAAGCCCTGGACGACGCCACGATGATGTCCGAGCCGAAGATCAGCTCCCGCCAGGAGGCCCGCGAGGCCGAGGACTTCGACCACCACGAAGGCCGCCTGAAGGACGAGTTGCTGGCCGAGGACGTCCAGAAAACAGAGTTCGACGACGAGTTGGACGCCATCTCCGTGCCCGACGTGGAACGGTTTAAGCCTATCTACTCGGACGACGAACTCATGGGCCGCAAACCGCCCGAGCAGGCCGATGGCCAGGAGGCATCACCGGCGGACGCCGCGTCCGAACCGGAGGAAGGTGCATCAGCCGCCGAAGCCAACCAGGAAGAACCGCCGAGCGAACCGCCCTCTCCCGATACAACGCAACCAGAAGACTGAACATAGCAGGATGCTCCGGATAGTCAGGACAGCCCCCGCCTCCTGGCGGAGACTGTGCGAAGACTTGGGACCGAGGCCCGAAGGGCCGGCAGACAATAGCCGGGGGCGCTGGGCCGGCAGTCGTATGCCGGACCGAGCCCCCGGTGAAGATCGCATTCGTTTCTTAGCCCCTCCCCGCGGCGGTGATGCAATGCATCACCGCCGCGGGGAGGGGCTGGGGGAGGGGCACTGTGTCCGGGGGTTGCGACTCGACGATACAACCGTCGAGCCTTCACCCCCGGCTACTATCTACCGGCCCTTCGGGCCTTGGTTGCCGGTCAATGCCGAGTCCACCCGCCAGCGAAGAGCTTGCAGCTTATTGCACAACACCTTCCGTTTTGCGGCAGGCACCCTGCCTGGAACGCACGTCATCGGGCTCGGGCAGGACGACGAATCCGCCGAGTCGTAGCCCCCCATTGGCAACCTACAATACCTTGGGTATAATCAGTCTGAGGCCCCTCTCTATGGGTGCCCGCGTGGACCATGGACTCCATCGACTGGACAGCCATCTTCGACCGCATCCGCCGCCGCCCGGCAAGCGTCCTGACGCCGAACGCCCGCCTGGTGCTCCAGCGACGGTACCTGCTGAAGGACGCCGACGGTCGCCCGACCGAAGGACCGCACGAGATGTTCGCCCGCGTGGCGACCAACATCGCCGAAGCCGAGGCGAAACTGGAGCGGGCCGAGCTGGCGGCCCCCGCGCGCGACGCGTTCCTGGCCGCCATGGAGAGCCTCGACTTCCTGCCCAACAGTCCGACGCTGATGAACGCCGGCCGCCGGTTGCAGCAACTGGCCGCATGCTTCGTCCTGCCGGTCGAGGATTCGATCGAGGGCATCTTCGACGCCGTCAAGGCGGCCGCACTCATTCACCAGTCCGGCGGAGGCACGGGCTTCTCGTTCTCGCGTCTGCGGCCGTCGGGCGACATGGTCAGCACCAGCCGTGGACACGCCTCGGGACCGATCAGCTTCATGCGCGTCTTCAACGAGGCCACCCGCGCCATCAGCCAGGGCGGCTTCCGGCGCGGCGCCAACATGGGCATCCTGCGGATCGACCA
>JAFGPY010000023.1 GCA_016935955.1 Planctomycetota bacterium
GCGGCTTCGCTTCGGCTCGCTGGCGCTCGCCTCCGCTGCGCCGCCCCAGGACGATCAATTTACAGAAAGCATTTTACGCCCCCATTCTATCGAGGAGCGATCCAGCGAGGAAGACGCAAGCAATACGTCGTCTGGCGATGGAGATGATGAAATCCCATTCTGAGTTTGGTTTCAGGCAAACGCAATGCACAGCCCGGCTTCAGCCGGTGCTCGGGCCAGCCGGCATAGGCATTCAGCTGGCACGAGTCGGCCGCAGCAGCTACTCCCGCTGCCACTTGTACTTGATGATGCCGCCGGAGTCCTGGGCGACGTAGACGTGGTCCTGATCGTCGAAGGTCAGGCCTTCCTGGTCGCGGCCGGGGAACTTCCAGGTGTGTACGATTGAGCCGTCGCGCTTGACTTCCAGGAGTGTGTCGGTGTTGTCGCTCAAGACATAGAGGCAGTCGCGAGAGCCGTCGTAGCAGACGGCCGACAGGTCGACGGTGTTCAGGTCGATCTTGCGGAGAATCTTGCACGCCGGCTCGTCGCCCTCGCCGCCGGACACCAGGGGCACCTCGATCTCGAACAGGGCTGAGACCTCGCCGGGCGTGTTGCGGTTCATGGCCTGGTGCGCGACGATGAACGTGCCGCCCTCGGGGTGCTTGGGATCGGGCACGAAGGTGATGCCCTCGATGCCGTTGCTGCCGGCCTTCATGACGGTCTGGCCCTCGAAGGTCCGCTCGACGGCAAAGGTCCGTTTGGTGGCCAGCGTCTTGGGATCGATCTCGAGTATCTTCTCCTCGCCCTCAACGGCAATGTAGACCAGGCCGGTCGCGGGGTTGACGGTGATGCCCTCGTAGTCGCGCCACGTGCTGCTGCGGAGCTGCCGCACCATCTTGCCGTCGGTCTGCATTTCGCAGACGTGGCCTTCGTCGCTGACGACGAAGAGGGTCTTACGCTTGGGGTGGTAGACAATGCCGGACGGCTCGGGCCAGCGGTTGCCGTCGATATTGGCGAGCCACTTGCCCGGGAAGGCGTCACGCTGGGCCAGGAAGTGGCGGACGTTGTCGGCGCCGAAAACCGCAGCCAGGGTCAGTCCCAAGGCCATGGCCGCAACTACTACCACCGTTCTTCGCATGGTTTGTCGCCTCCCGGTGAGTTGAACCCGCACCGACCGCCGGGGTGTTGCCGCCACAGCACAACCGACCGACATTACATTATAGCCCTGAGGCACCGGGACGCCAAACAGGTTCCCGGCCGCCGGCCGGGACGTGCCGCCCCTTCATCAGTCGTAAACTTGACTTGCGGCAGGCGATTTGCTAGAGTGCGGTGCTTTTGAGGCCCGTGCACGTCGGCATTGCCCATCGGGCCAAGGAAATGTTCGCCGTTTGATATCGTGAGGTTAATGTGAGCAGCGAAAAGGATGGTTGTAGCACGGACAGTGCCGTGATGGCGGTTCTGGAAGCCCGCCTGGACAAGATGAACCTGTCCAAGTTGCTGGCGCTGAAGAATCCGGCCATGCACAAATTCGTAGCCGACGCCGTGGAACTTTGTCGGCCGGACTCGGTATTCGTGTGCACGGACTCGGCCGAGGACGTGGCCTACGTCCGCGAGCAGTCAATGGCTCGTGGCGAGGAAGCCCCCTTGTCGACCAAGGGCCACACGATCCACTTCGATGGTCAGAGCGATCTGGCCCGCGACCCCGGCAGCACGAAGTACCTGGTGCCGCGCGGCGTGGTATTCAGCAACAAGCTCAACCACGAGCCGAAGGAAGAAGGTCTGGCGTACGTTCGCGAGTTGCTGGCCGGCGCGATGGCCGGCAAGCAGGCCATCGTGCGGTTCTTCTGCCTGGGACCGACGAACTCGCAGTTCGCAATCTCGTGCGTGCAGGTGACCGACTCGTTCTACGTGGCCCATAGCGAGGACTTGCTCTATCGTCGTGGCTACGAGCAGTTCAAGCGGATGGGCGCCTCGAGGAGCTTCTTCAAGTTCCTGCACTCGGCCGGCGAGTTGGAGCACAACATTTCGAAGAACGATCACAAGCGTGCCATCCGCATCGACCTCGAAGACAACGTGGTCTACAGCGTGAACACGCAGTACGCCGGCAACACCGTGGGCCTGAAGAAGCTGGCCCTGCGTCTGGCAATCAACAAGGCGTCGCGCGAGGGCTGGCTGGCCGAGCACATGCTGCTGATGGGCGTGCACGGCCCCGCCGACCGCGTGACGTATCTGGCCGGGGCCTTCCCGAGCGCCTGCGGCAAAACATCCACGGCGATGATTCCCGGTGAGACGATCATCGGCGACGACCTGGCATACCTGCGTCTGGTCGATGGGACGTGCCGCGCGGCCAATGTTGAGGGCGGCATCTTCGGCATCATCCGCGACGTGAACTCTGCGGCCGACCCGGTGATCTGGAAGGTGCTGACGGAACCCGGCGAGGTGATCTTCTCGAACGTGCTGGTCAACGACGGTACGCCGTACTGGGAAGGCGACGGTCGCGACGTGCCGGCATCGGGGACGAACTACGCTGGCGCCTGGCGGAAGGGCATGAAGGACGCCGAGGGCAAGGCCTTGCCGCACAGCCATGCCAACAGCCGCTACACGATCGCCCTGAAGTCGCTGGCGAACCTGGACGGCGAGTACGACAACCCACAGGGCGTGCCGGTGCAGGGAGTAATCTACGGCGGCCGCGACAGCGACACGTGCCCGCCGGTGTGCGAGTCATTCGACTGGGCGCACGGCGTGATCACGATGGGCGCAAGCCTGGAGTCGGAGACCACGGCGGCAATCATCGGCAAGACGGGCGTCCGCCGATTCGACCTGATGAGCAACATCGACTTCCTGAGCATGCCGCTGGGTCGCTACATTCAGAAGCACTTGGACTTCGGCGGCAAGACGTCGACCCCGCCTAAGGTATTCGCCGTCAACTATTTCCTCCGCGGCGCGGACGGCAAGTACCTGACCGGGATGCTCGACAAGAAGGTCTGGGTGCACTGGATGGAACGCCGCATCCACGGCGAGGCCGAGGTCATCCGGACGCCCATCGGACTGATCCCGCGGTATGAGGATATTGCAGCCCTCTATCGAGAGCTGCTGGATCAGGACTTCAGCCACGAGTTGTACGTCGCGCTATTCGCTATTCGCTGCGGGAAGCTGATCGAAAAAATCGACCGCATTGAGAAGATTTATCGCAGTGAGATCGATGTTCCCGACGTTCTATATAGGACCCTGGCCGACCAGCGGAAGCGTTTGACGACTCTGCAGAAGGAAAAGGGCGACGTGGTTTCTCCCGTCGACCTCGCCAAGTAAGAAGAGCAGGATCGTCGGTAGCAGCGGAACTGAGACGGCAAACGGGAAACCTAGGATGGGTTTCCCGTTTTCGTTTGCCTCGGGCGACAAACCTGCGGACAGATCGGACAGGAAATCGTAGACAGCAGTGGGCGGCCACGGCATAATGAGTGTCTGTCCCCACGTAAAAAAGACGCGGAAAGTGCGGCCCCAGGCAAGACTCAGACGGTTTACTGTCTGATGGGGCCCATCATCAGACGACGGCAGGTTGCGATGCATTCGAAGACCCACATGCGAATACTGTCTCTGGTAGTGGCCATGGCGGCGATATCCATGTCCTCGGGGTGCCGGCGCTGGTATGCCGCCGATGCCGACCGCCAAGTCTACGCCACGCTGAAGGACGAACACAAATACGAGTTCGGTTACGACCGGACGTTCACTATCGACGACGGCCCATCGCGGAACCTGGGCCTGACGGCCGAGGAGATCATCGGCGACCTGCCGCTGGCGGGCCCGTTGCCAGAGATGATGGCTGAGAGCGAGTTGGGCCACAGCAAGGCACCGCTGCGGAAGATGGATCTGGCAACGGCCCTGTCGCTGGGTAAACAGAACAGCCGCGAGTTCCAGTCGCAGAAGGAATCGGTCTACACGGCCGCACTCTCCTACACGACTCAGCGGCACGTCTTTGAGCCGCAGTTGGGCCTGACCGGCGACGTAATGCGCACGGCGGATCGTTCGAGCGGGGACGACACGCTCCGGACGCTGGCAACCAACGGCAACTTCAGCCTGTCGCAGCGACTGACGACCGGAGCACTGATCGCCCTGGACCTCGGCATCACGGGGCTGAAATACCTGAACGACGAGTTCGGAACGACCCTGGAAAGCGCCCTGAGCGTGTCGTTCGAGCAGCCGTTGTGGCGCGACTCCGATCGGCTCGTGGTGGCCAACCAGCTGATCCAGTCGCAGCACGACGTGGTCTACCAGTTGCGCCGCTTCGCGCGGTACGAGAAATCGTTCTGCGTGGACCTGGCCACGCGGTACTATAATGTGTTGCAGCAACTCGACGTGGTTCGCAATGAGTGGGACAACTACAACAACCTGACCGTGAACATGAAGCGGTCCGAGGCCCTGGCGGAGGCCGGGCGGCTGCCGATGTTCGAGGTGGACCAGGCCCGGCAGGACCAGTTGCGGGCCCATAGCCGCTATCTGAGTGCCCTGGAGAACTACGAGCGGCAACTCGATACGTTCCGCGTGTTCCTGGGCCTGCCGACCGACACTCCTGTAGTGCTGGACGGCAACGACATGAAGACGCTGGTGGACGCGGGCATCGCCGAATTGCCGCAGATCGGTTACGAAAAAGCCATGGCGGTAGCCCTGGCGCGTCGGCTGGACCTGAAGAACACCCGCGGGCAGATCGACGACGCCGAGCGCGAAGTGACAGTTGCAGCCGATGCCCTGAAGGGCGACGTGCGGCTGGTGGGCGGCATGAACGTTCACAGCATGCCGCAGGCCAAGGCCGGTCGGTTCATGTTCCACGAGGGAATCTACGAGTTCGGCCTCGAGGTGGACCTGCCGCTGGACCGGTTGAATGAGCGGAACGCGTATCGCAACAGCCTGATCGATTACGACGTGGCGCTGCGGACGTACATGGAGCAGGTGGACACGATCAAGCAGTCGATTCGCCAATCGCTGCGACAGCTTCGGACGTCGCAGCAGACGTACGAGATCCAGAAGAACAGCGTTGATCTGGCCCGACGCCGCGTCAGCAGCACGCAGAAGCTGCTGGATGCCGGCCGCGCCGATACGCGCGACGTTCTGGACTCGCAGGATGCTCTGGTGACGGCTCAGAACGCACTGAGCCAGGCCCTGGTGGCCCACCGCATCGCGCGGTTGGAATTCCTGCGCGATATGGAATTGCTGGAAGTGGATGAACGGGGACAGATTCATGAAGGAAGCCTCGATGGAATCAACGAAGCAGGCGGCTCTGAGGTCGGGCCTGCCAACGACGGGCGCTAGTCGCCGCGGCGGCAAAGGCAGAATTGTCGCGGTACTGGTGGTGATGGTCGTCGTGATCGGAAGCCTGGCCTGGTGGCTCAGCGCCAAGGGCGCCGAGAACGACCAGCATTCGATCTCGGGCGGCACGGCCGTGGTCCACCGCGGCGACCTGGTGATCACCGTGACTGAGGGCGGCAACCTGCGGGCCAAGGAGAGTACCGAGATCGTCAACAAGGTCGAGGGCTCCTCGACGATCATCGAACTGGTGCCCGAAGGTACGCACGTGCAGCCGGGCGACGTCCTGATGAAACTCGATGCGGCCGATCTGCAGGAGAAGCTCATCAGCGAGGACGCATCGCTCCAGACACAGAAGGCGAGCTACCTGGCGGCCGAGGAAGCCCTGGCCATTCAGGTGAGCGTGCGCGAAAGCGAGTTGAAGACGGCCGAGTTGAACGAACGGTTTGCCAAGATGGACTTCGAGAAGTACCGCGACGGCGATTGGCCGCAGCAGCAGAAGACCGCCAAGTCGGACATCACGGTGGCCGAGCAGGAACTGAAACAGGCCGAGAACCGCCTGAAGTACACAAAGGACCTGGAGAAGGATGGCATCGTCACGCGTGAGGAACTGGAGTCCGACGAACTGTCGGTGACCAAGGCGAAGCTCGACTTCGAGAAGGCCGAGCTATCGCTCAAGCTGCTTGAGAAGTACGATTATCCGAAGCAGATGGAGAAGCTCAAGAGCGACTGGGACGAGGCCATTGCGGAACGTGAGCGTGTCCAGCGCCGCCAGGACAGCGAGGTGGCCCAGAAGACGGCCGACCGCAACGCCAAGAAGGCCAACTACGAAATCCAGAACAACCGGGTCAACAAGCTTCGCGAACAGATTGCCTCGACGGTAATCACCGCGCCGCAGGCCGGCATGATCGTCTACTGGACGCCGAACAACCGCTGGAGCGACCAGCGGCCGCCGGAAGTGGGCGGCACGGTTCGCCACCGCCAGACACTGATGACCCTGCCTGACGTGTCGAAGATGGAAATCGACGTAAAGATTCACGAATCACAGATCGACCGCGTGGCCGCGGGCCAGTCGGCGACGGTCAAGGTGGACGCCTTTCCGGATCGCAAGTACACGGGCACCGTGACGCCCGAGATCGGCGTCATGGCCGACAGCCAGCGATGGTTCAACCCGGATGTAAAGGTCTACAACGTGGTGGTGGCGATCGACCAGACAACCGAAGGGCTGAAGCCCGGCATGAGCGCCCAGGTGGAGATCGTCTGCGACGTGATCCGTGACAAACTGCTGGTGCCGGTGACCGGCGTGCACGTGCTTCGCGGGCAGACGGCGGCCATCGTCAAGACTGGCAGCGGACTTGAGGTTCGCCGCGTGAAGGTCGGCCCCACAAATGATAAGGAAGTCGTCATTGAGGATGGCCTTGAGGACGGCGACGTCGTGATGCTATACGAGCCCGACGTCATGCCCAAGATTCCGTGGGAGGAACCTAAGAAAGCCGCCCAGGACATGCCGCCGGCCGTCAATGACGGCGAAGGTGCCCTCCCCGGAATGGCACCGCGGACCGGCGATGGAGAATCACCGCAAGGGAACCAGAATGCCGAGCAGCGGAAGCCCGCCGAAGGCGCCCGACCGGCCGGGGATCGGGGCGAGCGCCGTCAGGGACAAGGACGCCGAAACAGCGGATCACGAACTGGAGGGGGCGGTTCGTGAGTCTGGCGGAAGTCCGCAACCTCTGCAAGAACTATCGTGTCGGCCCGGAAACCGTGCACGCCCTGCGCGACGTGAACCTGGTGTTCGACGAGGGCAGTTATACGGCCATCATGGGCCACAGCGGCTCCGGCAAATCCACGTTTCTGAACCTACTGGGTTGCCTGGACGTACCAACCTCGGGGCAGTACCTGCTGGGCGGCCAGGATGTAGCCAAGATGGACGACAACGAGCTGAGCGACGTTCGCGGCCGCTACATCGGCTTCGTTTTTCAGAGTTTTAACCTCATCGCCCAGTTGACGGTCCAGGAGAATATCGAGCTGCCGTTGTTCTACCAAGGCGTACCGGCGCATTTGCGCCGCGAGAAGGCCGACCAGCTGGCCATGGAGGTCGGGCTGGCGGAACGGTTGCGGCACAGGCCGAATGAGTTGTCCGGCGGACAGCAGCAGCGCGTGGCCATCGCCCGCAGCTTGGCCAATGACCCGCTGATCCTCCTGGCCGACGAGCCGACAGGCAATCTGGACACCGCGACGCAGCGGGAGATCATGGCCCTGTTCGCCCGACTGAACGAGCAGGGGCGAACGATCATCATGGTGACACACGAGGATGACGTGGCGGCCTGCGCCAAGCGCGAGGTGCACCTGAGCGACGGCCGCGTCGACCGCATCGCGGAACACTAGACAGAGCGCCCTCGGGCGTCAGGAAATCGTCAACGGCTGCACAATGCTGCCCTACAAAAGCCTTGAAATCATCCGTCTCGGTTTGCGAAGCCTGAAGCAGCACGCCCTGCGTTCGCTGCTGACGATGCTGGGCATCCTGTGCGGCGTCAGCGCGGTGATTTCCATGCTGGCCATCGGCGAGGGAACCAGCCAGGAGACCCAGGAACAGTTCCGCAAGCTGGGCGCCACCAACATCCTGCTGCGAAGCATCAAGCCGACCGACATGTCCAGCACGGAAAGCGGCAGCTTCTCCATCGAGTACGGCCTGCGGTACACCGACGCCGAGCGCATCGAGAGCACCCTGCCCCACGTCGAGGTCGTGGTGCCACAACGTCGCATTTCGCGAACCGTCCGCTATCTGCACCGCAAGATCAGGGCCGATGTGGTAGGCACTGTGCCATGGGTGTCCGATCTGGCCCATGCAGCCGTCGACAGCGGACGCTTTCTGACCGAACTCGATGAGCGCCGCCAGTACAACCACTGTGTCCTCGGCAGTGCCGTCGCCCAGGGACTGTTCGGCTACGAGGAACCGGTCGGCAAGGCTATTCGCATCGATTCGTCGTACTACCGCGTGGTCGGCGTGATGGCCGAGCGCGGTACACCGAGCGCCTCGGGCAACGGCGGAGGCAACGGCGAGGCCAAGCCGACGGACTTCAACCTGGAGATCTACATTCCGCTGTCGACGGCACGGACCCGCTTCGGCGAGACGATCGCAAATTTCGAGTCGGGCAGCCGCTCGGCTGAAACGGTGGAACTCCACGAGATCCAGGTCCGCTGCGACGACGTGTCGCAGGTCTTGGAAACTTCGCGGGCCGTGCGAGCCATGCTCGAACGCTACCACAAGAACACCGACTACACGATGACCGTGCCGCTGGAGCAGATTCGGGCCGCCGAGGAGGCCGGTCGCCGCTTCAGCATCATGCTCGGCGCCATTGCCGCCATCAGCCTGCTCGTGGGCGGCATCGGCATCATGAACATTATGCTGGCCAGCGTCACGGAACGCACCCGCGAAATCGGTGTGCGCCGCGCCCTGGGCGCCAAGAAGCACGACATCATCATGCAGTTCCTCGTCGAGACGGTGGTCATCTCGTTCCTGGGCGGCCTGATCGGCCTGGCCTCCGGCTACTTCATCGCCTGGGGAATTGAGTACTTCGCCGATCAGAAGACGGTCGTCACCGCTTGGTCGCTGCTGGTCTCGGTCAGCATCTCGCTGGCCATCGGATTGGTCTTCGGGATCTACCCCGCTTCGCGAGCCGCACAACTCGACCCGATCATCGCCCTGCGACACGAGTAGTCGTCGACGCTTCGCATCACGGTGCGACGCATCGCGGACTCGCCGGAACCGCCTACACCAACGTGAGGAGGTGCTCGCGTCGCTCGGCCCCGTCGGTCACCACGATGCGAACCAGGTCATTCAGTCCATCATTGAACCGCACCACGTCCTCGACACACCACGATAGGGCGGCACCATCCAACTGGTACAGGGCGATGAAGTCCGCCCGTTGCGAGCGAACACCGAGGACAAACATCTCGCGGCCGCCGTCCGACCAGTCACCGGTCACCGGCCACCGGCCCCGGGTCACCGTTCCGCCGCAGCCCGCCGACACGTCGGCGCGAAACGTCAGGTCGCCCTGCTTCCACGCCAGCGACAGCCGGCCGTCGTCGACCATCGCAGCCCCCACGTCGCGAAGCACGGCGTGCCCGGCCATTCCCGGCTCCGTCGGGTACGCGGCCTCGGCAAACGCCAGACCACATTCAGCGGGACCGTCGCTCCGCGGGTGCACAAGCCAATCGTAGGTGTGCTCGGCATCAGACGCGGCCTGGAACAAGTCCAGACAGTACTCCGGCGTCACGGCCACGCCACGAGCCATTCGCACCCCCGAATACAACCTGCCCTCCAGGTCGGTCATCGTCACCGTGCGGCACCCGGGTAGTTCTTTGAATTCGGTCACGGGAACCGGCCGCCGCAACGTCGTGCGATCGCGACCGTCGACAACAACCGTGTTGTGAGCCATGACGGTACGGTTGAAGGCTTTCTGAATCGAGGCCGAAAAGCCGTGCGATTCCACAGCGCGGCTCTCGACATCTTCGGTCCACAATTGTCCCCCGGCGGCCACCTGCAGACTCATCGCGTCATTGTGATGGTGGATGCCCGACAGATCGCCAGCCAGGAAGGCCACCATGCCGACCGGCCGGCCCAGGGCTTCGCTCTCCCAGTAGCCGCGCCCGCATCGGCTCGTCAGCAGAGCGTAACCGTGCTCAATCCAGAGCCGCGACCGACCCAGCGGCGGCTCGGCTGGTTCCAGCCGGTCGGCGCCGCAGAACAGCGCAGCCGCCGAGGCACGGGGGCCTCCCTGCTGCAACAGCCATGAGTACCGTGGATCGCCGTAGACAACGAAAGCGACTTCGTAGAACTGGCCGCTCCGCGCCGCCAGCGGACGACGGTCGGCGTAACAGTCGCCCACGGGCGGCAACTCGCCATTCGGCAACAACAACCCCAGCGGCGCGTCGAACATCTGTTTCAGCATCCGCCCGTTGGCACAGGTCAGCCGGTATAGGTCGCGTCCCAAGCGAGGACAGTGACGCACCAGTTCGGCCAGCACCATGAGCCCGTAGAGCGTTGCGAAATGGTAGTGCGTACTCGATTCATAGCACAGCCCGTCGTCGCGCGTCGAGCCGACCAGCATCTCACCGAAATTGCGCGGGCCGTCGAGCACTTCGTCGATCCAGTCCTGCCGATCCAGCACCAAAGCGAGCGCCAACTGACCGTAATGGTGAAACGCGAAGTGATTGTTGTAGGGCATTGCCGCCAGCCCCGGATCCGTCAGCCAGTGTCGCGTCGACCAACGGATGGCCTCGCCGCACTCGGTCATCGACCGGGCCACGCGCCCGCGCTCGTCGTCGCTCAGCCGCTCACCGAGAACGTTGTAGGCCTCGGCCAGCGAAATGATGCTGCGGGCATACTCCATGCCGCTATCGTAGTGCTTGACATGAAAGCGGCAGTGGTCCGCCACGTGCAGCGTCCAGGCCTTGGCCCGGTCAAGGCAGTGGTCGTCCTGGAAGACGGCCCCTGCCCTGAGCAGCACGCCCACGGCCGACAGAAGTTGGTTGAGCGGACGCACGTAGTCGTGGTACTGCGCGTAGGTGTCCGCGTAGTTGCGGTCCGGGTCGATGTCATACCACGAGCAGTCGAACTGCGGCAACGGCTCGTCAGCAGCCAAAAGTTTGTCGGCCTCATGGCGAAGCGATTCGGCGGCCGGACGCCATTCGGGCAGGTTGACGCGCAGCCGAGCGCGCTGCAACTCGTCGTCACCAATCAGCAGAAACCGTCCCACCGGCATCAACTCCTTTCCCAATCCATCCCAGCACCGTCCCACCCCGATCCCCCGACGCCGGCCCGATCACAGGGCCACCTTGACCGCCCCGAGAATTGGACACGGAGCGGCGACTTGTACCCTGCCCCGCGGGTCGCGTCAAGAACCATTCGACGAATCACTGCCGGTACAACCGCACTCATGGAGAATACCTCTCCAGGTACTTCGCCAGACGGACCTTGCGGCGAGTGTTGGCACTGCTCATGAAACGAACCTTCCCGAATACAGGCCGCTCGGGCCCCCAGGCGCGATCATAGCGACCAAGCACCCAGAACAAGCCCGAGTAGGAATTCGGGTCGCAACCATCGAGGGCGTATTTGTTGTTCAACTCGACCATGACTTCCAAGGCCTCCTGCGGCGAGCGGGTCCACTCGAGAATTTTCTTGCCCCAGAGCATCCGCAGGTAGTTGTGAAGCCGTCCTTCGCGGACGAGTTGCCGCTGAGCCGCGTTCCACAATGTGTCGTGCGTACCAGCCTGCTCGAATTCCCTCAAGGCGTAGATGTGCTCGCGGCGGTCGCGGGCATGGTCGTCGAGCGTCTTTGCAGCCCAGGCGGGCAGGCTCTCGTATCGGTCATAGTCCTCGCGCTGCCAGGCCATGTTGTAGCCGACCTCTCGCCAGGTAACCACTTGGTCGAGGAACGCCTCCGCGGATTCACCTACGCCCCACCACCCCGTGCGGCTGCCCGCCGCCGTGCGACCCAGGCGGTCGGGCGACCATCCCTCGCTGTTCAGGACTGCGGCAACCACCTCGTGCGACGAGATGTGACCGAAGTGCAGATACGGCGACAGGCCACTCGTGGCGTCGAGGTCGGGATGGTTGCGATCCTGGTGGTAGCGCGCGAGTCTCTTCGCGACAAATGCCTTGAGCCGTCGCCGCGCCGCCCGTTGGCCGCCGTTGAGCAGACCGGCCGGCACACCGTGATCGATCGGCAATTCAGCCATGGCGACACGGTCGGCTCGCAACAGATTAGGCGACACTCGCGGCCAGCGGGTCGTCACCTGCGATGGCAGCGATCGCAAGAGCGGCAACGACAGACGGGCCAGCGGATGGGCTCGCGGACGCTGACCCAAGTGGTCGCGAAGCGTCCGCTGAAGAACCCGCCGGAAGGCGTGGGCCGTCGTGAAGACGCGATCGGCCGCCCGCAACGGCAACAAGCCGTTGGAGTCCACGGCCTCGACGAGAACGGGGAGCTTCGCGGCAGTACGGGCGAGCATCTGCGGATAACCGGAGCACGGAAAGTCGTCGGCTACGACAATGCAGGCCTCGGCCGCCAGAGCCGCGACTAAGGCTTCGCCGTCACCGGGGGACCGCTCAGCATAGGGGTAGTACGTGACGGGTGTGGGCTTGAAGGCGGCAGCATTGTCGGCCATGCCCTGGAGAACAAACCGGTGCGAACGGTCGGTATCCCAACGGTTGCCGCACGGCAGGTGCTCCAGGACCACGAGCGGCCGTCGGAGTTGTCGGGCCCACTCAATGGCCCGGTCGAGGGTAAAGTTCCAGTCCGGCCGTCGGTTGGCCGTCATCCAGTAGAGTACCAGCCGGCCATCGCGGCGGACGGGGCGGAAGTTAGCGTCGCGAATGCGGATTTCTGGGACGGCGGTCACAGAATTCTCCCGTGGCCCGGACCATACTGGAGACCGTTGCACGGCATTGTAGCCCAGCCGGTGTCGGCGGCATAGGGCGAATGCGGCACCATCGAACACCACAACGGACTTGTGTCGGCCGCACGTTTTGCTCTACTGGAGTCCGGTCGACGCCGGGGACAGACGACAGACTTGGGAGAATAAACCGTGACCGTGAGTGCGAAGGAACGTGAAGTCCTGCGACAACTGGCGTCGCGTGTGGCGGAGGCAGCCGCCGATCCGGCGCAGCATCGCGCGGCCGATCTGTGGCGGCGATTCAACAGCCTTCGGGCCGAGCGACCGATGGTTCTGGCTTTTCCGGAGGGCGGCTGGCGAGAGCTGGTTCCCGAGGCAAGTTGCGTCTGTGGCGATCCGCTGCTGAGACAATGGGAGCTCCACCTGCGGTGCACCGTCTTCCGTGCCGAACATATCGGTGACGACTGGCCGATCACTTCGCTCTTCAACATTCGCCCGGTAACCCGCGTGGGCAACTTCGGTCTGGAGGAAACCCGCGACCGGACGGCTGACATCGGTTCGTTCCACTGGGATCCCCCGGTCAAGAGCGAGGCTGACTTCAACAAGCTTCACATCCGCTCCGTTGAGGTCGATCACGAGGAAACCGAACGGCGGCTCAACTTGGCCGCAGACCTGCTCGGCGACCTGCTGAGGGTGCGGCCGGGTGGCATGCTCTGGTGGACCGTCGGCCTGACGCAGGACCTGGTCTTCCTGCGAGGACTCGACCAGATTATGTTCGACATGTACGATCGGCCCGAGTTCCTGCACCGCCTGATGGCCCTGCTCCGTGACGACATGATGCACATGATCGACGTCTACGAGCAGGCCGGTGTGCTGAACCTCAACAACGGGCCGGACGACTACGTGGGCTCCGGCGGCGTGGGATGCACCGACGAGCTGCCGGCGAAGGACTTCGACGGCACGGTGCGGCCCAGGGACATGTGGTGCCTGGGCGAGAGTCAGGAAACCGTCGGCGTGGGGCCGGAGCAATTCGCCGAGTTCATCCTGCCATACCAGTTGCCGCTGATGCGGCGGTTCGGCCTGGTCTGCTACGGTTGCTGCGAGCCGCTGGACAAGCGGTTCGACCTGTTGCTGGAGAATCTGCCGCACCTGCGTCGCGTCTCGGTCTCGCCGTGGTGCAACCGCGAGCTTGCCGCCGAGAAGCTTCGCGGCCGGGCGATCTTCTCGTGGAAACCCAACCCGGCGATGGTCTGCGCCCCGGAGCCACAGTGGGATGAGGTCGAGCGCGTGACGCGCGAGACGCTGCGGATCGCCGAAGGCTGCTGCGTGGAGATGATCCTCAAGGACACGCACACGTTCTGCAACGACCCCGACCGCGTCGGCCGCTGGGTCCAAACGGTCCGTCGCATCGCAGAGGAAGCCTGACAACAAGGTGTCATTGCGCATTGCGAAGCGCACACAGTTTTTGCGTTGACGACACCTCATGTTGCTGATAGCGTTATGCCATGGCATGATTGTGTGGCGGCACGCATTGCTGTGAACCAGGTTTCGACACCCCATTCATCTCGTGGTGAATACCTTCTATGGAGATCATTAAACCGGCAGCCAACGCGCGTTGCCATCCCGCCGCCCTATTGGGGTAGCCGCCCATGTTGATACTCATCATCAGCAATCTGATTAAGGGATTCATCCCCCTGAGCTTGTTTGTGTGGTCGGTCTTCATGCCAAGAGCAGGCGGCTATACCTTTACCATCCTTTACGTCCTTTTCGCATCCTACCTCTTCCTGATTGACTCAAGGAAACCGACCCCCGATCCTTCTGTCTGGACTCCCGACGAAATCGAGATTCTTCGCCAATACCATCTTGCTCTGCGATTCTCCTTTGGGGCCAAGGACATGTCCTGCCATCTCAATGGCTTCCGATGGGTCGGACTAGTAC
>JAFGPY010000195.1 GCA_016935955.1 Planctomycetota bacterium
CCGCCCGAGGCCAGCACCGTGAACCGCGCCCAGCAGGCGGTCAACCCGCTGGCGGCCGTCCAGAGCAGCGCCCCCAGCACCTCGCCCCCGTTGCCCGTCAACAGGTCGACCACGTAGGTCCGCTCGCGAATGACGATTCGCGGATGAACGCGCGTCTGGGCGGCCATGGTCTGGCTGATCTCGCGGCCGGTCGAGTCGCCCGAAGCGTGGAGGATACGGCGGGCCGAGTGACCGCCCTCGCGGGTCAGCGACAACTCGTCGCCGTCGCGGTCGAAGGGCGTGCCCCAGTTGATCAATTCGCGGATACGCTCGGGCCCCTCGCGGACGACCATCTCGACAATCGCCGGGTCGCCCAGCCCGCAGGCCGTGGCCATGGTGTCGGCCTGGTGCTTCTCGGGCGAATCGTCCTCGGCGTCAATGGCTGCGGCAATGCCTCCCTGGGCATAGTAGGAGTTCGACTCCAGCAACTCGGTCTTGGTGGCCAGCGTGACCCGGACATCGGGACCGACGTCAGCCACCTCCAGGGCGGTGCGCAGACCTGCCACGCCGCCGCCGATTACCAGGCAATCGGTGAAGATCTGCGGCAACGTCGAAGTGTCGAAGCCCACGAGGTAGCGACGAAGATTGCGGTGACGAACCATGACCCCAATTCCCTTGTTCCGTGTCCTGCCCATGCTGCAAACCATATATTCTATCACTGCGGCCCCAGCAACACAAGGACGTAGGAGGCCGGACGACCGCCGGCTAAGACGCTTGACGGCCGGATACGGCGGATTAGGACTCCACGTTCATGCGTTCATACAGTACAATGTCCGGCGGCCGAGGGGCCTCAGCCAAGGGAGACAGCTATGGCCAAAGCAAAGAAGACCCCCGCGAAGAAATCGCCGGCCCGAAAGGCCGCGCCTGCCAAGGCCGCCAAGCCGAGCAAGACCGCCAAACCCACCGGCACCCGATCGAGCAAGGATAAGTGGGTGATTGAGGGCGTGCCGCCCCTGGACACGGGTCTTAGTGCCCTGGCGGCCCTGGCCTCGGCCCTGGAGACGATGGGCCATAACATCTCGCTGCAGACGCTTATGGTCGCCAGTGGCGAGGCTTTCCGGCTGTTTGTGCAGACCGGCCGCGCGGTCAGCTCGGCCCGTAGCGGCCAACCGCTGGCGGGCGTGGTCGTCGAGGCCAGCACCTTTGCGACCGAGAATCTACTGGAAACGGCCTGTAACGAGCTTGGCATCCGGGCCGAGGTGGTTGCCTTGGACGCCAAGCCGGGCGCCGCCCGGATCAAGGCCCTGTGGCAGACCATCGAGAAGACCGTCCGTGCGGGCGTGCCGGTGCCAGCCTGCGGGTGCCGGGGCACGTTCGAGCACGAATGGTGCCTAGTCACGGGATTCGAGCCCGAGCGCAAGCGAGTCTTCTTCCGCGACGTGACTCACCGCTTGGAACTCTATGCCCAGGGTCCGGTCGGCCAGCCGTGGGAAGGCTGGATGCCCGGCCCCGACAAGGGCCGCACGTGGATGCCGCACCTTATCATCAAGAGTGCGCCGAAGAAGCGGCTCAACGAAGCCAAACTGGCCGAGACGGTCATCGCCAAGGCGGTCGAGTCGGCGTGGCAGGGCATCGTCGAGCCGGACTGGGTCGGCGGTCTGGCGGCTTACGACGTCTGGATGCTGCAACTCGGACAGGATCGCTGGCACCAGGAGGCCATGAACCACCTGCGGGAACCGGCTCTGGCCAACTCGTGGCTGCTGCTGAACGCCTTTGCCGGACGTCGGGCTGCGGGCAACTTCCTGGCGTCGGTCGCGCGGCACTTCGCGGGCAAGAAGAACTCGGCCGTGCACAAGGCGGCCAAGCTCTATTCGGCCGCCGCCGGGGCGCTGCAGACGGCCGGAGCGATGTTCCCCAACTGGGGCCATGGCTACGAGGAACCCGATCGCCGTATGCGCGAGGTCGAGTTGCTGGGCATCGCCGCCAAGGCCGAGCGCGACGCGACCGACGCCTTGGCCGAGGCCTTCGGGCTGTGACCACGTTGAAAAGCGTTGACCGGTTTTCGCGTGGCGTCTACACTGAGAATCTGGACATTGTCGGACATAGCAGGACCAAAGAGGCGCGGGATGAAGACGGACCGTTCCCAGAAGGCTTTCGAGGCGGCTCGCCGGGTGATTGCCGGCGGCGTCAACAGTCCGGTTCGTGCCTTCAAGGCCGTCGGCGGATGGCCGCTGTTCGTGGCCCGAGGCGAAGGCCCCTATGTCGTCGACATCGACGGCAACCGCTACGTCGACTATGTGGGCTCCTGGGGTCCGCTGATCCTGGGTCACGCCCATCCAGAGGTGGTCGAGGCCGTGGCCCGGACGCTTCACGACGGGACAAGCTTCGGGGCCCCGACCGAGCGCGAAACGCGGCTGGCCGAGTTGATCTGCGGGGCCATGCCGTCGATCGAGCGTCTCCGTTTCGTCAACAGCGGCACCGAGGCCACGCTGTCGGCCATTCGCCTGGCCCGCGGCTTCACGGGCCGCGACCTGATCGTGAAGTTCGCCGGCTGTTACCACGGTCACGTCGATGCCCTGCTGGTGCAGGCCGGCAGCGGCGCGATGACCTTCGGGCAGCCGTCGAGCCCCGGCGTGCCGGCGTCGGTTACGGCCGACACGCTGGTGGCACGCTATAATGACGTGCCGGGCGTCGAGCGGCTGGTGCGTGAGCACGGCCCGCGGATTGCCGCCGTGATCGTCGAGCCGGTGGCCGGCAACATGGGCGGCGTGCCGCCGGAGAGCGAGTTCCTGCCCGCGTTGCGACAGTTGTGCGACGAAGCGGGCATCGTGCTGATCTTCGACGAAGTGATGACCGGATTCCGTGTCGCTTGGGGCGGCGCGCAGGAGCTTTATGGCATCAGGCCAGACCTGACGACGCTCGGCAAGGTGATCGGCGGCGGGATGCCCGTTGGGGCCTACGGCGGGCGACGCGAGATCATGGATCGCATCAGCCCGGACGGTCCGGTGTATCAGGCTGGAACATTGTCGGGCAACCCGCTGGCCATGAGTTGCGGCCTGGCGACGCTCGAAGTGCTGGCCACGCGAGAAACGTACCAGCGGCTGGAGACCTCGGGTAAGCGTCTGGCCGATGGTCTTCGCGAGCGGGCCTCGCGCCACGGACTGGCCGCACAAGTCCATCGCGTCGGGTCGATGCTCTGTGTGTTCTTCACGGATCGTCCGGTCCGCGACGACGAGTCGGCCGCCGCGAGCGACACGGCCCGCTATGGCCGCTATTTCCAGGGCATGCTCGAGCGCGGCATCTACTTGGCGCCAAGCCAGTTCGAGGCCATGTTCGTCAGTGCGGCCCACGGCGACGAGCAGATCGAGGCGACGTTGCGTGCGGCCGGTGAAGTTTTCGAGGAACTATCCGCGGCATAGGCCGTATTTCAGGAGTGAGACGATGAACAAGGAGAACTCGTCACGAGAGCTGCCGCCGGTACGGCTGCCGAATCCCACGGCCGAGGGGTTTATCGCCTCGTTGAAGGTCGTTCACTTCTTCGCGGTGGTCTTCTTCTGGCTGGCGCTGGTGGCCCTGTTGCTGCACCTTGCGGCCTTCGCCGTATTTCAGGCGGGCGTCTTCGACGAACCGCTCGGTTTGGCCGCCCCCTCGGAAGTCCTCGCTCCGGCCACAACTGACGAGGGACCGGCCGACGCGGCCGCTGGCAATGAAGTCGCGGCTGCCCCCGAGGCCGAGGCCGCAATAGCCGACGCGGAGGCCGAATCGTCCTGGTGGAACCCGCGGAGGGCTGAGGACATGCTTCGCTACGTTCGCCAGCTATTGGCCACGTTCCGCGTGATCGGCCTGATGGCGGCCGTGCTGTTGCTGGTGACGATCTTCCTCTACCTGGAGATCGCCCTGCTCGGCCGACTGGCGGGCGTGCAGGCGTTGACGGTCTCGTTCTTCCTGTTGCTGCTTTTTGCGGCCACGGTGATCAGTTGGGAACCCCTGCTGCCGAGCGGAGACATCATCGGCTCGCTGTTCAAGCTCGACGATTTCCGCGACTCGATGATTATGATCGTCCGCCGCAGCGACGCCCTGGCCTGGGCCGACAAGAGCTTCTATTACCATTGGGGCCGTTTCCTGGTCGAGCCCCTGCTCTCGCTGGTCCTGCTGGTGGCGGCCTGGGTGCAGTTCCGCCGCGGCTATGAGCACTCCGTGCTGATGAACGAGTAGGGTCGGACGGCGACGCCGGAAACAGTCCTGCGGAGATGGCGGCATGATCGAATTCCGGTGTCCACATTGCGGCGAGGGCGTGGAGGTCGACGACCAGTTCGCCGGCCTCAAGGGCCAGTGCCCGGAATGCGGCAAAGTGATCGTCATCCCGCGCCCCAACGACGCGCCGCCAACAGACCCGGCCGCCGCACAGAGCAAGCCCGACATCCACGGGCCGCGGCGCATGGCCGTACCCGAATCGGTGCTGAGCATCGATCCGCTCGCTCAGGTCCCGGCGACCGAAACGGCGGTCACCGGGCCCTCCAGTTCCATCACGCCGGGGCTCTCGCTGCTGCTGGCCGTATTGCCCTGCCTGAGTGTGCTGGGCCTGATCTTCGGCGGCATTAGTTGGTCGCGGGCCTCCAAGGCCGGTCGTACCCGACATCGCCGCGTCGCCATAATCGCAACGGTTCTGGCTGCCGTCTGGACGCTGGCCCAGATGGCCGGCGGCGTGGCTCTTCTGGCTGCCGCCGTACAGATCAGCATAGCCACGAGTGAGGAGGAGAACTGTTGCGCGGCGATGTCATATGTCGGCAGCGACCTGACATCGCAGGCCACATCGTCGGCCGATGGCACGTTGCCCAAGCGAATGACCATCTCGGGCTTCACGTTCTACGGCGATCGTTGTCCGGCCAACCAGCGGAGGTTCGGGTACATCGGCAATCTGGTCTACGACTCGTCGGCGAGGACGATCTTCCTGTACGATCCCGAGCCGGCCCACGGCTACGCGACATGGCTGGAGAGCAGGCCCGACGGCCGCAATGTCTATCGCATGGACGGGACGGCTGAGTTCCTGAGTGAAGAGGCGTTTCAGAAGGAGATGTCCGCCCAGGCGGCGAAGCTCGGCCACCCATGGGATGGCGCGGGCCCTGATGACATGTAATTGGTGCGTGAGGCCCGACAGCCGCGCGGAGTCTTGCACAGGAGGTTCGTTGCAGATTCTGAGCGATGTCGAAGGACGAGCCGCCCGGTCGCACACGAGAGAGAAATCGGCGTTACGCTTCTCCTCGGAGAAGCATGCGACCAGTGAGGACAAAGACCGTTGATCACGTTTCGCTGCAGCAACTGCAAAGCCGAGATTGAGGTGCCCGACCATTACGCGGGCCGCGTGGCGCAGTGTCCGACGTGCAGCCGCCGGCTCCGCGTCCCACAGCCGTCGGCCGACCGGACCAGTTCGCGCCGCGTCAGTGCGCCGCTGGACACGTCGTCGACGAGCAGCATTGTCTCGCTCGACGGTCAGATCTACCAGATCCAGCCGCAAATCGAAGGGATGATGATTGCCGCCGCGGCCGTAATTGCCGCGAGCCTGCCGGTGATGCTGCTGGTGGGCCTGAAGCTGCGAGCCTACTCGCCGTGGCTCTGGGGCGGACTGATCGCCACGGGCGTGGTCGTGTTCGGCATGCTGCTGGTTGTGCCGGGCTACAGCAACATCCGCCGCAGCCGAGGACGCAAGAGCGGTAGACGTCTCGGCATGATGGCCATCGCTGGTGGGTTGACCCTCGTGGCCACGTACCTGTCGGTCGGCCTGATCACCTACGCCGTGGCCGACCACAGCAGTTGCCGCTCGCGGCTGACCGCCGTCCATCGGGCCCTGATGCAGTACGCCTCGCGGAACCAGGGCTACCTGCCGCCGCGACCCGAGACGCTCGTCGAGCAGGGCTACCTGCGGGCCGCCAAGCTGACCTGCCCCCAGCATGGCCACGTTCGCGAAGGCGACCCGACCTACATTCCCGAAAGTTACAACCCGAGAATCGATCTGCGGACCGAGGGCGACGAGTTTCCCGGCGACACGATCATCCTGATCGACGCCACGAAGCACCGCAGCCAGGGCGTGCTCGATTCCGAAACCGGCAAGCCCGAACCCTACTACTATGCCCTGCGGCTGAAGCCGGACGCCAAGGGCGAGGTGGTCGGTTACGTTCCCTACAAGTACGTCATCGAGCGCATCAACGACCAGCGCAAGGTTATCTCGCGTGTCGAAGCCAACCGCAGATCGTACCAGTCCGGCAACACGGAAACTCCGTCGCCGCAGGACGACGGCGCCGCGCCGCAGCCAGGAAGGTGACCTCCATGGTCTCTATCGAGTGCCCCCACTGCCACAAGACCGTTGATCTGGATGAGTCGCGTCGCGGCCGTCCAGCTCGATGTCCGCTGTGCGACGGCATGTTCCGCGCGCCGCTGTTCGACGGCCAGCCGGCTATTGCCGCAGGCCCTTCGCGCGGCACCGGCGGACCCGACACGATCCTGATCTTCAGTGCGGCCTTCGCTGTCGTCGGGCTTTTGCTCATCGGTGTCGCCTGGCTCTTGTTCATCGCCGGCGACGGATCGTTGCCTGTGCCGTGGAACGTATTGCTGGTCACGCTGCCCTTGCCGCTCATCCCCATCGGCGTCACATGGTACGCAGTCCGGCGAACCGAGCGGCAGGCCCTCGTCTGGGGTGCCAGGATCGTTGCCTATCTCTGGCTGGCCGGGCACGTGTACCTGACCTTCAAGCACCTGATGAACAGGTGACCTCCGCGACGAAAATGCCTGTATAATGCGGCGGCCGTCGTCCGTGAACCGAGCCATGCCGCCAGACGGACCTGTAAGGAGATGTCGAATGAGTATCCGCGAAGCTCTCGAGTACAAAGCCCTCGAACTTGGACGCCTGTCGGTCCGCATGACCGGCGACGCCGCCTCGGGCCATCCCAGCACCTGCCTGTCGCTGGCCCACGTGACGGCCGTGCTGATGTACCGCATCATGCGCTGGGATCCCAAGAACCCCTGGGACCTCCGCAGTGATCGCCTGGTGCTCTCCGAGGGCCACGCCGTGCCGGTCATCTATGCCGCCCTGCTCGACCTGGGCGCCGTCGTCGGTCGCGATCCAGCCGGCGCCCGCGAGCTGTCGCTCGACGAGGTGGGCGACCTGCGCAAGGCCGCAAGCGTGCTCGACGGTCACCCGAACCCGGCCGTCGGCATGCCGTTCTTCGATGCCGCCACGGGATCGCTCGGCCAGGGCCTCAGCGCCGGCGCGGGCCTGGCCATGGCCGCGAAGATGGCCGGCTCGAAGCGCCGCGTCTTCGTCCTCTGCGGCGACGGCGAGATGCGCGAAGGTCAGGTGGCCGAGGCCATGGACTTCCTCAAGGACCACAACCCCGGCAACCTCGTGGCCATCGTCAACTGCAACAACCAGGGCCAGAGCGACTACGTCAGCCCGCAACAGTCGATCGAGGTGCTGTCGAAGAAGTTCAAGGCCGCCGGCTGGGCCGTTCGCGAGGTGGACGGCCACGACGTCGAGGCTCTCGAGGCCGCCATCGGCCGCATTCCCAGGAACAAGCCGCTGGCCGTCCTGGCCCGCACGGTCAAGGGCTGGGGCGTCGAGGCGCTGCACGCCGTGGACGCTCACGGCAAGGCCCTCTCGGCCGAGCAGACGGCGGCGGCCGTCGAAGAGTTGAAGCTGCCGCCGCGGCCCGCCGAACTGGCCGGACTGGTTCCGCCGGCGCCGCGCGGCCGCAAGATCAAGGCCGCACCGAAGCTCGTGCCTCTCGATCCGCCCGACTTCTCGGCCGTGGCCAAGGGCGGCAAGCTGGCCACGCGGAAGGCCTACGGCATCGGCCTGCGCGAACTCGGACGCAAGAATCCCCACGTCGTGGC
>JAFGPY010000196.1 GCA_016935955.1 Planctomycetota bacterium
ACGGTCGAGCGGCTGTGCGTGCCGGTGCCGGGCGAAGGCATCGCCGCGCTGGCCATCGACCGCTTGCGGCAAAGGCTCTACGGCCTATCGGACCGCACGGGCGTGTTCTTCGTCTACGACCTTGCGGCCGGGGCGCTCGACGTTCGCGAATCGGTCGACGAGGCCTGGCTCTTCTCCGAGAACCTGATGATCACGCCGGACGGTCTCGTGCTGACCACCGGCACGTCGGGCCACATCGTCCGTTACGATCCGCAGGTCGACTCGCTCGAGATGACCGACGTGCAGGTGCCGTCGTATCCCGGCCGCAGCCTCTACTCGCGGATCGACGCCTGGACCTACGACGCCGCGACCGGCAGGCTCTACGTCGGCGACAAGGCCGACGGGCTGCTCTACTGGCTCGATCCGCGGACGCTGGAGTGCCGGCAGTTGGGCAAGCCGACGCCGCGCATTCGCATTCGCGCCCTGACGGCGGCGCCCGACGGCCGCATCTTCGGCATGGCCGGACAGGACGACGACGTGGCCAACATGTTCGTCTACGAGCCCGCGACCGGCGAGTTGCGAAACCTCGGCCTGCCGCTGTCGTGCATCGAGGAGAAGCGATACGGCTTCAACTTCGAATCGGCGGCCACCGGCACCCAGGGCGAACTGTACTTCGGTGAAAGCGAACGATCGAGTCGCCTGTTCGTCTACTTCCCGGCCTACAAGGCCCCGGCGTCCTGCTACGGCACCCCGCCGACGGCGTGACCTGCGGCCGGCGACTCGGCAGCCAGCGAATCCGGCAGTCTACACCATGTGCGAAAGGGACTTGCGGCTAACCGCAGGTCCCTTCCTGTTTGCCCGCCGCAGGCTCCTCGCCCTCAGGCACGGCCGCGAGCGGCCATGGCACCAGGCACCCTCGCAGTTGTGACTGGTACACCCATGTCGCAGTGCCTCGTGCGGCGGTGCTTTGCCGCAAGACACCGACGATTTCGTGCATGATGCCGCATGGCACCAGGCCAAGGGACACACGGGCGGCTCTTTTCTGGTTGCCTTACCGGGGAACTTGTGCCATACTTTTCGGTGAGGGAGCGTTCGGCCAGTCCGGACGTTGTTGTATTACCGGGGATTGTGATCGCTCCGTCTGTCGGCGTTCCGGCAGACGGCTTGCGGCCACGGTTCCCGTTTTCTTTTGCGCCGGGCGAGAGAGACACCTGCCTGACGTAACGTGTGCGGCTCCCGAGGACAACTGAGCAGTCGGGCTGAGTGCATGATGTCATGAGGCATCGTGTCCTTTGTCACGGCTTCGGGGGAACGACGTGCCTGTGAGTCACAGCGTCACTTCGCCTGCTTGGGGCCGCGCTCGGCGCCTTGACGATTTGCAGATGGCGAAACGGGACGAATTCGGCATGGGCACAAGAATGATTTTGGCTGCGGTCACAGAGGAAAGGTACAAATCATGAACATGACACGAAGGGCGTATCCCATGCGAGGCACTCTGCGCGCGACCGTCATATTGCTTTCGGGCCTTCTTTCAGGCGAAGCGATTCTGGCCGAAACGCCGACCTTCCGTGGCCTCGGTGACCTCGCAGGGGGAGGCGTCTACAGCGCTGCAACTGACGTGTCGGCTAATGGCGCTGTCGTCGTTGGCTCGGGCGCCTCGGCCGTCGGCACAGAAGCGATGCGCTGGTCGGAGTCCGAAGGAGCTCAGACGCTGGGCCTCGGCACCGGCAGTCGCGCCTATGGCGTCTCTGCAGATGGCTCAGTCACCGTGGGCTACGGTGCCGGGGGCGGTTTTCTTCGGGACGAAGGTACCGGTACGGTCATTCGGCTCGGAACTCATGCCTACGATGTGTCGGGCGACGGGACCGTGGTTGCGGGTTATGAGTGGCCCAACCATGGAGAGCAGGCGTTCAGGTGGACACAGGCAGGAGGCGTGGAACTGCTGGGGTACCTGCCTGGTGGAAGCGTGAGCAGGGCATGGGGTATTTCCCGCGACGGCACCGTGGTTGTTGGGGAGGCCAACGGCACGTTGGGGTGGGAGGCTTTCCGATGGGATTCCGGCACCGGAATCGTCGGTCTGGGATCACTTCCCGGCGGGAGCCACTGGAGCTGGGCGCGAGACGTCTCGGCAGACGGCTCGGTCGTGGTAGGCGAGAGCGAGTCCGCCGAAGGGCAGCAAGCCTTCCGATGGACCAGCAGCTCGGGGATGGTCGCTCTGGGAGACCTGCCGGGCGGCAGTGTATACAGCAACGCGTTTGCAGTCTCAGCTGACGGGTCCATTGTTCTTGGTACCGGCAGGACGGCTCAAGGCAATGAGGCATTCATCTGGGACGCCTCGCATGGTATGCGGAACTTGAGGGGCGTCCTCACGGCGGAGTATGGACTCGATCTGACGGGTTGGACTCTGACGGCCGCCTGGGGGATATCTGACAACCTCACCACCATCACTGGGACCGGAAAGGACCCGCAAGGTTCAACGGCAGCATGGATCGCGGTCATTCCCGAACCCGGGACGCTAGCGCTGGTGGCACTGGGGCTGGGGGCACTGGCAGTCGGCAGACGCACAAGGCCTTGAGCACACAGGGGGACGCTTGCGAGGCTATCATCGTGCACACGAACGGGTAGGACTCTGGGTTGCCCCACAATCAGGTGTCACCCTCGACCTGGTGCGCCCCTGAGGAATTCGGGGAGTATTTGAGGATGCCACCGGTGAGGGTTTAAATCCCTTCCGCGATTCTCGAACGGCAAGACGACGGGCGAGGCTGCTTGGCAGTCTCGCCCGTCTTGAATCAGGACAGCACCGCTCCGTTTGGGCGCGGTTCATCAGTTCACTGCGCTCGGCATGCCCGCAGGGGCAGGCATGGCACCCCTTGCGGTCACGACCGAAGACCGCCGCGGCCGCTTACCTGTACGACGCCCGGACGTCCTCGGCCCAGGTGGTTCGCCGGTGGTAGCTGCGGTACGGTCGGCGGTTGTCCTCGACCTCCCAGGTTCGTTGCCGCACGTAGACCGTGTGGTAGTCGAACATGTTCTGCGGCTCTTCCTGCGGCGCGGTGCGGGCGAAGTAGCCCAGGTCCTCGCCGCCGCGCGGCAGGGCCGTCGGGCCGAACAGGTGGACCGCGTGTCCCTGGGCGGCAAGCCGCTCATCGTGTCGCACCGATTGCCCTCCCTGGCAACCGGCCATCGCGGCGGCAGCCAGAACAAGCGCCGCCCACACTACCCCTCTCCGTAACATCGCTCGGATCCTTCCAGCGGCGACACAACCACCCCGCGCAGCACGGATCGCAGCGCGGGTCAACGTCTGCATTGAGTGACGGTCAAGGATCGCAATGATTCGGCGGAAATGCGTGCTCCAAAACCTCCCCTCGCAGAAGTATAGCCCGTAATGGCGGCAGAGGCAAACCGGCGGCCGTTTCGGGCCGCAAATCGGGTTTGCTCGCGCGCGAGGGAGTCAAGGCAGGCAAGCTGTGCGCCCTGTGCGGATGGGGGTGTTGGCCACCTCGCCCTTGACGGGAGAGGGTGGACCGACCGAGCGCCAGCGAGGACGGGACGGGCGAGGGTGACAAAGGCGGACAACGTCGCCGCATCGGGCAGGCGTTCTCCGCGGGGCACCCCCACCGCCGCCTGCGGCGGCACCTCCCCCGTCAAGGGGGAGGGGTTAACGGCACATGCGGACTCGAAATGAGCGGCATGCCTGACGTAGCAGGCATGGCACCCGGCGTTCGGCATGGCGGCACACGACGGCCGCCATGGCACCGACGGGGTTCCCTGCCGGCGGACTCCGCTGAAGCACGCCCAGTCGGCTACGCCGGCCTGGGCGTGGTACCCTGTCACACTTCTAGGATTTGATGCGGCGCTTGGCGCGGAGTTTGGGGCGGACGACCAGCTTGGGCTGCTCGAGGGTGACGTAGGATCGCGGCGGCACGGACTCGGTGAGCCAGACGTTGCCGCCGATGGTGCTGCCGCGACCGACGACGGTGTTGCCGCCGAGGATGGTGGCCTGGGCGTAGATGGTCACGTCGCTGGCGATGGTCGGGTGGCGCTTCTGGTCGCGGATCAGGTCGCCGCAACCGTCCTTCGGAAAGCTGAGGGCCCCGAGGGTCACGCCCTGGTAGAGCTTGACGCGGTCGCCGATGATCGTGGTCTCGCCGATGACGACGCCGGTGCCGTGATCGATGAAGAACGAGCGGCCGATGGTCGCCCCGGGATGAATGTCGATGCCCGAGACGGCGTGGGCGTACTCGGTCATCATGCGCGGCAGGAGCGGCACGCCGAGCTGCCACAGCTCGTGGGCCAGGCGGTAGACCGAGATGGCCAGCAGGCCCGGGTAGCTGAGGATGATCTCGCTGAACTCCTTGGCCGCGGGGTCGCCGGAGAAGGCGGCACGGACGTCGAGGGCCAGCAGCTTGCGGATGGCCGGAATGCGGCGGAGCACTTCCTGGG
>JAFGPY010000197.1 GCA_016935955.1 Planctomycetota bacterium
CCGCCCGAGACGACGTCGCTCAGAAAGCCGACCGACGACCAGCCGAGGTTCGAGGAATCCATGTTGACGATGCCGAAGGAGACCTGCTGATCGGCGCCGATCTGCGGCCCGATCTGGAACATGGCTCCGCCCGAGGCAATGACGAAATCCGTCTGGGCCGGAAGTGCCGACGTGTTGAACGCGTCGGTGATCTCCAACTCGAAGTCCATTGAGGCCGTGGCATAGTGGAGCATCTTCCCTCGGCCGACAATGCGGTGGCCGTTGACGTCCGCCTCGGCGTCCACACCCTCGGCGGCAATGGCCCGGTTGCCATAGACGTCCTCGAACGGTATGTCGTCGGGGTCGCCGCTGGTCACTGAAACGGAGATCGTCGCGTCGCTGCCATAGTTGAGCGTCGTAATGCGGATGCCCTGGGTGGGGTCCGCGGGGTCGGCCAGTTCGGCCCGCAGCCCGGTCTCCTGCGACGTCTTGTTGATTTCCAGGGCCACTTCGGGGGCCGTCATGCCACTGGTAAACTGGAAGACGCCCGGCCCTTCGGGGCCGGTCAACGTCACCGTGACGTCGCCGGCCACCAGGTAGTCGGGCATATAGATTTCGGCCTGTTCGGCGGCCCGCTGCAACGCGACGTTGACCACCAGTTCGCCGCTGGTCGCCCCGACCGGGGCGCTGTAGATGGTCAGGCCGAGCACGTCCGCCGGGTCGACGTCCTGGGTCACGTAGCCCAACGACCCGTCAATCAGGTTCTGTCCGCAGAAGCTCGTCGAGCGGACGATCTGGTTGATCGAGGCCACGAGGTTGTCCACCTGGAGTTGCTTGGCGTCGACCTCGTCCTGGGTCAGCGTACCGGCATTGGCCGCCTCGTAGACGATCTGCTGGAGTTCGAGCAGCAAATCGCTGATGTTGGCGATGGCGCCCTCGGCGGTGGCCATCAGGTTGTCGGCCCGCTCGGTGTTGGTAATGGCGTCCTGAATGCCGGTCAGTTCGCCGCGGAGCACGTCCGTGGTGATGATGCCGGCCGGGTCGTCCTTCGCCGAGTTGATCCTCAGGCCGCTGGCCATGCGCTCCAGGGCCGTGTTCAGGGCGGCCATGTTGCGGTTCATGTACATGGCCGCGACCATACTCGGCAGGTTCGTGTTAATGCGTGTCATGAGGCGATCCTCCTCGATCGCAAAGCGTCATGGGTTGCCCTGCTACTGCATGCGGCCGGTGCCGCTGCCCGAGGCCTGCGGGCTCGGTCGTTCCACCGACGTCGGGCCCTGGGCCGGCGTTTGTCGGCCGCGGGTCGGTTCGCCCGGGTGACGGACAATCTGCTCCAGGACCGCCACGTCGTCGAGCGGCATGCTGGCCGCTTCCTTGTTCTCGGCCTGAATGGCCTCGTAGACTTCCTTGCGGTGCACAGGAATCGACACCGGGGCCGTGATTCCGAGACGCACCTTGTCACCGCGAATATCGACGATCGAAATCTCGATCAGGTCTCCGATCATGATCGTCTGGTTCTTCTGTCTGGACAATACCAGCATGGCTCTTCCTCCGTGATTCGCCTTGATTGTCTGGGTCGCGCCGCAGGGACTCGGGGTCTGACGGCGGCGTACACGTTTACAGTGTCCGGGCGTCAGACGGCGGCTGCCGTCACCCGGGCCTCGGGTCCGAGCTTGCACAGCTCGTGCCGGGTCGTCAGGTGGCGGTCGCACAGCACCACCTGTCGGGCCTGGCGGGTCCGGGCGTTGAAGATCAGCGGCCCTTGCAGGTTGACCGTGATGGCGTTGCCCACATGGTTGCAGATGACGAAGACCTCGCCGTCGCCGGCATCGTCCAGATCGATGACCCGCAGTTCCTCGGCCTGGGCACGCACCTGGTAGTCCTTGAAGAACAGTTGCGGCTGGACTACGATGAACGCCAGGTCCGGAGCGTCGCCCGACTGCAGCCAGAAGAATACGCTCTCGGCCGAGGCCTGCAGCAGAATCCAGCGTCTGAACTCGGGAAATCCCAGGATGCCCAGCGGAAAATCGATGACCTGGCGATCATCGATTTCCAGTTCGTCAAATCGCGTTGTCCGTACCTTCATGATCGTCTCCCACAGAACTCCGCTGTGTTTCCCCCCGCACTGATAATGGGCGCCGCCGAAGGCGACCCCACGGTCACGTCAAAAAGTCCATCAGGGACATCGGCAGCACGTTGGCCGCCGTCTGCAGACTGGCCTGGAAGGTCGTCTGCAGTGTCTGGAATCGCGAGACCGCTTCGGCATAGTCCAGGTCGCGGACTTCCGACAGCAGGCCTTCGATCTGCAACAGTTCGTCCTCGATGCGTCCGCTGGTGGTCTCCAGCAACTGCATCCTGGCGCCGACGACGCCGCGAATGCGGGCCACGCGACTGATTTCCGTCTGCAGCGCCGAGCCCGCCTCCGAGATGGCCGCGTCGTCGTTCGCCAGCAGCGCGTCGCGGAGGGCGAACAGGCTGCGGAAGACGCCCTGCTCCTCGACGGGAGCCACGTCGTCGCCATTGATGACGGCGGTCGGATTGGCCACCGTCTGCTCAATGCCCAGGTCCGTGGCCGCGAAGCTCCCGTTGGCCCGGCGCACCTGGAAATCGTCCGCACCGCCCGTCGTGTCGGTCAGACGGATACCGTTGCCCACCACGTTGAAGTCGGCTGTCACCCGACCGCCGTTGGCCGCATCGGTGTTGATGGCCGTGATCAGATCGTCCAGCGTCGAGATCGACGAGCAATCGATGCCGATCACGCTGCCGTCGCTGCAGACGATCTCGAAGTCGTCGCCTGTCACCGTCCGGACGCCGGCGCCCCCGTTCAAGTCCGACATCAGCGTGCCCGAGTGCATCGTCCGCACGCCCAGATCGGTAGCGCACGTGCCGCTGTTCTCGCCGATGGTCATCGCGTCGCTGGACACCAGGTTGGCGATCACGAGGTTGCGGCCGTCGTCGGCAATCCACGCTTTGGCGCTCAGGCCGCAGTAGTTGATGGCATTGAGCAGGTCTTCCATCGTCTGGGCAGTCGAAAGGTCGATCGTCGCCGTGTCGCCGCCGATGGTAATCCGCATGCCGTTGACCGTATCGATGCCCGCCCCGTCGCACAGGGCGGTCAGTTCCGTGGTCAGTGAGAGAATGCGGTCCAAGTCGGCCCCGATGATCGGCATGCCTGCCGGCAGGGCCGTGGTCTGAAGGATGCCCAGGTCGCGGGCCGTGAAGCCGCCGGGCAGGTCGTTGCAACTGATTGTGTCCCCCGCCCCGCCCGCCAGCCGCAGCCCGTTACCGGAAGCATTGAGTGTTGCGGTCACGTTGACCACGCCGTTGGTGTTGATGGCCGCGACAACATCGGCTACCGTGTCGCAGGCCGACAGATCCACTTGCGTCGTGTCGGTACCGTCGCTCAGAATGATCGTACCCAGCCGCACGCCTTCGCCGTGGTTCAGTTCCGACAGCCGCGTGGCGAAGGTAACGTCAGGGTTCAGATCGTTCAGGCTGGTCACGCGGCCGCTGAGTGTGCCGAAGGCCTCCTCGGCCGTGACGTTGTAGGCCACCGACGAGGAACTGTCGAGTGTCGTGACGATCTGCTTGATGTCGCCGACGAACTGGACCATCGTGTCGGACAGGTCGAACGGTGCCACGGTGGTCGATTGCCCGCCGAACAGGTAGCGGCCCTGATACTGGCGGTTGCCCAGTTGAGCTAACTGGCCGATCAGGCTGCTGACGAAGGCGGCCGCGTTCTGCCGTGTTTCGTCGTCGCTGCCGGCGCCGATGTTCGTCGAGGCCACGCTGGTGGCTTCGTTGAGAATGTCCTGCAGGTCGGCCAGGGCGTTGTCGGTAGCCGTCAGGAAAGCGTTGCTGCGGCTGATGTTGGTGCCCGTCTGCTCGCGGCGCTCGATCAAGCTCTGGAACGACATGGCCACGGCCGCACCGCTCGGGTCGATACTCGGCTTGTACAGACGAAGGCCTGTCGCCAACTGGTACTGCAGCGTCAGCAGTTCCTGCATGTTGGCGTTGATGTTGCGAATGGACAACTGGGCCAGCAACGAATTAGATACGCGAGTTCCGCTCATGCCGCCAACTCCCCAGGCCCCCCGAAGGGCCGGACACGTCAGATAATGTCCATGATCTCGTCAAGCAACTCCGTGAGCGTGCTCATGTACCTGGCCGCCGCCGTGTAGGCTTTCTGGTAGCGAATCAGGCTGACCGCTTCCTCGTCCAGGCTCACGCCGCTGATCGCTTCACGCTCGTCATTCATCGTCGACAGGAACGACTGCACGGCCTCGTTCGACGAGCGGGCCGCCGCCGTGTTGACGGCCAGACGGGTCACGGCCTGGTTGTGATACTGCAGGAGCGACGTGTTGCCCAGCGAGGCCAGGGGCGTATCGGCCAAGGCCGCCAATCGCAGGGCATTGGCGTTGTCGCCCGCGTCGCTGGTCAACCCCGCAGCCAGGAGCCGCGGATCCTCCAGCACGCTGCTGCACAGGCCGATGGTCACGGAGTCGTAGCCTGAAAACAGGCTGTTGACGCCCATGCAGGCCAGGAGCTGGCTGGAGTCTTCCGTGAAGCTGAGTGAGATTTCGCTCGTGCTGCCCTCGATCACCAGGTGGCCTGTCGCGTCCACGTAGGCGTCGACGTTGTCCAGAGCGTCCAGCTTGGCCGCGACGCTGTCCAACGTGTCGTCACCGCCCAGGCCGTCCAGGTCCACCGTGACCACCGACGTCTCAGTCATCCCCGAGACCGTATTCGTCACGTGAATCAGGAATGAACCGTGCTGCGGCGTGTTGTATAGCCCGGCATCATCGCTGTTGAGCACCGCCGACGAATCCATGACGAAGTTGTTGCTGCGGACGGTTCGCTGCTCGAGCAGGCCGATACCCTCGGCGTGCAGCAGGTTGGTCTCGAAGATCAATGCCTGGGCAAGTTGGTCCAGCGTGTCTACCTGCTCGCCGGCCCACGAGTCGCGGCTGGCGATGTACCCCTGCAGCGCGCCGCCGGTCAGCGACACCAGTTCGTCGTTGTCCGAGAACCGCACCTCATAGACGCCCAGGTTGCGGTCCTCGATGATCTTCGTCGTCAACTCGCGGGCGTAGCGGCCGTCGACCAGCACCTGGTTGCCGACGATGATGTTCGCCTGTCCATTGTCCAGCTCGACGACCCGGACCTCGATCAGTTCCGCGAGTTCGCGAATCTTCGAGTCGCGCTGGTCCCGCAGATTCGGGGCGCTGCCCACCTGCCCCTCCTCGGCCGACAGCACCTGCACGTTCAGGTCGGCGATCTCTTCGGCCAGACGGTTGATCTCCTGCGTCGTCACGTTCACCGAGTAGTTGGCTTCCTGCCTCAGCGTGTCCAAGCCGTCGCGCATCGACTGAATCTGTTCGGCCAGCTGTCGGCAGTTCTCCACGACGATCGTCCGCACGCCCAGGTCCTGAGGATCGTTCGCCAGTTCGCTGAAGGAATTGAAGAAATTCGTCAGGGCGCTTGACAGGTCCGTGTCGGTCGTCTCGTTGTACAGCGACTCGATGCGGTCCAGCATCTGCTCCTGGATGTCCGTGCTCTCGGCGTTGCTGATCGCGTCGCGCAATCGCGATTCGACCGCCGTGTCGTAGACACGCGTCACGGCCTCCAGCCGCACACCCGTCCCCAGGTGCATACCCGTCGTCAGCGACGGACCCGGCACCATGACCGGCACCTGGCGGCTGTAGTTGGGCGTCGAGGCGTTGGCAATGTTATTGCCGACGACCTCTAGAGCCGCCTGGTTGGCCACCAGGGCCGTGCGACCGATGCTGAAGGCCGAGTAGATGCCCATCGCTTACCTCACGCCTGCATGTCAAGGACACTCATGCACGGAGCCGAGCCGCGTATGGCCTGCCCGCCCGCCGTGTACGACGTGCCGGCCGAACCCCCGGCCAGCAGAATTTCCAGCAACTCGCTGAAGTGCGGCAACATCTGTTGCGCCAGCAGGGTCGCCGTGTGGTTCTTCCTGCGGATGCGTTCGACCGTGGCCCGCAACCTGTCGCTCTGGCCGACCAGCCGTTCCTTCAGTGGCGAACCCACTAGGGCTGCGGCGTCCGACAGCTTCATCCTTGCCGCATCGTCGGTCGGCCGGCCGAGACTTTCACCCAGCCGCGAAAGCGTCTGACGACGCCGACACTCCTCCTCGAAGACCGCCTGGGCCACCTGCCGCTCCTCGGCCAGCACGGCTTCCAGACCCGATGCATCGCGCGAAGCCATCGCCGCGTAGCGCTGCTCCACCAACTGCAGCAACCGCTCGTTCAGCCTGACCAGATTCTCTAGGTGGCGCAACAGCCCCAGGCCGTGCTGGTTCATGCCGTTTCCCTCACTGTGCTCGACGCCGCAACATCCGGCGAAACGAGCCGGCTGTATGGCGTATTGATGTAGAGCTGATTGAAGGCCGCATCGGCCAACTCGAAGCTCGGCGACGACGCCAGCTTGCCGACCAGAGCCTGGTCCAGCAACGGCTGCAGCGTCTCTTCGCCGCGACCTCCGAACAGCACGTGATCGTTGCTCGTCGTCTTGCGCATCTCGCTCAGCACCATGCCGAACAACGTCGAACCGACGAACTCCGTGAGCTTCTGGCGCGCCAGGGCGGCCTGGCGGTCGTCTGCGGCAGCGCCGGCCGGCGTCCCGAAGTTCGGAGTCCGCGGCTGCGTGGCCGCAAACATCGCCGTGTCGCTCGAAAGTCCCTGTAGTCCGGTCATAGCCTCACCTATTCCGCGAACACGACCTCGGCATGAACGCGCCCGGCCTTGGCCAGGAGTTTGATGATCGCGATGCGATCCTCGGCTGGCACCTTCAGCACATTTAGGGCCGTCACCAAGTCCCGAAGCTGCACGCCGCCTTCGCTCCGCGGGTCGATGTCGAAGAAGTGCCCTTCGGCGGGCACGTACGAGGCAGTCGTCGCGGCCGCCGCCGCGCCCGTGGTCGACGACTGGGCAACCGGGGCCGCTACCACCTCGGTGCTGACCAGCAGTTGCTTGTGGCTGACCACCGCCGGGCTGATCTCCACGTTCCCCGTAATGACGATCGTTCCCGTCTTCTCGTTGATCTCGACCCTGGCCTTGCTGTACGGCAGGATCAGGTCGAGCCGCTGGATGCGGCTGATGAACGAGGTCGGATTCTTCTGGTAAGCCTCGGGGATCGTCACCTCGATCGTCTTGGCATCCAGCGCCCGGGCGATCAGCGAACCCACCTCGTACTCCGTGTGCTGGTTGATCGTGTCGGCGATCGTCGTCGCCCACGAGAACTCGCTGTTGGCCTCGTTCAGCACCAGGCGGAAACGGTTCTCGTTCACGAAATCGGTGACCACCGCCTCCTCGATCACCGCTCCGCCGTCGACGACGCCGCAGGTCGGAACCTGCGGGTCCTCGATGCGAACCGCGCCCTCGGCCAGGGCATAGACGATCGAGTTTCGCTGCGGGCCCTGTAGCGGCGCGATGAACAGCCGCCCGCCCTTCAGGCTCTTGCAGCTTCCGATACTCTGCACCTGGACGTCCAGGCGGTCGCCTTCGCGTGCGCCGCTCTTGGGAATCGTGCACGTCACCGTCACCACGGCCACATTGCGCGTCTCTTCCAATTCCTCCACGCTGACCACCGGGTCGCTCAGCTTCGACAGCAACGCCATCAACGGCCGGATCGTCGGCATGTATTCGCCGCTGTCGCCGGTACCCTTGAGGCCGACCACCAAGCCCAAGCCGTGCAGCTTGTTGATCCGCTGGCCTTCGACCTCGGTGACGTCGCCGACGGTCACGCCGCGCGCCGCGGGGGCCAGGATCAGCATGCCCGCCAGGGCCAGAATGCTCGCAAGTGTCGCGTTGCTTCTCATCGCCATGGACTCCTCAGTCACCGCGTTTAGAACGGGTTGATGGCCTCAATCAGACGTATCAGCCAGCCGTGCTTGGCGGCGTCGCGTGCAATGCCCTCGGTCTTCTTGGTCACGACCAGGTCGGCCACACTCGTCGAGTTGACCGTGTTGTCGACGCTGACGTCGTCCGGTCTCACCATGCCCGTCAGCGTCATGTTGATCTTCTCGTCATCCATCTGGATGAATCGCTTGGCCTCGATCACCAGCGTCCCGTTCGGCTTGACATCAACGACCATGGCCGAGATCTTCGTCAGGAACGAGTCCTTGCGATTGACCTCGCCCTCGCCCTCGTACTTGGTCTGGCCGCTGGCGTCGATGGTCGGCGTCTGGGCGGCAACACCGGGATCTGCCAGCAACTTGCGTGACTCGCCGCCACGTTCCTTCTTGAACTGGATCCATTCCTTCAGTTCGGTCTTGATGCTGGCCTTCTTGTCGGCCGCCGAGTCGGCCGAGGTCTTCGAACTCGACTCCTCGCGGACGATGATCGTAATGATGTCGTGCACGTTGAATTTCCGCGTCTCGGGCTTGGCCACGGCGATCAGGCTGACGCCGGAAACGGTCGGCGCCGAACGGACGGAGATCTCCTCCCCCTTTTCGTTGACGACGGTCGTGGGTGCCGTCTTGCCGTCCTTGAGCAGCGAGCCGCCCAGAACCGGCGTCACCAGAACCAGGGCCAGGAGGATGGTGATTGCGGTCTTGGTCATCAGCTTTCTCCCTTGAGGATGCCGGCGGCATCCTGATCGGCGTCGCGATCAGTCCTGGCCTCTCGTGACGGCGCGTCGGCCAGCCGCAACTCGGCCGTGCGGGCGTCGGTGATTTGTGCATAGAATCTGCCTCGGCCGTCCTTGCCCTCCAGGGCCACGGTCGAGCCGCGCTCGCCGCTCTCCAAGGCTCGGCAGCGCGTCTTGAGGGTGAACCCGCGGCCGTAGACGTACACCGTCACCACGTCGCCGCGGCGAACCAGGAGCGTCTGGGTGATGTCGCCGTCGCAGAGCACCTGTCCGGCGCCGAGACTGGCGCGGGCGGTCGAGCCCACCACGTCGTCGAGGTAACGCAGGCCGCGAACGCGCTCGTCGCGGAACTCGCGTTCTTCCAGCCGCACGTCGTCACGTTTTAGAACCTCGCCCTGCCGAATGTCGCGTGCCGCCACCACGACCGTAGCCAACTGCACCACGCGGTAGCGGACGTAGACTGTGCGGGCCAGGCGGTCCTGCCCCTGCCCGCCCAGAATCTCGACCCGGAACGCCCCGCTTCCGAAAACCTTCTCGTTTGGGCCGTTGAAGACCTGGAACGTGCGTCCCTGCTCGGTCATGGACAGGTCGGCCGCATCGCGAGGATCGAACTCGATCCGGTATTTCCCCTGCGGCAGGTCGATCTTGCGACGAAGCGTTTCGCGGAGCACCTGTTCGAGGCTGCGACCGGCTTCGATCTTGACCGGCACGGTCGCCGCCTTGGCGTCGCCACTCGTGGCCTCGATGCGGCTAACGGTGCAGGCCTCGGCCCCGGTCAACTCAACCTCCGCGCCGCCCAGGGCGGCAAGGACGCGGCGGTGAACCCGCTGCCGATCCAGGGCCATGCTACCGCCGGTGAGCGGCGACGGGCATACGACCAGCGACTTCAACTCGTCAGCGCGGCCGCCATCGACCAAGGCCACGTCGCCGAGGCGAACCGTGGCGCTCGTGACGGTGGCTTCGCGCTGTAGGTGGATGGTCGTGGCCGCAGGGGCTGTGCCGGCCAGCACAATAGTCATCAGGATCGCCACAACCGATTGTCTCATTGTCTCAGGCCTCCGCTGCTTCGCTGACCGACTCCGTCGGGTGAGATCGGTCGGCGTTACGCCTTCAGGTTGTTGACCACCTGGAGCATCTCGTCGGACGTTTCGATGACGCGGCTGTTGAGCTCGAAGGCCCGCTGGGCTTCGATCAGGCTGGTCAGCTCGCGGACCGCGTCGACGTTGCTCTTCTCCAGATACTGCTGCACCAGCGTGCCCGCCCCTTCGCTGCCGGGGTCGCTGATCGTCGGATCGCCGCTGCTGGCGCTGCGGACATAGAGGTTGCTGCCGACCTTGACCAAGCCCTCGGGGTTCGTGAAGTTGGCCAGTTGGACGACTCCGGCGGTGGTCGGCGTGACGCTGCCGGGCGTGGTCACGTTGACTTGGCCGTCGGGCGTTATGTCGATCGTCAGGTAATCGGTCGGAACGGTGACTTGCGGCTCCAGGAGGAAGCCGTCGGGTCCGCCCAGGACCATGGCGCCGTCGGCATTGATGAAGAAACTGCCGTCGCGGGTGTAGCCGACGCCTTCGCCCACGTCGTCGTAGATCTTCACCGAGAAGAAACCGCGGCCGCGAATGGCGATGTCCAGGTCGCGGGTGCTGGGCTCGAAGTCGCCCTGCTCGAAAACGTCCATGGTGCTGGCCACCTGGGTGCCCAG
>JAFGPY010000024.1 GCA_016935955.1 Planctomycetota bacterium
GGGGCCGGGCAAGCACGGCGGCAAACGACGGCCGCCGTGGCACCCATCATCCTGATGAATACACTCAAACGTGAAGTGCTCTAGTCCTCGTCCTGATCCTTGTCTTTGCCTTTGGCCTTGTCGCGGCCCTTGTCCGCGGGCTTGTCCTTCCTCATCTCGTCCTTCTTGCCTTCGCCCTTTCCGCCGTCCTCGACATCGTCCTCACCGCGTTTCGCTTTGTCCTTCTCGGCTTTCCCGCCATTGTCCTGATCCTTCTCGGGCTTGTCCTTCTTCGGCTCGACTTTCTTGTCCGTTACCGTTCCGGACCGCCCCTTGCCTTTGCCTTCCTTGCGACCGAGGTCTTCCATCGTGCGGTCGAACCGCTCGGCAGCGGTCTGGCTCTGCTGCCGCAGCCGGGCCAGGACCCGCTCGTGTCGTTGGTTCTCCTTCTCCAGGACCGCACTGACGCTCTCTGCGGCCTGTGCGTTGCCCTTCTCGGCCAGCACCTCGGCGATGCGCTCCAGTTTGGCAACGCGCTGGCGGTGCTTGGCCTCTTCCGTCTCCATCTGCCGCTCCAGTCGCTCGGCATCCTTGGCCGCCTTGTCCGGCGACTCGTCCTTGGCGGCTTTGTCCTTTGCACTTTGTGCCTTTTCGGCCCTCTTCGAGGCCGGGTCCTTGTCGTCGCTCCTGTCCTGGGCCGCCAGGGGTTGGGCAACCAGCAGCACCAGGCCTGTGACCATGACTAACCATAAGCAGCGCTTCATAGCCTCTCCTTCGCAAAGGGATGATGGGTCCACGTTTCCGACGGTTTCAGTATAGCATCTCGACGGCCGACGTGCAGGCTAACCTTTGAGCACGGCCAGGGGCACCATGCGGGCGACGCGGCGGGCCAGCCCCGCGCCTTCGACCGTGTCGATCACCGGCTCGATGTCCTTGTAGGCCTGCGGGGCTTCTTCCTTGATGCGGTGGCGGTCGCGGCACAGCAGGTAGATGCCGTCCATGCTGCGGGTGAACGCTTCGTCGCTGATCGCGCCGCCGGCGGCGCCGGCCGACTTGCCGCGACGCTTGGGGCCGGAGGCCTCGGTGCGGCTCATGACGCGGCCGGCCCCGTGGTTCACGCTGTAGAAGCTGCGCTTGCCCGACTCGACGCCCACCAGCAGGTAACTGGCGGTACCCATCGAGCCCGGAATCAGCACCGGCTGGCCCGTGGCGGCGAACGGCGTGCCGGCCATCCGCGACGGCGGGAAGGCCCGCGTCGCGCCCTTGCGGTGCACGCAATAGGTCCGGCCGTCCATGCTCTCCATCTTGGCGATGTTGTGGGCCACGTCGTACACGAGCGGCATCGGCAGGTCGCCCTCCAGCAGGTGCCGCACGTCATGACGGATCAGCGTGGCCATCACCTGGCGGTTGGCGTAGGCGAAATTGGCGGCGCACTTCATGGCCTCGTAGTATTGCCGGCCCACGTCGCTGTCGATCGGGACGTAGGCCAGGTTGCGGCTCGGCAGCGGCAGGCTGAGCCTCTGCGCCTCGTCGAGCGCGGCCCGCATGAAGTGGCCGCCGATCTCGTGCCCGAGGCCGCGGCTGCCGCTGTGGACCATGATGACGAACTGCCCCTCGAACAGGCCCCAGCGGTCGGCCAGCGTCGCGTCAAACACGCGGTCGACGCGCTGAAGCTCGATGAAGTGATTGCCGCCGCCCAGGGTGCCGAACTGCACGCGGCCGCGATCCACCGCGCGGCCCGGCACGCACGACGCGTCGGCGGCCAGGGCTCCGGTGTCCTCGATGCAGGCCAGGTCCTCGGCCAGTTCGTCGCCGCGAAAGGCCTTGGCGAAACGCGGGTTCATGCGGCAGAGCATGTCTACCGCCGACACGCCGCGCGAGAGCAACTCGACCGTACGCTCGCGCGTCAGCTCGGCGTTGCTGCCGCCCTCGCCCAGCGGAATGTCGCGACGGATCGAGTCGGCCAACGGACGCACGTCCACGTCCGCGGCCTCCAGCGGCGTGGTCATCAGACGCATGCCGCAGTTGACATCGTAGCCCACAGCCGCGGGCGAGATGAACTTGCGGCTGGCCCAGACGCAGCCGATCGGGACGCCGTAGCCGGTGTGGATGTCGGGCGTGGCGAAGACGCGGCCCTCGGGGTCGATGCTGGCCGCATCACACAGTTGGTCGAGGGCTTCCTGCTCGAGCGGGATCTCGCTCCGGGCGAAGATCGTAGCGTCGGTCAGCATGCGCCCCTGTCGCGGCACACGCAGAGTATTGTCGTCCTGACGTTGCACTTCCGGCATCAATGCGTTCCCTGCAAAGCGCGTCGTTCCGTCGCGCCATCTCCACGCATCCGGATCATAGCCCCACTTCCGTACCGTGTCGAGCGGCTGGCACGCGGCGAAACGGGAATTCCCGTCCTTGACGGACGGCTGGGAGAGCGGCGCTGCGATCCGACGGCCCCCCTCGGCCGGCAACGGATTTGGTGCACAGGCGGCCGCGCGAAAGCCGATTTCTTTCCACGGCGAAGCCGGTCCGTGCAGGCGGAGGTCGGCGTCGCCGTGCATCACGTCGTTGTCGCAGAGCGAGTCCCATTGCTAGGGGAGGGCGCCGACGTGCCAAGTCGCTTCATCGACAAGAAGTTCCCGCAGTTTCCGGGCCGCTACTTCGTCCAGTCGGCCCTGGCCGGACTGTCGATCATGCTGTTGATGGTGCTCCACCACCACCTGGAGAGCGATGCCCTGCTGGCCAGCCTGGGGGCCAGCACCTTCACGGTCTTCACGGTGCCGCACGCCAAGAGCGCCCGCAGCAAGTGCCTGATCGGCGGCTACGTCTGCGGCGTGCTGAGCGGCCTGGGCTTTCGCCTGCTGCTGGCCAGCGGGTGGTTTGCGGCCCTGGACGGCGCGGCCGTCCGCGTGGCGGCCGCCGGGCTGGGCGTGGGCATGGCGATGCTGCTGATGGTGCTGCTGCAATTCGAGCACCCGCCTGCGGCCGGGATCGCCCTGGGCCTGGTCATCGGCCCCTGGTGCCCCTGGAACATCCTCTACGTCATGGCGGCCATTACGGCCCTGGCCCTGGTCCGCGGCGCCCTGCGACACTACATGCGCGACCTGGCGTAATGGTAGTGAATGTCCGAATTCATTTGACCAACAAACCGGTATGTTGTATTATTATTACAACACCCTTGGCACCGAAGAATCGTAGGCCAGAAGAGAGAGTCATTGGAGGGACTCTACCATGGCGGCTGGAATCAACGCATTTGGAGCGTTTCTGAAGAAGAAGCGACTCGAACTGGATCTGACTCTGCGAGCGTTCTGCCATGAGAACGGGTTTGACGTTGGTAACACCAGCAAGATCGAACGGGGGCTTATGGACCCGCCGAAGACCCCCGCCGTTCTGGAGCAGTATGCCAGAGCGCTCAAGCTGAAACCGGGCTCTCAGGACTGGGAGGCCTTCTTCGAGTTGGCGGCCATCTCGGCGGGGCGGATTCCCGATCGCATTCTGGACGATCGAGAGCTTCTGGCCAAGCTGCCGCTGGTCTTTCGCACGACTTCAGGGCAGAGCCTTTCCGAGGAGAAACTTCGAGAACTGGTTGACTTGATCCGCAACGCGTGAGGGAGCCCTGCCATCAAGATTCCCTGGCTCGACATCGAGGATATTCATCGTTGCGCATCGGACTTTCTGCGGACAGCGCACCCAAGCATGGCCGTGCCCGTACCCATCGAGTTGATTATCGAGCGACACGGCATCGACATCGTGCCTCTTCCGAGCCTGCGCCGCAACTTCGACATCGACGGGATCACGAGCTGCGACCTGACCAGAATCTACGTCGATGATCAGATCGAGTATATTCACGAGAACCGGTATCGCTTCACATTGGCCCACGAACTAGGGCACGTCGTCTTGCACGCGGATCTCTTCCGCGAGTATTGTGACGCGGCTGTGGGATTGGACGACTGGTTTGAGCTTCACCGGTCAATGGGCGAAGCCAGCGGGGGAAGCATTGAGTATCATGCGAACTACTTCGCTGGTTTTGTTCTTGTACCCACGGAATCCCTGAAAACAAGCTTCGACGGTGCCGCTGCGGAAGTCATACAACTCGTCAAGGCCGCAATGTCGCAAGGCGCACGCCGGGACGCCGCCTTGGGGTTTGCCTGGGATACGCTATGCTCACGACTGGCACAGACCTTTCAAGTGTCTCAGAAGGTCATTGAGAGGCGGCTGACAACGGAAGGCTACACATCCTCCGACCTTGATTCTCGTTGGGCCTAGTAGCATCTCGCCAATGGCCTCGTTGTTACGCCTGGCAACCTATCTATACGACCCCAACTCCTTGGCCAGGTCGGTGATGCGGCGGAAGTTGTCCAGGCTGAC
>JAFGPY010000198.1 GCA_016935955.1 Planctomycetota bacterium
GGCGCGTTGCCGCCGGGCATGTCGATCGGTTTCAACGGCACCACCGGCGGATTCTGGAGCGAGGCCGTGGTCGCTCACCGCTCGCAGACGTTCAAGGTGCCTGATCGTATCAGCGACGAGCAGGCCGTGCTGGTCGATCCTCTGGCGTGCAGCCTTCACGCCGCGCTCCGCCATCCGCCGCAGGACAACGACACGGTGCTCGTGATCGGCGGCGGGATCGTGGGGCTGGGCCTGATCGACGCCATTCGTGCCGTCGGCTGCAAGGCCCGGATCATCGCCCTGGTGCGCCACGGGTTCCAGCGCGAACTGGCCGAGGCTCGCGGGGCGAACCTGGTCATCATGCCGCGCGACTACGCCCGCAGCGACCTGATCACCTACCTGGGCAAGGTCTTCGAGACCAAGGTGCACAAGGGCTCGTTCGGCAAACCGATCCTGCTGGGCGGCGCGGACCGCGTCTACGACGCGATCGGATCGCGGAACGCGACCGAGGATTCGCTGCGCATCGTCCGCGCCGGCGGGCAGGTGGTGATCGTCGGCATGGGCCACGCCCGGTGGGTGGATTGGGACCCGGTGACGCACAAGCACCTGACGATCAGCGGCACGCACGGCCGGGCCCGCGAGGCGAGCGACCCCGAGCGGCGTCACACGTACCAGATCGTTCACGAGATGATGCTCGACGGTCGCATCAGAACCGACGGCCTGCTGACGCACACCTTCCCGCTGGCCGACTACCGCGACGCCTTCCGAACCGTGACGAGCAAAGGGCGCACCCGCTGCGTCAAGGCGGCGTTTCGCATCTGATCGGGATTATGGAAGATCTCCGCGTGGGTCCGGTGGACCCACCCTACGGCTGTGTCGTTTCGGCCCGGCGGGACAAGACCCACCGTGGCACAGGTTCGTTGCGCATGATTGAGTGGGGGTGCCGTGGTCGCGCTGGGGGTGCCACCTTGGAGCGACGCCGCAGGCGGCGCCAAGGTGTGTGGTTTGCGGCTTCGGCGGCACACTTTGGTCCCGGCTTCGCCGGTCCTCCAAAGTGTGGTACCCGGCGACAACCTAATTAGTGCTCCGTCCCCGAAATCCCTGCCTGGGCCGTTCGATAGACAGGGAATTCTTCCAGGCGTGCTGATAGCTTGGCATTTCAAACCATCGTGAGAGCTCAATACAGGGGTTCTGCCCCCGCCGTACACGAATTTCACCACTCCTGCCTCACCATGGCCGGCAGATTCCAAGTGTGTCCGGCGGCGCTCCGAGCTTGCGACTTCACGGCACAGGGCTCGGCCGGTCGGCAGTGGCATCACTCTGGGGCGGGCTCGGAATGGCGTGACTGGCCGGCCCCTCGTCGGGGGCTCGCATGGGAATGCGGCTCGCGGGAACGCCCGTGCTCCGCCGGACGGTTCCCCCAATGAGCCGCAGACCCCAGCCCAGCGTGCGGCGCACGGTCTTGGCCAAGCCCCACATGCCCAGGGCCTGCACGCCCGCATCTGCCAGGTAGAGTCGGCTCTTCGGCCGGACGAGGGCCACCAGGAATCGCAGCGGATTGTAGAAGTAGAGATAGGCCGCCATCAGATTGAACTGCTTCCGCCAGGGCTGCGACTCCCGCGAGGCCACCACGTAGCTGCCGTCGAACATCCGCGGTTCCACGGCCCGCCCGGCAACGCTCTTGAAGACGCCGCCCGAGGTGTACAGTTCGTCATACTGCCTCGACCCCGGCGACGGAGTCAACATCAGCACCTGGAGCCCCGCCGCCCCGGCCTTCCGCAGCCACCCCACCTGGTTGAGCAGCCCGTACAGGCTGCCCCGACTGTACAGAGGCTGACCGTCGTGGTGCATCATCATGGGCATGGGGGCGATACCGCGTTCGTGCAGCAGGCGGAACGCCTCCGAGGTCTTCTCGGTTCGCTGGCCTTTCTGAACCAGCGTGCCCGTCAGGTCCTCCACGCCCATCCACAGAGCCCGGGCCCCCGCTTTGCGCACCAGTGACATGTGCTCGCTCATCTGAAGCGTGCCGTGGACCGTCACTTCGGTCGCCCAGCGGGCCTTGCTTCGCAACTTCAGGCCGTTGAACTCCGCGCGGGCCAGCGTCTCCACGATCTCCAACGTCCGCCGTCGGTCGCAGAAGAAGTCATCGTCCGCCAGGAAGAAGTGCCGCAGCCCGTATTCCCGATAGAGCCGGTACATCTCCTCGGCCATGCGCTCGCCGCTCTTGAGTCGGTGCTGCCTCTGGTTGTAGGCAGGAATCGGGCAGTAAGGGCAGGAAAACCGGCACCCGGACGTCGAGACCAGGGCCCCCAGCAGGCTGTAGCGCCGCACGCGGCCGGCAGGAAGCGCCTGCGAAGCGAGGTCGGCCCCACGGCCCGGCGGCTCCAGGAGCCGATACCCCAACACCGGGTGGGGCAACTCATCCAGGTCCCCGACCAACCGCTGGATGCCCGTATCGACCAGTTCCTCGGCCACTCCGTCGGCCCCGCCCCGCGGATAGACCAGGCCGGGAATTCCATCCAGCATCCCCGCGTCGCGGGCCCGGACGAAGGCCCGGCGCAACGGCTCGCCCGCCGCCCGGGCCGAGAGCACCGCTTCCAGAAGGCTCAGCAGCACGTACTCCTCGCCGGTCACGGCTACGTCCGCCCCCCAAGGGTCTGCCGGATCGGTTCCGAAGGCATCCCAGGGTTCGTAGATGTACTTCGGCCCGCCGACGATGACCAGTGGACGATCCGCCGGGTCGATGCGGCACGTGTCGCGGATTAACTCCTCGGCCATAGCCGAGTGGATCAGCATGCTCGAGATCATGAAGATGTCCGGCATCCGGCCGTCCAGCCTCATCCGAGACGGGCGGAAATTCCGGTTCCACTGCCCCAGCACGATTCGCGTGCGCTCGAAGCCCGTGTCGGCCATGGCCGAGCCGATGGCACGCACCCCCGCCGGGACCATCCGCATGTCGGCGTAGACGAACGGCAGCATTCGCGTGCGATGGTCGAATGCGCAGGCGATGACGCTGGCCACCTCGTGCCGCGAGGAAAGACCCCGAAGCCGACGGCGCAAATCAGTCAGCTCGCCCGATTTGAGCAATTCGTCTCCTCGAGGACGGGGCGGAAGTTCCATTCTTCCTCCAATGCGCCAAGCGGTTTCCTTGGGCCCTACCGGTCGGCCCAGGGCTCGGCACATCGTGTGACATGGCGAGATGTGACCGTTTGCAGATCGCCTGAGCGCGGCACCTCGTAGCGACGTTGGGGCCACTCGGGGCGACCTCATGCCGCCCGTCCTCCGACGCAAACACATGAATCCTACCCACCCGGAGGGCAGCCCATCCTCTGTTCGCTGCTCCAGACGACCGCTTAACACTAGTCACCGGCTCGAATAGAGTCAACTGGTAACCTCAGGGTGTAAGCAGACGAGTCGGCCCGCTCCTCCAAGTTGTTGCCATCCGTGGCGGGTGGCATGGTCCAGCCGGAGGCTAGGCCATGGTGGGTGACCTAGTACGGAGGCGGTGGTTCGGCTGAACGAACATCGACCTTGGTTGTCGTTGGACAACATGGGGTGTGCCACGGCGGGTCTTGCGAGGCTGTCCGATAATTAGAGAACGTCCAGGATCCATTGTATTTGTCCGTTCTAGCGGCCGCAACGGTGGTTGTGGCGTAGCAGGAGTTGATAGCCCTTAGGGTGGGTCCACCGGATCCACGCGGGCGAGTGGCCGCGGTGAACCAATGCACGGGTGCCGTGGTCAAGCGCAGCTTGGCCACGATCAGCGGCCGCAACGTGGCGAACGGTTATCATGGCCTGGCCTTCGGCTAGACCATGGCACCCCACGGCGGGCACGCCCGCGCCGTGCCCCTACACCTTGAAATGATCGGCCACGCGGTCGGTGGTCGGGTGGGTGATGAGGCCGCGCTCGGTGATGATGCCGGCGATGTACTTCGCCGGCGTGACGTCGAAGGCCGGACTGTAGACCTTGCAGCCGACGGGGGCCGTGCGGCGGCCGAAGCCTTCGGTCACCTCGGCGTCGCCGCGCTGCTCGATCGGGATGCCGTCGCCTGTGGGCAGCGAGAGGTCGAAGGTGCTCGACGGGGCGGCGACGTAGAACGGGACGCCGTGCTCGCGGGCCAGGATCGCGACGCCGTAGGTGCCGATCTTGTTGGCCGCATCGCCATTGGCCGCAATGCGGTCGGCCCCGACGACGACCATCTGGATGCGCCCTTCCTTCATGACCTGTGCGGCCATGTTGTCGCAGATCAGCGTCACGTCGATCTTGTTCTGCATCAGTTCCCAGACCGTCAGCCGCGCGCCCTGGAGCAGCGGCCGCGTCTCGTCGGCGTAGACTTTGAACCGTTTGCCCTGCTCGTGGGCGCTGTAGAGGACGGCCAGGGCGGTGCCGTAGTCGGCCGTCGCCAGACCGCCGGCGTTGCAGTGCGTGAGCACCCCGCCGCCGTCGGGCACCAGGGCGGCGCCGTTGCGGCCAATGGCCCGGCACATCTCGGCGTCCTCGTCGCGGACGGCCTGGGCCTCGCGGCACAGGGCGTCGAGGATGGCCGCCGTGCCGCGGCCGCGAAGCGACTCGGCCTTGGCTTTCATGCGGTCGAGGGCCCAGAACAGGTTGACGGCCGTGGGGCGGCTCGTGGCCAGGTAGTCGGCGACCTCTTTCAGGCGAGCGAAGAGTTCGGTCTCCGGCGCGTCGGGCGAGACGTTGCGCAGGCCGACCACCACGCCCATGGCGGCGGCGATGCCGATGGCCGGCGCGCCGCGGACCTTCAGTTGCTTGATGGCGTCCCAGGCTGTCTCGACCGAGTCGCAGGTGATGATCGTGTACTGGCCGGGCAGGAGCGTCTGGTCAATGATCCGCAGACGGCCGTCGAGGCCGCCTTCCCAGGTCACGGTGGGTACGGGCATCGGCTATCCCCTCAGAGCTTTGTCCTTGTCGCTGCCTTGTCGGGCCAGGTTGGCCTTGTAGTCGCTGACGCGGCGGCGCATGGCCGGGTCCTTCACGCCGAGGATCTGTGCGGCCAGGATGGCGGCGTTCTTGGGGCCGCTCTTGCCGGCCGCAACGACGGCCACCGGGACGCCCGAAGGCATCTGGACCATCGACAGCAGGCTGTCGAGTCCGCCCATGAAGTCGCTGACCACCGGCACGCCGATGACCGGCAGGGGCGTCAGGCTGGCGATGACTCCGGCCAGATGGGCGGCGCCTCCCGCAGCGGCAATGACCACGGCCACGCCGCGGTCGGCCAGCGTGCGGGCGTACTCGTGGGCCAGCTCGGGCGTGCGATGGGCGCTGACGATGCGGACCTCGTGCGGCACGTTGAACTGCTCCAGCATCTCGGTGGCGGGCTTCATCAAGGGCAGGTCGCTGTCGCTGCCCATGACGACGCTGACCAGTGGGGAACTGCTCTGTGGCATTGCAGAGACCTCCAAGAAACGACCTCAAGGCGATGCGAGTCCGGCCTGTGTGGCTCCGCGCCCTCCGGCGACGTGCCATTCTCGATGCTCGTCCCGGCCGAGGGCGGCCGGGCTACATGGCTTTCGCAGCGCCCCGTGCTTCCCGGCCGAGGGCGGCCGGGCTACATGGTCGAGGCAATCGCCAAGGGCCGACAGGTGGCTCAGAATCGATAAGGACACACTATAACCGCGATTGTCGTGCCGTGTCAACGATCCCTTGGCCAATGGCCGCAGAGGCCGCAATCGGCCTCAGAAGTCAAATCGCGGCACTGAAAATGCAAATTGTCGGACAAAAACAAGGCGATGTCCTTGACAAATCGCCAGAATGTTGTATTTTCTCAACATACCGGGGTTGCATTTCGCAGACGCATTCGATGATGATTCGCAACGCGGCTGTTGCGATTGGGCGTCACTTGTGAAGCTGGCATGACGTCCGGACTCAGTGTTTGTCGTCAGATGGACCGTGATTTCAATACTGTAAAGCCGATCGCCGAAACGGTAAGGGTTGCTACTTGTCGAAGCAGGGACTGCCCGAAGACATTCCAGGCTTTGGCCTTACGGAGCCCACGCTTGCGGCGCTGGCCGACCTTGGGGCCCATCTGGCCGATCAGACCGAGCCTGAGCAGATGCAGGCGGCCGTTCTGGCCGAGGCCGCTAGGCTGCTCGGCGTCGACTGCGGTGCCGTGGCCGTCTGGAACGACCAGGACAAATCGCTCGTGCCCGGCGAGGTGCTGGGCCGCGGACAGGTGCTGGTCGATGCGGGCGTGTTTGCCAATCGCACCGTGACCGGCCACGTGGTCAACCGTCACCTCGGCGTCTGCTACAACGATCCGGGCAAGCAGTTGAGCCTGGGGCTCGACGGCGTGTCGGCCCTGCTCGTGGTTCCGATGGTGACCGGGCAGCGCGTCAGCGGCGCCATGGCCCTGGCCTCGACCTCCGCCGGCCGCCGCTTCGACGAGCGCGACCAGTCGCTGCTCCAGATCGTGGCCAACTTCGCGGCCTCGGTCCTCGACAGCACCCTCCAGTTCCGCCACTTCAGCGACAGCCTGCGGCTGCAGATTGTCGAAGTCACGCGCGAGATGAATCGGGCCATGGCCGAACTGGCCCAGGTCAAAAGTTTCAACGAGAACATCTTCGAGTCGATCTCGATGGGCATCGTCGTCTTCGACCGCTCGTTCGGCGTCATCTTCCGCAACCGGCTGGCCGACGAGTTGTTTCCCGACGACCGCAACGTGCTGACGGCACTGGGCCGCACGGGCATCGCCTCGCGCTACGAGCAGTACGAACCGATCTTCCGCGACGTCGTTCGGCTAGGCCAGATCTGTCTGTTCGACGGAGTGCGCCGCGAGCGAGCCGGCCAGGACGAACCGCTGATCCTGCGGCTGAGCAGTTCGCCGCTGGTGGGCGGCCGCCAGGCCATCGTCGGCGGCATCCTGACCGTCGAGGACGTGACGCGCAACGTGACCATGGAGCAGCGGCTGGCCACGAGCGAGCGCCTGGCCGCCGTGGGCAAACTGGCCGCCAAGGTGGCCCACGAGTTGAACAACCCGCTGGACGGCATTCTGCGTTACATCAGCCTGGCCGATCGCGTCTGCGCCGACGGCGAAGACAAGCGGCCGGCGAAGTACCTGGAAGAGGCCCGCAAAGGGCTGCGGCGCATGGCCCGGATCGTCGGCGAGTTGCTGGAGTTCTCGCGGTCGACCAACGACATGGCCGAGGCCGTGACCATCCGGCAGTCGCTGGA
>JAFGPY010000025.1 GCA_016935955.1 Planctomycetota bacterium
CTGCGGGCGGTGGCCTGGTTCGACGAGCGGCTGATCGAAGCCGTCGAGGACCCGCGGCCCGACCGATTCTACGTCGGCGTACAGTGGCATCCCGAGAACCTGTACAACGAGCGGCGGCACCTGGCCCTTTTCCAAGCCTTGGTCGCCGAAGCACGCCGCCGCATGTAGGGTGGGGACTCACACCCACGCAGGGTAATCAAGGGTGCCATGCTTCTGCTTGCAGAAGCATGCGAACAGATCATGGCCACGCAAGCGTGGCCATGCCACCCTGCCCGACGGGGCGCTCTGGATGGCTGCAAGCGGCCATGGCACCCGATGCACGAGTTGGCCCGACGGCCAAAGGAGCGGCAGCGGTGCGTCGGCACATCCTGCAACTTCTCCCCGAAGTGGACCCCGGCGGCGCGGAGCGCGTCGTGCTGATGCTGGCCCGCCACTTGCCGCGCGAGCGATTCGACGTGTCGGTGGCCGCACTCGACGGGCGTGGGGCGCTCGGCGCCGCTCTTCGCGAGGCCGGGTGCCCGGTATACGACCTGGGCGGCCGCGGATGCTACTCCGTCGGCAGCCTGCCGGCCTTTTGCCGACTGGTGCGCACGGTGCGTCCGGACATTGTGCACTCGCACCTGTTCCGCGCCCACCTTGCCGCCGCATGGTCCGGTTGCCGCAAACACACGCGGGCGGTCGTGATGACCGAGCACCAGGCCGACCCGCGGCGCTGGGCCATGTGGCTGCTGCGCCGCGCCGCTCGCAGGGCCGACGCCCTCACGGCCGTCAGCGAAGGTGTGCGAAGCCACCTGATCGCCCGCGGCTTCTCCCCCGAGAGCGTCCTGATGCTGCCTAACGGCATCGAGACGCAACCGCTCGCCGAAGCGCAGCCCGCGTGCCGTGCCACCCTTTCGCTGCCTGACGACGCCCGCATGCTGCTGTTCGCGGGACGGCTGACGCGGCAGAAGGGGCTCGACGTCCTGCTTGCAGCTCTTTCGTCCCTGGCGGCCGACTATCCGTCCCTGCGACTCGTGGTGGCCGGCGACGGAGAAGATCGCCCGGCCCTCACGGCCCTGGCCGCACGGCTGGGACTCGCACAACGTGTTGTCTTCCTGGGCCGCCGCGATGACGTGCCCTCGCTGATGAAGGCCGCCGATGTGGTGGTCCTGCCGAGCCGCTGGGAAGGTCTGTCGCTGGTTCTGCTGGAGGCGATGGCCGCAGGCCGCCCCGTGGTGGCGACGCGGGTCGAAGGTCAGACCGAGACGATCGACCATGGCCGCACGGGCTTGCTGGTCGAGTCCGAGTCGCCCGAAGCGATGGCGGCGGCGATTTGCCGGGTGCTCGATGACACGGCCTTGGCGGCGCGGATGTCGGAAGCTGCGGCCGCGCAGGTGTTGCAACACTTCACGGCCACGGCCATGGCCTCGCGCTACGCCGATCTCTACGATCGTCTGCTCACCGATCGCGCGGGTGCCGATTTGTGTTGACTGACTATCTCGGTCCGCTAGAATCCCGCATGGATACTGGGTTTTCGACCTACTGCGAATTCCGACATCACGGCACAAAGGAGAGAGCATGAACAAGGGCGAATTCGTCGAGATGCTGGCCGACAGCATGGGCAACTCGAAGGCCGCGGCCGGCCGCGCGCTGGACTGCGTGCTCGATTGCCTGGCCAAAGCCGTCAAGAGAGAAGAGAAGGTCTCGCTCAGCGGCTTCGGCATCTTCGAGGTGAAGAAGCGCAAGTCGCGCATGGGCGTCAATCCGAAGACCGGCGAGAAGATCAAGATCAAGGCCTCCAAGACCGTCGGCTTCAAGGCGGCCAAGGCCCTGAAGGATACCCTCTAGGTTCCCCCGCGCCGCGAGGCCGAACCGAATCCGTCACGACCCGCGCCGCCGGAGATGCCCATTCGGCGGCGCGATTGCTTTGGACCCGTTCAGGAGCCGACCATCAATCTGCTGGCACTGGAAACTTCAGGACGCATCGGCGGCATCGCGCTGGCCCGCGACGGCCACCTGCTCGCCGAACGAACCATGACCGAAGGCATGCGTCACGGGCGGCAGATGTTGCCGCTGGTGGCCGAGACGGTGGCCGAGGTCGGCTGGTCGCCGGGTGACATCGACGTGCTGGCCCTGAGCATCGGGCCGGGCAGCTTCACCGGCCTGCGGATCAGCGTCACGTTCGCCCGCACCCTGGCCTCGCAACAGCCGCTGAGCATCGTCGCCGTGCCGACGCTCGAAGTGATCGCCTCGAACGCTCCGGCCGCCGAACGAACGATCGGTGTGGTCTGCTACGCCCAGCGCGACGGCGTCTACTGGGCCGCCTATCGTCGCCTCGACGACGGGACGCTCGAACGCACGATGGTCGAGGAAGTGGGCCCACCCGCCGAGGCGGCCGAACGGTTGCCGCAGGACACATGGTTGATCGGCGATGGACTGGGCCGCTGCGCCGAGTCGTTTGCCGGGCGGCGGCAAGCCGACGAGTCGCTCTGGACGCCGCGCGCCGCCGTGGTGGCCATGCTGGGCGAGCGACTGCACCTGGCCGGTCGTCACGTTGCCGCCGAGTTGCTCGAACCTCTCTACGTTCGTCGTCCCGCCCCGGTCGAAGTGGCCGAGCGCCGCCGTCGCGGCGGACGATGACCATTCAGCATACAACCGTTGAAGACAGCGAACCCGCTATCGTCGCCTGGCGATGTAGGTCTGCTCGGGGCCGACGCCGCGAGTGAAGTGCCGCTTGAAGAGAGCATTGATCGACGTGAAGCGCTCGACCGTCTCGAAGCCGGCCGCACCGAGCAGGTCGCCCAGTTCGCGATACGAAAGCAGGTTGGTGTGGTGCTCCATGCGATCGGGGATGCGGTAGAGCGTGCGGCGGATCAGGTTGCGATTGGGTGTGGTGACGTAGAGGATCGCGCCGGGCCGGCAGACGCGGGCCACTTCGGCCAGGATGCGGTCGGTGCCGGGCACGTGCTCCAGGATGTCGGTCATCGTCACGACGTCGAACGAGGTGTCGTCGAAGGGCAACGGTTCGAGGATGTTGTGCACGGCCACGGTGCTTCGCGGCGACACCTGCCGGGCACGCTCGACGGCGTGCTGCGACACGTCGAGTCCAAAGGTTTCGAAATCGTCGGCAAACCGCCGCAACAGAAACCCGTACGCGCAGCCGATGTCGAGCAGCCGTCCACCTGCCGGGGCGTGCCGCCGCACGTCGGCCGCATAGCCGTCGAAGACCGCCTGCAGGTCGCGGTACCCGCCGGTGACGCGGTAGAAGAAGGAGCGGCTGCCGTTGAAGTACTCCTCGGTGTAGAGGTCTTCGTAGTGCGTGCCGCTGGTTGCCGGATCGTCGGCCATGAGTCGGTCCTTGCGTGGGGCGAGGCCCCCGTCCAAAAGCGCCAGACTCTAACCGATGGCCCGCCACGGGCCAAGCGAATTGTCAGGATGGACAGAAGCCGGCTGTGACGGAATGCTCACTCGGCGGCGGGAACGTAGACGGTGAACGTCGCGCCTTGGCCGGGGCTGCTGATCACGCTGACGTCGCCGTGATACTGGCGGGCGATCTTCCGCGACAGCCACAGGCCGAGCCCCGTGCCGCCCCCGCCCGCTTCCTCGGTGCGCGTGGTGAAGAATGGCTCGAACAGCCGGTCCATGGTGTCGCTGTCGATGCCGTGCCCCGTGTCGGACACCTCCAGGGCCACGTACTCGTTGTCGCGGTAGACGCGAAGGGTGAGGAATCCGCCGCCGCAGGACATGGCGTGACGGGCGTTGATGATCAGGTTCAGCAGCACCTGGGTCATCTCCAGGGGCGCCACCTCGATCGCCAGCGACTCGTCCAGGTCGAGTTGCACCTGGATGCCGTCCTTCTTCGGGTCGCGGCCCAGGAGGGCCAGCGCCTCCCTCATCAGTTCGGCCGCCGAGGCGCAGCGAACTTCGTTGTCAGTACTGCGAGCGAAGCCCAGCATGCTGCGGATCATGGTCGAGGCCTGTTCGCTGCAGGCCATCGTCTTCTGAAGGGCCGTCTGCATCTTCTCCTGATTCGAGCCGGCCAGAGCCATGTCGGCCTGGTTCATGATCGTCATCAGCAGGTTGTTGAACTCGTGGGCCATGCCCATGCTCAGCGTGCCGAGGGTGGCCAGACGCTGGGCCTGCAGGAGCTGGTTCTCCAGGGCCTCGGCTCGGGCGGTCAGTTGGTCGATCTTCTCGGCGATGCTGGTCGGTGGCGTACGAAGACGTGCCATGCGGTCGGTCTCTCCACAGTCCCCACGAACGGGGGAATCCCCCTTTTCAGCGCACAAACGGAGTTGGCCTGCGTCCTTACATCCCTCTTATCGTCCACTTTGGGCGTCGGGTTGAGAGTTTGTGCCCCTCGGACACGCCGCCAGCGGGTGCCATGCCTGCCGCTCGGCCGGGTCGTGGAAGAAGCCGAGCCCGGAAAGCCGCAAGGCCCGGCGCGGCGGCGCGGTACAATGCAGCCATGACGCACAAGCAACTGGTCGATGAGCTTTGCCTGCTGGCCGAGCACGTGGGCCTGACGGTGCGCCGCGAGAACCTCGACGGCGCCGCCGGGGGTCTGTGCCGGCTCAAGGGCCGCATGGTCCTGCTGGTCGATCCCTCGTTGCCGGCGGACCAGCAGGCGGAGGTGCTTGCTTCGGCATTGGTCGAGGCCGACCGCGCCGCCACGGCCGAGGGTCGCGCCGCGCGGCTCGAAGAGGTCTACGTCCTTCCCCAGGTGCGGCAATACATCGAGGGCTTCACCCTCCCCCACTGAGCCCAGACAGGTCGCGGGAAGATCAGCGGTACAGGCCGTGGTCGCGGATGTAGGCGGCGACCGCCGGCGGCACGAGGTCATCGATCGGCAGGCCGTCGCGGACGCGGCGGCGAATGTCCGTAGCCGAGACGTCCACCAGCGGGGTATTGAGCACGTCGGCCAGCAGGCGGTCCGCAGTCTCGTCGCCCAGGGTCCGGCGCAGGGCAGGCAGGTCTCCCAGGTCGATTCCCGGCCGCGGCAACGTCACGACGCGGGCCAGGCGAACGACCTCCTCGAAATGGTACCAGAGGTGCAGCTCGCGGAGCATGTCGGCCCCGACCAGGAACACCAGCGTCGCTCCCGGACACAGGCGGCGCAACTCGCGCAGCGTCTCAACCGTGTAGCTCGGCCCGTCGCGGCGAAGCTCCATGTTGCTGACCTCGATGCGCGGGTCTTCGGCTGCAGCCAGCCGGCACATGACCAGGCGGTCGGTGTCGCCGGCCAGGTCGCCGCCGTTCTTGTGCGGCGGACGGGCGCTGGGCACGAGGATCAGTCGGTCGAGCCCCAGGGCGTCCACGGCGGCGCGGGCCACGGCCAGGTGGCCCACGTGGATGGGGTTGAAGGTGCCGCCGAAGAGGGCTATGCAATCGCTCATAGGCACGTTGATAGTCGGTCGTGCCCCCGGTGTCAATAGTGAGCGATCGCGGATCGCGAATGCTTGCACTGCCCGGCGACGCGTTCTATGATAGCAGCCACGGCCATCGAGTCTGTTGGCCTGGCCGACATATCGACGCCGACCCGTGAGGCCGGTGCGAGGACCATGCAGAAAAAGGAAGCTTTGATGAGGATTGCCTACTTCGATGCCTTCAGCGGCGCCAGCGGCGATATGATTCTGGGCGCGCTGGTCGATGCCGGTTTGGACCTTGCAGCCCTGGAATTGGCCCTGGCCACGCTTGGGCTCGACGGATATCGCCTGGAAGCCCGCAAGGAAACCCGCCTGGGCATCGCCGCGACGCGGCTTGAGGTTCACCTGGAGGCCGGGCACGACCATGCCCACCGCCACCTGTCGCATATCCGCCGCATCATCGAGGGCGCGACCCTGCCCGGCGCGGCGGCCGCGAAAGCCCTGGCCGTCTTCACGCGGCTGGCTGAGGCCGAGGCCCACGTCCACGGCACGACGCCCGAAAAGATCCACTTCCACGAGGTCGGCGCGGTCGATGCTATTGTGGATATTGTCGGCGCCGCCGTGGCCCTGGAACTGATGGGCATCGAGCGCGTCGTCTCGTCGCCGCTGCCGACGGGTGGCGGTACGGTCCAGTGCGCTCACGGACTGATGCCGGTACCCGCTCCGGCCACGGCCGAGTTGCTAAAGGGCGTGCCCCTGCGACCGTCGGTCGAGCAAAAAGAACTCACCACGCCGACCGGGGCCGCGTTGCTGACGACGTTGGCGGCCAAGTTCGGCGGCGTGCCACAGATGAGCATCGAGGCGATCGGTTATGGCGCCGGCAAGCGGCAGGGCGAGACGGTGGCCAACGTGCTGCGCGTGCTTGTCGGCCGCGCAGCCGGCGACGGCCTGGCGGGCGACACGGTCTGGGTGATCGAGACGAACCTCGACGACACGACGGGCGAGGTCGTGGCCGACGCCGGCCACCGGCTGATGGAAGCCGGGGCCTTGGACGTGTTCACGACACCGATTATGATGAAGAAGGGCCGGCCGGGGCTGCTGCTGCGGTGCCTGGTTCACGAGGAAGCCCGGGCCGAGGTCGAGCGGCTGATCTTCGAGCACACGGGGACGTTCGGCCTGCGACGAAGCCAGTGGACGCGGTCGATGCTGGGCCGGCGGCACGAGACGGTCGAGACACCCTTCGGGGCGGTGCGCGTGAAGCTGGGCCTGCGCGGCGACGAAGTGCTGCGCGTGGCCCCGGAGTACGAGGACTGCCGCCGGGCCGCCGAGGCCCACGGCGTGAGCGTTCAGCAGGTCATGCAGGAAGCGATTCGACGGTACGGAGGACGCACTCCATGAGGGTGTCGCTTGCGGACGTCGCACCGGTGCTGGCCGAGGAGAACTGGCTGACCGCCGAGTGGCTGGGCAAGTGGGCTCGGCTCCACCGCACGGCGCTGGTCGAGACGGTCGTCGCCGTCGTGGCGGTCGTGCTTGTCTCGGTGATCGTTGCTCCCCTGGCCACGCGGAAGATTGCCGACGAGACCCGTCGCAACAGGACTCGCCGGACGATTACCTTCGTCGCCCAACTGCTGGCCCTCGTCGCCATCGTAATCGTCTGGGCCGGAGAACTCAACTGGCAGTTGATCGTCAACCTTTCCCACTCCGAGCCCGTGGTCAAGTGGGCCGGCGGCCACCTGGGGCCGCTGATCGTCACCTGCGTCGCCGTGGCCCTGGCCCTGTTCATTTCGACGGTCGTCGCCCGGCACGCCACGCGCGGCATCGGCGACGAGGTTCGCCGCCACAAGGCCCGGCGAACGGTCGCTTACATCACGCAGATCGTGGCCCTGGCCGTTGTGGCCGTCACCTGGGCCGGGCAACTCAACTGGCAGTTGTGGGCCGGCCTTGTTTCGGTCGGCGTGGCCCTGGCCCTGCAGACGGCCATCCTCTGCTTCGCCGGCTGGCTGAACATCACCCTGCGGCGGCCGTTCGACATCGGCGACCGCATCCAGGCCGGCAAGTACATCGGCGACGTGATCGACATCGGCCCGATCCACACCTACATTCTCGA
>JAFGPY010000199.1 GCA_016935955.1 Planctomycetota bacterium
AGGCCCAGGCCTTGCCGTCGCGGCTCATCCCCGTGCGGCCGGCGGCAAGCTCCGGCCCCAGGTCGCCGGCCAGGGCGTAGCCCAGCGACGAGCTGTAGGCGTGCTGGAAGTACTTGGTTCCGGCCTGCCAGACCTTGCGGTGGCGGAACGGTTCGCCGACGGTGATCATGCGGGCTTCGCCGCGCGGGCCGTCGGCCTTGAGGATCATGCGGCCGCCGCGGACGAGCTTTCGCCGCACGTCCGGCCCGTCGGCGGCAAGAGGTTGCTCGACGGCCGTCCAGAACTCGTGGTCGGCCGGCAGCGCCAGGGACATCAGTCCGGTGGACGCCCAGTACGGCGCGCCGCGGTCGGTGTAGTCCTCGCCGATGGCTGAGTTGGGGCCCCAGTAACCGGGCTCGAGTAATCCGCGCTCGCTCAGGCAACCGTGGTCCCAGAAGAACTTCAGGCATCCCGACGAAATGCGGCGGGCCAGACCCGGGTGCATGCCCGACAGGCCCGACAGTTGCGAGAAGGCGATGCCCGAGATGCTGGCGAAACGGTAGTTGAGCGACCGGCCCTTGGGAATCGGTCCGCCGTCGCGGCCGAAGAGGTACGGAAGCGTCTCTTCGTGGGCCAGCGTGATTTCACGGACGCGGGCGGCGTAGCGATCACGCAGCCAGGGGTCGAAGTGTACCAGGGCGTGCAGGTAGAGCTGGAAGCCCCAGAAGTTGTAGTGGTCGAATCCCTGGTTCCAGCCGTCGATGAACCATCCGTCGCCGCGGTACATCGACAGGATGGCGTCCATGCGGTCGGCCATCTGGTCGCGGTCGTACGAGCCGCCGAGCCGCAGCACGAGCGCCGTCGGCATCATGGCGAACAGCAGCGTGTTGGTGGTGTTGTAGGTCGGCCGCTGGATGAACCGCGACAGGTGCTCGCGGAGCAGGTCGCGTTCGGCGTCGGTCAGCGGATCGATGAACGCCTCCGGAGCCACCAGCGACGCCAGGACGATGCCCGAACCGAAGCTCACGCGGCGGTACTCGGGGCTGCCCGGGTCGATGAAATGGAGCATGCCCTTGCGGTACGGCTCGGCGATGTCGCCCTCGTAGCCGGGCACCGTCGTACGGCCGGTCGCCGCCACGTGGGCCGCCACGAGCATCATCGTTCGTTCCAGGGCCTCGATCACCCCGCCGGGGTTGACCAGTTGGGCGGCCAGGGCCGTCTCGTCGGGATCGCCGACGAGGTGCGGCAAGCCAGTCCGGCGGTCCACATAGGGCATCACACCGGCGACCATCCGCTCAACGGCCGCCAGCCAGTGATCGCGCGTCCAACCGGTCAGCGGAGAGAGGTCGCGGTTCTCGGGAACGTTCAGATCGGCAGACGGCATGGCAATTCCTTTGGACTGACAACTCCTCCCCCTTGACGGGGGAGGTGCCGCCGAAGGCGGCGGTGGGGGTGACGTTATCCGGCGCTCGGCATGGCGGCACACAACGGCCGCCATGGCACCCTGGCGAGTCGCCACCCTCACCCGGCCCTTCGGGCCACCCTCTCCCGTCAAGGGAGAGGGGTTCACGTTGCCTCTCGGGACTCATCTCCTAGGACACTCACAGCTGGTGCCATGGCCGCTTGCGGCCATGCTGAGCGTCCGCGTGGCTGAAGCAGCCATCTACACTCACAGCACGACGGCGCCGTCGCCCTTGGTGATCTCGCCGAGCAGGCAAGTCTTGACCTTGGCGGCTTCGAGCAGGCGGCGGGCCTTGTCGGCCTGGGCGGCGCGGACCACGACCACCATGCCGATGCCCATGTTCAGGGTGCGGAACATCTCGTGCTCGTCCACGCGGCCGCGACGCTGAACCTCGGAAAAGATCGGCGGCACACGCCAGGCTTTGCGGTCGATGCGGACACCCACGCCCTTGGGCAGGCAGCGCGGAATGTTGTCGTAGAAGCCGCCGCCGGTGATGTTGGCGACGCCAAGAACATCGACCGCGGCCATCAATTTCAGCAGCGGCTTGACGTAGATGATCGTCGGTTTCAGGAGCTTGCGGCCCCAGGGGCCGGCCAGCTCTTTGCGGGTGAAGACCTTGCGGGCCAGCGAGAAGCCGTTGCTGTGCAGCCCCGACGACTTCAGGCCGATGACGGCGTCGCCCGGCTTGATGCGGCGGCCGTCGACGACCTTGGGCTCGTCCACGACGCCGACCGCGAAACCGGCCAGGTCGTAGTCGCCGCGCTTGTAGAGGCCGGGCATCTCGGCCGTCTCGCCGCCGAGCAACACGCAGCCGGCCTGCTTGCAGCCGTTGACGACACCCTTGAGGACGTCGCGATAAACGCGGTCCTCGATGCCGCCGGTGGCGAAGTAGTCGAGGAAGAAGAGCGGCTCGGCGCCCGAGCAGACGATGTCGTTGACGCACATGGCCACCAGGTCGATGCCGACGGTGTCGTGACGGCCGACGGCCTGGGCCACGAGCAGCTTGGTGCCGACGCCGTCGGTGCCGGAGACCAGGAGCGGGCGTTTCATGCCGCGCGTCGGGGCGGCGAACAGGCCGCCGAAGCCGCCGATCTTGCCGACCGTGCCGGGGCGGTTCGTGGAATGGATCAGAGGCGCGAGTTGCCGGATCAGCTTGTCGGCCTTGTCGATGTCGACGCCGGCCGCCTTGTAGGTCATTGCCTTCTTGGCCATGAAAGTGTCTCCTGAACGGTGCCAGTGAAGCGGGAATGGTATCACGCGGCGGGAGCAAACTCAAGCGGCAGCGCGAATGGCTGCGACCCCGACTGTCGCCGGCAGGTGTTTCAAGGTTGTTGAGTGGACGACGGAGGTTTGCTATGCTGTGCCCTTTGCGACAAGGGCCGCAGGGGAAGCGGCCGCCGAACAACGCGACATGAAGGAGCCAAACGATGAAGAGGACAGCCTTGTTTTCGATGGTTCTGGTGGCCTGCCTTGCGGCGAACGTCTCGGCCAAGCCGCTTGCGGCCGGGCAGGTGAAGCTCGACGGCATGAAGGTGACGGTCGTCCCGGCCTCGCAGACGGTCGAGATCACGCCCTTGAAGGTCGAGCCGTACGAGTACGACCTGGTGCTGCCGGGCGGTGAGCCGACGTGGCGGACGAATCCGCGGCTGCCGGTGGTGGCCTGGACGTGCGGATGCCTGACGCCGGGGAGCCTCGAAGTGATGCTGGCCGACGACTCGGGCACGAAGCTGGTCGAGGGCAAGGACTACAAGGTCAACTACAACTGGGGTTCGGTGACGGTGGTCGAGGGCGGCAAGGCCCCGGTCGGGACGAAGGTCCACTGCAAGTACACCTACACGCAGTCGCGGATCGACCTGCTGGAGCGGACGCCCGAGGGCAAGGTGGTGGTCGTCGAGGGCAAGCCCGACCGCAACAAGCCGCTGCTGCCGGAAGGAACGGCGGGCAACACGCCGCTGCTGAGTGTCTACCTCGGACCGAACACGACGAAGCTGACCATGGCCAACATCAACCTGATCGATCCGGAGTACGACGGCGTGCCGCCGGTCCTGGGGGCCGAGTACCTGAAGCCGGTGCGGGAGAAATTGAAGGCCGGCAAGCCGGTGACGATCGCCTTCCTGGGCGACAGCATCACGGCCCAGCAGCCCAAGGACTTCGCCGACGGCAAGGGTTCGTTCGTGGACCGCTTCACGACGTACCTGAAGGAGACCTACCCGGACCGCGAAGTGACCGTGACCGACAAGGGCACGGTGGTTGAGCCGCAGGGCAGCCAGATCGTGATCGTCAAGGCGGGCGTGGGCGGCAACGACAGCGGCCAGGGCCTGGCGCGGATCGACAAGGACGTTCTGGCCCACAAGCCCGACGCCGTGGTGGTCATGTTCGGCGTCAATGACGAGAACGTGAAGAGCCACGGGGCGAAGAACCTGGTTTCGACGAAACAGTACGGCGAGAACCTGACGACGATCGTCGAGAAGGTCCGCGGCGTGGGCGCCGAGCCGGTGCTGATGACGACGAGCATGAAGATGCTGGCCTGGAGCAGCACGGGCGGCAACCTGGACGAGTACGCGGCCACGGCGAGGCAGGTGGCCAAGGCCAAGAAGGTGTGCCTGGTCGACAATTTCAAGGCTTGGGAAGATCTGCCGCGACGCGGGTACAACTACGCGGTGTTCCTGGGCACGTGCATCAACCACCCGGTGGACCTCGGGCACGACCTGTTCTTCCGCGGCCTGAAGGCGGCGTTCGAGAGCGGGGAGTGATCGTCTGATCGCGAGCGGGCGCCGTCGGCTCTCAAGCGAGGATCTCAGCGGACGGGTTGCGGCACAGACCCCTCTCCCTCGACGGGAGAGGGTGGTCCGCAGGACCGGGTGAGGGTGACGATCTGCCAGGACATCTGCGTCTTCGGTGCGCTCCTGCCGCACGGCACCCCCACCGCCGCCTGAAGGCGGCACCTCCCCCCCCAAGGAGGAGGAGTTGCACGCGAAGGCAAGTGAGGCCGCAGGATGGCCATTGAGATTGACGCCGATTATCTGGGCGGCAACATCGTGGCGGAGCGAGTCGAGGGCTCGCGTCTGAGCGTGCGGCCCGACCTGCGCGACACGGGCGAGTGGTGGTTCTGGTGGAACTTTCGCGTCCGCGGCGCGGCCGGGCAACGGCTGAAGGTTCGTTTTACGGACGATCTCGGACCGGTGGGGCCCAACGGTCCGGCCATGAGCACCGACGGCTGCACGTGGACGTGGGCCGACTGCGAGCACGACAAGCACCACTTCGTCTGCGACGTGCCACCGGGGACCGACGAAGTCTATTTCGCGTTCAGCTTTCCGTACCTGCTGCGGGACTGGGAACAGTTCGCCGGGACGATCGCCGACCATCCGGCCGTTCGCCTCTCGACGCTGACCAAGACGCTCAAGGGTCGGCGCGTGCCGCTAATGGTTATCGGCGACCCGGAGTCAGCGCGACGGAACGTTCTGTTCACCTGCCGCCACCACGCCTGCGAGTCGGTGGCCGGCTACGTGCTGGAGGGCGCGATCGAGCACCTGCTGTCGGACGACGCGGCAGCGCTACGCCGCGAGACGGCGTTCAGCATCGTGCCGATCGTCGACCTGGACGGCGTCGAGGAGGGCGACCAGGGCAAGAGCCGCAGACCGCACGATCACAATCGCGATTACGTGGACGCGCCGATCTACCCGAGCGTGCAGGCGATCCAGTCGCTGATGCGGCGGCTGGCGGCGCGGCGGCTGGTGCTGTTCGTGGACTACCATTGCCCGTGGATACGGAACGAGGGCAACGAATCGTTCTTCCTGGTCGAGCCGCCGGAGCCATGGGCGTCGCGGCTGCACGAATTCGCCGCCGTGCTGCGACGGACCGACACGGGCGAGATTCCGTACACGGGCAAGTTCGACGTTCCGTTCGGCACGTCGTGGAACACGGGACAGTTCGGGGCGATCACCAGCGGCGCGTACGTTCGCAGCGTGGCCGGATCGGACTTGCGAACGGCGTTCACCATCGAGTGTTCGTACTCGACGACCGAAGGCCGACCGGCCACGCCGGAGCGGGCGCGACGGTTCGGCCGCGGCTTCGGACGGGCGATGGCGGAGTATCTGGAGAGTTGATTGACCCGCGGCGGGCACGGCAGGCCGTGCCCCTACTGCCCCTTCGGGTGCCATGCTTCTGCTTGCAGAAGCATGCGAGGCTCCATGGTCAAGCGTAGCCTGGTATCATGGAGAGTCGATGCGCGGCGAAAGCTATCATGGCCTAGCCTTTGGCTAGACCATGGCACCCCTGTACGATCACAATACGGAGAACCCTTGGCATGAATGTTTTGTTCATCGGCAACAGCTTCACGTTCTTCAACGACCTTCCGGCGACGATCGCCGCGCTGTGCGCGTCGCGCGGCGTAGCGTTCGAGTTCGGCAAGTACCTGCGCGGCGGCGCGGGCATGGAAACCCACTGGCTGGACAATCTGGGCATTGCCGAAGGGCGGCACATGTTCTGCCTGGAGTTGGCCGAGGATCGCGTGGGCAAGCTGGACGAGGCCCTGGCCGAACGGAAGTGGGACTGGGTGGTCCTGCAGGGCCACAGCCGCGATACGCTGCTGACGCCCGAGGATTTCGTGGACTACGGACGGCGGCTGCACGAGGCGGCGAGGAAGATCGGCGCGCGGACGATGCTCTATCAGACGTTCGCCCACCAGACACAGCCGGAGAATCAGCCCGCGATCAGCGCCGGCTACGTTCGTCTGGCGGCCGACCTGGGCGCCGAGCTGGCCCCGGTGGGCGAGGCCTGGGCGGCGGCCTTCGAGGCCCGGCCCGGACTGGTCCTGCACCATCCGGACCAGCTCCATCCGAACGACAAGGGCAGCTACCTTGCGGCCTGCGTCTTCTTCGCCAAGTTCACGGGCCAGGACCCGACGGGCCTGCCGCACAAGCTGGACGCCGTCCGCGACAACGACGGCAATCCGTACTACGCCCTGAGCGACGAGGAAGCGAAGTTCCTTCAGCAAGTTGCGGCGCGGACCGTGCGGTAGCGGACAGGCCCTGTCGGCCCCTGCCCTGTACACTGCATTTCGGCGGACGTCTGCTATAATGCGTCCATGAGCGAAACCGGTCGCAAGGTGGTCGTCGCGATGAGCGGCGGCGTGGACTCGAGCGTGGCGGCCCTGCTGCTGAAGCGGCAAGGCTGGGACGTGACGGGTCTGTTCATGCGCAGCGGGCTGAGCGAAGGACCGCCCGAGGCCCGCAGTTGCTGCAGCCAGAGCGACGCCCTGGATGCCCGGCGGGTGGCCGTGCAGATCGGGGTGCCCTTCTACGTGCTGAACTTCGCTGACGATTTCGACCGGCTGATCGACTACTTCGTGTCCGAGTACGGCCGCGGGCGCACGCCGAATCCGTGCATCGTCTGCAACCGCGATCTGAAGTTCGGACGGCTGCTCGACTATGCGAATACGATCGGGGCCGAGGCGGTGGCGACGGGCCACTATGCGCGGCTGGCGGATTGCGACGGCGAGCGGGCCCTGCTCCGCAGCGTCGATCCGGGAAAGGATCAGTCGTACGCCCTGTTCCCGATTCCGTACGAGCGGCTGGCCCGCGTGGTGCTGCCGCTCGGCGAGCAGACCAAGGACGACTCGCGTCGCATCGCCGCCGAACACGGGCTGCGGGTCCACGATAAGCAGGAGAGCCAGGACGCCTGCTTCGTGGCGGGCGACTACGCCGACCTGATCCGCGAGCGGCGCCCGGAACTGCTGAGGCCGGGGCCGATCGTGGACGAGTGCGGCCGCGAGGTGGGCCGCCATCCAGGCATCGCGGCGTTCACGATCGGACAGCGGCGCGGCGTCCGCGTGGCCTTCGGCGAGCCGCGGTACGTGGTGCGGCTGGACGCCGAGACGGCGACCGTGCACGTCGGGCCGCACGAGCACCTGCTGGCCCGGGGTCTGCTCGTGGAGGACGTGAACTGGCTGACGGGACGTCCGCCGCGCGAGGGCGAGACGATCGAGGCCGCGGTGAAGATTCGCTATCGTCACAGTGCGACCCCGGCCGAGGTCCGCTGCCGGGGCGGTCGGGTGGAAGTGCGATTTGCTGAGCCGCAACGCGCGGTCACGCCCGGCCAGGCGGCGGTGTTCTACGTGGGCGACCGCGTGCTCGGCGGCGGCTGGATCGCCCGGGCGCTGAGCGGGGAGGAACCGTCGCCGTGAGGTCGATCGTCGTCATCCACACGGGCGGCATCGGCGACTTTCTGCAGACACTGCCGGTCCTGGAGGCCCTGCGGCTGAAGTGGCCGGGGGCAACCGTCACGATCATCGGGCATCCGGAACGCGGCGAACTGGCCCGACTCGGCGGCCTGGCCGACGAAGTGGCGGATTTCGAGACAAGCGGATGCCATCGCCTGTTCGCGCCCGATGCCGAGCCGCAGGCTGCCCCGCGGACCCTTGTCGCGGCCGACCTGATCCTGAATTTCCTGCCGCACGAGATCTTCAATGCCGGCCTGTCGCGCATCACGCGGGGCCGGGTCGTGGCGGTCCGGAGCTTTCCGACCGCCGGCGAGTGCCGCAAGCCGGTCGCACAATTCGTTTACGACCAGGTGTCGAGCAAATTAGGTCTGCCAGCGACCGTTGCAGTGCCGCATCTTCGTGTACAATGCAAGGAGAGGGCCGAGCAGCGCGTCGCCGCGATTCATCCCGGCAGCGGCGCGAGCGAGAAGAACTGGCCGGCGGACCGCTTTCGCGAATTGGCGGCGCGGCTGTCGGACCGAGGCCTGACGGTGCGTTGGATTCTCGGTCCGGCCGAGGAAGACAGCGCGACGTTACGGGCGATGGCCGCAACGGAAGACTGCATGGCCCATCGCCGGCTGACCGACCTCGCGCGGTTGCTGGCCTCGGTGCAGTTGTACGTGGGCAACGACAGCGGCATCACGCACCTTGCGGCCGCGGTCGCCGCGCCGACGGTTGCCCTGTTCGGGCCGAGCGAGGCGGCGGTCTGGGGGCCGCGCGGCAAAAACGTTCGCGTTGTGAGGTCCACGACAGGTCACATGGCCGACCTTTCCGTGAACGAAGCGACAAACGGCGTCGAGGGTCTTCTCGGGTGAATTCGTAGCAATTGACGCCTATCGATGCGGAGGTCGTCAAGTCGGGCAATGGCGAGTGACGATACTATCGAGAAGGAGCAAGGAGAAACGCGTAAGAGATTTCTCCACTTGGCCTTGTCGGAATTTTGGAATACACTTTCAGTAGAGGGAATTTCGTGGAGTGAAACGCGGTGGTCGAATCGCCCTGCCAGCATGCACAAATAAACAGGGCCTCGTGTCTAGAGGCGTTAGACGCCAATGACAGAGGCCCTTGCGCTGGGATGGGCGTTCCGAGTCAATGAGCTACTGGTATAAT
>JAFGPY010000200.1 GCA_016935955.1 Planctomycetota bacterium
CCAGCACCCGTTGCCGCAAATCCATAGAGTAGGTCTTCATGCCTACTCTATCGGCCATGACCACAAGCAAACGTGAACTGCTCTAGTCCACTCTCGGGATTCGCCATAGTGACATCGCCTCGCCTCCAACTTCGCGCCGCCGTGATGCTGATGGCGACGCTCGCGACCGCCGCCGCGCCGAGCCTTGCCGCCGACAAGGCCCCCGAACAGGTCCTGGCCACAGTCAACAGCGACTTCGTGGCCGAGAACCAGTTGACCCTCGCCCGACAGGCGGCCGCCGAGGGCGACTACGCCGCGGCGGCACACATGGTCCTGGCCTTGGCCGAACGGCAGGGCGGCTACGTGGTGCCGGTCGGCGAGCAGTTCTATCGTCCGATCTGGCGGCAGGTCCTCGACGACCTGTCGCAGTGGCCCGAGGCGGGGCTGGCCGCCTACCGTCAACTCGTCGACGAGGAGGCCGCCGGGCTCTACGCCAGGGCCGCAGCCGCGGGCGACCTTGCCGCCCTGGAGCGCCTCGTCGAGACGCGATTGCTCTCGGGCTCCGGCGACCAGGCCGCCGCGGCGCTGGCCGACCGGCTGGCCGAGGCCGGCGATTTCGCCCTGGCCTCCTATTATTATGGGCTCGTCCTCGACAAGTGTCCCGACACGCGGCTGAAGCGCGACCGTCTGCTGACCAAGGCCCTGCTCAGCGCGCACTTGGCGGGACTCGACGGCCAGGCCGTCCTGATCAGCGAGCAACTCAAGGGACGCCCCCTGTCCCTGTTCGGCCAGAACACCGCCGAGGCCATCCGCCGCATGGCCGCTCAGCCGCAGACCGCCGACGCCCTCCACCGCACCGGGCTGCCGACGTGCGAGCCTGCCGCCGTGGCCTGGATGCGCACGCTCACGACGCAACCCATTCGCAGCCGCTATCCGCTCGCGAGCACGACCCTCCCCTGCGCCGCCTATCGCGATGGGCAACTGATCGTGACGTTCCAGACCAGCCTCTGGCGCCTCGACGCCCGCACCGGCGACATCCTGTGGCGCTATGACGCCGACGGCCGCAGCGACGACGCCGACCCCGTGCACTATTTCTACGAGCAGGCCCACCGCCCGCTGTTCGGCGACGAGGCCGTCATCACGCCGCTGTCGTGCGGCGGTCGCGAAGTCGTCGGCGGCCAGGTCGGCGGCGTCGTCAGCCTGCGGGCCTTCCGCCCCTCCGACGGATCGCCGCTCTGGCAGTGGAGCCCTTGGGGCAAGCAGCTCGGCTCCAGCCCGCTGGCCGTGGACACCGCGCCGGTGGCCGACCCGCGGCGCGTCTACGTGCCGCTGGCCACCATGGCCGACCTGTTCGGCGAGGTGCAGGTGGCGGCCGTGGACCGACTCAGCGGCCGGCTCGTCTGGCAGCGCGGCATCGGGTCGCACAACAACCAGTTGCCGCTCGGGCGATGGTCGCTGCCCGGCATGCCGCTGAGCACCGGCTTGACGCTCCGCGGCGGGCTGCTCGTCTCCTGCGGCGGCGGACTGCTGACCGTCCAGTCGACCGTCTCCGGAACGATCCTCTGGCAGCGACAGGTCCCGCAACGCACCGACTTCGACATCGTCCGTTGCCCGCTGAAGGACATGCCGGGCATGGTCTTCAACGGCCAGCTCAATAGCCGCCGTCCACCGGCCCTGGTTCGCGGCCGGTGGGTTGCCGCCGGCGACGCCTCGACCAGCGAGGTGATCCTCTGCGACCTGCTCTCGGGCCGGCTGATCTGGTCGCAACCGGCCGACGATGCCGCCCAGTTGCTGGCCATGGACGACGACCGCCTCTACACCTGGGGCCGCACGCTCATAGCCCGCGACGCGAAGACCGGCCAGGCCGTCTGGCGGTTGAGCCTCGACGAGAAAGAACTGGTTGCCGCCATGCCGTTGCTGACGCCGACCGATGCCTACGTCGCGACGGACCGGCGGCTACTGATCGTGAACCTGTCGGACGGCACGGTGCGGCAAGAGATCGCCTGGCCGGCCGACCACGTGCCGGGCGAAATGCTGCTGACGAGCGAAGGGTTGCTGGTCCTGGAGCCGCGGCAGGCCGTGATGTACGAATGCTGGCCGGCCACGAAGACGCGCTTCGAGACAGCCGCGACCGCCGATCCGGCCGACGCCCGGCCGTTGATGGATCTGGGTCGCACGGCGATGCGCCTCGGCCGCCGTCGCGAGGGGCTCGACGTCCTGGCCCGGGCGCAGGACCGCGTACGGGCCGACCAGCAGGCCTCGGTCACGTTGTTCGAGTTGTACGCCGAACTGCTGACCGGCCTGTCGGACGCCGACCGCGAAAAGCTCGGCGCCGAGATCATCGACCGTATGGGACAATGTGCCGCCACCCCGGAAGCCGTCGCGCGGCAGGCCCTGATCGAGGGCGAGTTCTACGCCTCGACCAATCCGCAGCGGGCCGCTATTGCCCTGCACCGCGCGCTGGCCTCGGACGACATCCGCCGCACCGAGCTGCGCGAGGACCTGGCGGGCGTCCTGGCCGAACGGAGGCTCAGGAAGCTTGCGGCCATCGCCGGCAAGGAACTGCTGGCGCCGTTCGAGCGGCAGGCCGCCGAAGCCCGGGCCCGGGCCGCCGCCCAGACGAGCGACACGGCCGGCGCCCTGCACGAGGCCGCCCTCCAATTCGCCGCCACGCGCGAAGCCGTCAAGACCCTCGAAGCGGAACTCAACGAGCACCAGAAGTCGCACGATTTCGCCAGGGCCGCATCCCTGCTGGAGCGGCTGGTGATGGTCACGCCCGACGGCGCCACGCGGTGGCGGTACCGCCTGACGCTGGCCCTGGTTCTGTATCAGAACATGGGGCAGACCGAGCGGGCCCGCCTGCAGGTGGAGGCGGTTCTGCACGAGGCGGCCGCGTCCGAAGACAAGCTGTCGCCCGAGGCCCTCAAGGCCGCGCAGTCGGCCGCCACGACACTTGACAGACCGGGCGACCCGGCGGCGCGCCGCGTGCCGCTGGGCAGCGGCCCCTACGAGCCTCGCTGGCAGTTCGACCTGCCGCCGAAACCCAACTTCTCGCAGACACCCGTGGCCGACCGCCGCAGCGACAAGGCCCGCGCCGCCCAACCGCTCATCGTCTCGAACCGTTACGGCCTGTGGGCCCTCGACCGCAAGGACGGCGCCATGGTCTGGCACGAGGAGATCGACCTCGGCAAACGGGCCCGCGGCGTGGTGCCGATCCTCCTGCTGGACAGCGCAGTCGTCGTCGGCACGGGCGACCGCGTGCGGGCCCTCGATCCGGCCAACGGCCGCGAACTGTGGCAGACCGTGTTCGAGGTGCGGCCGCAGGTCCTCGAACCTTCGATGCTGGTGGCCATGGAGCGCGGCAGCGAGTTGCACTTCATGGTCCGCACGTTCCAGGTCATGCGGCTCGACCTTCAGGGCGGCATGGTGCTCGTCGAGACGGCCCACACGCAGCACCTGCTGGCCCCCGAGGACGGTTACGTCACGGCGACCGCCGAAATCGAGAAGAACGGTCGCGAGATCGCCTTCCTGGACGACGCCCTGCCGGCGGCCATCGGCACACGGGACAAAATCGTCGGCCAGGTGGACGCCTGGGACCTCGCCACGGGCAAGGCCCTCAAGGGATTCCAGACCAAGCAGGACGTGGCCCTGTGCGGCCCCGGCGGGCAATGGTTCGAGGCACTGGTCGCCCTGCCCGAGAACACCATCGCCCTGGCCGATCTGCGCGAGGGGCAACTGCGCTGGGAGTCCAAGGGCAATGCCCCTGCAGCCGGGCGGCGGCCCGCCTGCCGGCTGGGCGAGAACCTGTTGCTGGTCGGCACGTGGGACGGCCGCGCCGTCGCCCTGCGCGTCGCCGACGGCAACATCGCCTGGCAACAGACGCTCGGGGCTACGCCGAGCGAGGCCGCGTGGGAGATCGTCCCGCTCGACGGCGACGCCCTGGTCCGCTGCGGACGATTGGCCGCACGCATCCGCGCCGATGGCAAGGTGCTCTGGCGGCACAGGCTTGCCGCCGACGAATTCATGGCCGAGCTGCGCCCCCTGCGGCAACGGGCCCTGATCGTCGGCAGCCGCAGGAATCAGGATGGCGAGACGGCCTTCGTGCAGACGATCGACTTGGCCACGGGCAAGGCCGACCGCCGCACGGAACTGAGCGCCGACGAAGTCCCCGGCCGCATCAACGTCGTGCCCGACGCCGACGGGCTGCTCGTCGTCGGCCCCGAGATCGTCCGCTACTACGCCACCGGGAAGCCGTGACCGTCGCGGGCGCACCTTGACAGTGTGGCACGCCTCTGGCCCCTCTCCCTTGACGGGAGAGGGTGGCCCGCCGAGCGGCAGCGAGGCGCGGCCGGGTGAGGGTGACGCCGCGTCGGCAACGGTCCGCCCGTTTGTCCCCCTCACCCCTTCCCCTCTCCCTCCAGGGGAGAGGGGTTCCGACGCCGACACGCAAGAACGATGGCCACTTTCGTGAGGCGCCCCCGTCGTCGCGCTGACGGGTTTTTATCGTTTTGTCCCCCCTCGCCGCCGTATACTCTAACTCTACGACTGCTGCGGCCCCTGTGCGTGTCTTACCGTCTCGAGGTCTGCCCTTGATGAAGCGTCACCGCGGACTGTCCCTGATGCTTATCGCGTGCGCCGCCGCTGCGCTCGTCGTGGCGGCGTTGCCGGCCGCCCGCGTCGCGGCCCAGGACGCCAACGTCCGGCCGCAGGGCGAAGGCCAGGCCGCGCCGCCCGCCGCCGGCGACGAGTTCGTCCCGCAAATGAACACCAGCACGGCGGCGGAGCGCGACCTTCGCGTGGCCCGCGACCTTGCCGCCGCGGGGGCCTACGGCGAGGCCGCACAGCGCTACGTCGAGTTGCTGTCCGTGCACGCCGACGCGATGAGCGCCTACGACGAGCGTCTGCATCTTCCCGTCTGGCGACTCGTCGTCGAGGACGTGCTCGGCTGGCCGGCCGACGGGCAGCAGGCCTATCGCGACCTGGTGACCGCCGAAGCCCGACAGCAGTGGACCCTGGCCCGCCGCGAGGGCGACCTCTCGGCCGTCGAGCAGGTGGCTCACCGCTGGTTCCTGAGCGACGTCGGCGACGACGCCGCAGTGGCCCTGGCCGACCGTCTCCGCGAGGCGGGCCTGCCGGCCCTGGCCCTCTACTACTACAAGCTGGTGCTCGACAAGCATCGTGCCTGCGACCTGCCGCGCGAGCAACTGCTGACCCGGGCGGCGCTGACCGCGCGGGCCGCAGGCATCGCCGAACTGGCCGACGAGCTGGCGGCCGCGCTGGACGGCGCGACCGTTCGCACGGACGTGGCCGCCGCCGAGCAACCGGCGGCGCAGTGGGTCCGCGGGCAGCCTCTGCCGCCGTCCGACGAGAACAATCCGTCAACCGGTCGCGGTCTGCGCAGCGAAGCCGAGGCGGTGGACCCGGCGGCCGTGATCTGGCAGGACGAGTTCCTACGGTCGGCCGATCCGCAGGTGCAGCAGATGCAGAACCGCGTGATGAACATGAACCGGTCGGGCGTGGCCGCCGCGCCGCCGGTGATGCCGGTGGTGCGCGACGGCACGGTCTACGCGGCCCGCTTGCACACGGCCTGGGCCCTGGACGCCGGAACCGGCGAACTGCTCTGGCGGCACGACACGCGCGAGACGGACGCGACGCCCCTGCCCGTGCAGGAGTTCCAGGCCCGACAGCCGCTCGTCGTCGACGATGTGGTCTACGTGCCGCTGGAAGAACCGTCCGAGAACAGCCGCAACATCTGGATGTTCAACCAGGGCCAGGGCGGCATGCGGACGAGTCTCTATGCCCTGTCGGCCTCGTCGGGTCTGGTCCTCTGGAGCTGGAATCCGCGCGAGGCCGGCCTCGAGTACGGCGAGCTGAGCGTCGACGGCATGCCGGTCGTCAGTGACGATATGGTCGTCGTGACCCTGGGCTCGCCCGGCACGTTCTACGGCGAAGTCTACACGGCGGCCCTCGACCGCTACAGCGGCAAGCTCCTCTGGTCGCAGTCGGTCGTCGGCTACTCGGCCGGCTACATCGGGCAGGAGAACCGCTGGTCTTTCAACACCCGCAACGTCAGCGCATCGGTCGCCGTCCGCGACGGACTGGTGCTGGTCAATGCCCTGGGCACCACGGCCGCACAGAGTCTGCTCAGCGGCCGGTTGCTCTGGGCGCGGACGATGCAGGACCTGCGGCAGATTCCGATTGACCAGACGGACCAGCACTCGGACGCCAACGGCCGCCTGCCCCGCGGCGCGTACCTGGCCCGCCTGCCGCGCGTGCTGGCCGACCGCGGACTGGTGGCGAGCGGCTGCGTGCTGTCGCCGCACCTGGAGGCCTACCGCTGGCTCGACGGCAGCCTCGCCTGGCGACGGCCGTCCGACGATGCCCCGTACCTGCTGGCGATGGAAGGGCGCCGCGGCGTGGCCTGGGGCAGCAAGGTGCTGACCTTCGACCTGGCAACCGGCGAATCGCCGTGGCAGGCCGTGGTCCTGAACAGGCCGCCGACGGCCGAGCCGTTGCTGGCCCGCGGCAAGCTGCTCGTGCCCACGACCTCGGGCATCTTTTGCGTGAACCTGGCCACGGGCCACATCGAGACGCACTCCGCACTGCCTGCCGGCTTCACGAGCGGCAACCTGGCCCTCGGTCCCGCCGGCCTCGTGGTGACGACCGACAGCGACATCGTCAACTACCTCGACTGGGAGACCGCGCGGCGACAGTTCACGGACCAGGCGGCCGCCCAGCCCGACGCCGCGCGGCCGTGGATGACCCTCGGGGCCGCCGCCCTGCGGCTCGACCGGACGGACGAAGGGCTGGGCTACCTCGACAAGGCCCTGGCCCGCGCTCCGACCGGCGACGAGGCCGCCGAACTCTACCAGCTCTACGAGGACTACTATCACTACAACCTCGGGCGACTGGACGCCGACCTCGCCCAGCGGCTGGCCGAGCGCATGAAGAGCAGCGCCGTGGATGCCGACAGCATCTGCCGCCAGGCCCTGCTGCGGGCCGAGGCCCTGGCCGACCGCAACGCCCGGGCGGCCGTCGCCGCGCTCCAGGAAATCCTCGACGGCGGACCCGAGCTGCGCCACGTGCAGGTCAGCCTCTCGGCCGCAGAGGGCGTCTCGGGCATCCTGGCCGAGCAGTCCATCGCGCGGCTGATCGAGCGTCACGGCCGCGCCGTCTACGCTCCGTGGGACGCCCTGGCCGTCAAGGCGTGCGACGCGGCCCGCCGCGCCGCCGACTACGACGCCCTGATCGAAGTGGCTTGCCGCTGGCCGAACAGTCTGGCCGCCGCGGCGGCGCTCGACGACGCGCTCAACGTGGCCCTGGCCCGTGACGACTTGAACGAGGCCGGCCGCCTGCTCGTCCGCATGGTCAACCTGACCGCCGAGGGCCGCCGCCGCAACCGTTACCGCGCCCTGTCGCTCCAGGTGTCGCGGCGTCTGGGCCAGAAGTCGCGCGAGGAACTCCAAGCCCTGGCCCTGGCCGCGAAGGCCTCGCCCGACGAGATGGTCCCGTCGCTCGACGGAGGCAACGTCCGCATCGGCGACCTGACCGCCGGCGCGCCGCAGGGCAACCTCGTCGACCGGGGCGGACGGTTGCCGACGATGCCCGATCCGCCGTACCGTCTGGCCTGGCGTCTGGAGCTGGACAGCGACGAACTCGCCCAGCTTGGGCCGATCGGTTCCATCGAAGGCACGATGACCGGCCGCCTGCTGCGCAGCGTCTCGACCGGCGACGGGGACGTCCTGTTGCTGGCCAATCGCTCGCTGGTGACGGCCGTGCGCCGCAGCGACGGCCGGCGAGTCTGGACCTATCGCGACGAGCCGTCCCCGGACCAGCGCAACAACCGCGTTCTCGCCGGACGCGACGCCGTCTACCTCCTGGATCGCGGCGGCATCGGGCTGATCGATCCGCGCGACGGCACGCTCCGCTGGCGCGTCGCCCTGCAGCCGCAACAGCGACGGGCGGGCTCGCCGTCGCCCGAGACCGTGACCGGCGCCCTGCGTTACGGCGACGCGGGCTTCGTCGACGGCACGAGCACCTACCATCGCGTGACCGAACTCGGCGACCTGCTGGCGGTCTCGTCGCACCTCGGCCTGCACCTGCTCGACACGCGCGACGGCTACGCGATCCGGGCCATCGGCTATCCGCAAGGTATCTTTCACGGCGGCTTCCAGTTCTGCGGCCGCTGGGCGTGGGGCGTCCCCATGCAGCCGACGCACATGAGGCGTCGCGTCCTGACCTGGGACCTGGCCACGGGCGACCTGGAGCGCGAGGCGTGTTTCGCCGAACTGCTGCTTCCGTCGCCCAGCCCGCCGCCCGGCAGCCGCTACTGGCCCATCTTCAGCAACGCCATGGATCAGGTGGCCGTTCTCGATGCAGCCACGGGAACCGTGGGTCCCTTGGTGTCGATCGCCGACAACCAGGCGCGGCAGTTCTACCAGAGGAGCGGCGTGGTCGAGGACGGCGTGCTCATCATGGTCCATCCGAACGAGGGCCTGTCGGCCGTCGATACGCGCAGCGGCAAACTGCTCTGGACCTACGACACGGGAACCAGGCGGCAGGTTCAGTTCCATGGGATCGACGCCGAGCGGATGCTCGTCTGGGGCGACTTCGCCGCCGTGGCCATGCTCCGCCGCAGCGACGGCCACGAGCTGTGGCGCATCGGCGAACCCGACTGGCAGCGCGCCGGCGTGTCGCAGATCTTCGCCAACCGTTTCATGCTGGCCGTCAACAAGAAAGCCGGCGGCGAGAAGTCGAACTACCAGGCCGTCCACGATCTGGAGACCGGGGCCAGGACGTTCCTGCTTGAGCGGCCCGACGGCACGACGACCGGCGCCGCCTACGCGGACGCCGCCGGCATGCTCGTTCGCGGCGGGCCGAACGATCCGCTGGAGTACTGGGTCAGCGACGCGGAAGGCACCTGGAAGGACCGCTCGCCCGACGATCCGCCGCCCGAAGCCCCGCCGTCCGACGAACCTGCCGCCGAAGACAACGGCAACGGCGCAGACCCCGACGCCGCTCCCGGCGCTGTTCGCGTCAGAGTCCGCATTCAGGGTGGCGCCGGCCAGGTCGAGGTTGAGGACTGACCCGCGTCACGAAGGACTTCTCTCGCGGTGCCATGGCGGCAATGCGCACGAAGGTGATTCATGGGTGCCATGCTTCTGCTTGCAGAAGCATGCCGCCAAGCCAGTTGCGCGAGCACGCGTCTACAAGTAGACGCGTGGCACCCTCGGAGCTGTGGCCGGCACAACCACGACGCAATGCCTTGTGTAACCGTGCCTTGCTGCGACGCGATGAGGAGTTCGTGCAAAATGCCGCATGGCGGCGAGGATTGACAGAGCTTCGACTACACGTGGAAGACTCTCCTCCGCGCTGGTTCTCGCCGCCGGCTGTCGGTTGTCCGCGTTTCGCTCCTTTGCCGGCCGAAAACGCGTTCCGTTTTGCACTCAGCGCCGGTCTCGATCGGCAGTATACTGCGCTGGTCGCGTGCACCGGCGGTTGCTGGACCTCGGTGCATGCGGCGAAACCGCGCCCCCCTGTCGAGGAACGATCCATGAGGAGCCTGCCGCCGTGTCTCGGTCTTCCGCTCGTCGTCGCAATCGCTCTGGCATCCTGCACGCCTGTCGCCTCGGCGTCCGGCGCGCCTTCGGAAGACCTTGCGGAGTTGAAGCCCTATCTGAGGAAGTCGCTGCCGTGGGATTGCCCGACCTTGAGCAAGCCGTTCCCGGTCAACATCTACTACCTCCAGGAGACGACGGGCCCCGAGGCCCGCGAGGTCATCGTGTACGTCACGAATCGGGCCTGGGAGAAGATCGGCCAGGAAGACGACCTGTCGATCCTGAAGGACTACATCGGCCGCAAGTTCATCGTGGTGACGCTGGACTTCGGCGACGAGCCGCGGGCCGTCTCGCCGGCCATCGACTGGGACATTCACCTGCTGTACCGGGCGCTGTTCGGCTACAAGACGCCGTCGATTCTTCGGGCGATCAAGCTGGAGCCCAAACCGGTGCGTTGCTTCATTCTGCCGCAAGGGTACCGCGTGGCGACGGACCTGACGTACTGGGAGATCGACAAGCACGGCGTCCACGGCACGCTTGAGTACATCATGCAGTCGTACAACGAGGAGATTGTTCCGAAGACTCCCGGGATGAAGCCGGCCGAGAAGCCCTCGGACATGGTGGACCGCGACGGCAAACCCTTCGACTACCGGGTCAAGATGGACATCATCTATCCGTCGCGGGCGAAGAAGAAGCTCCCCGTGTTCGTCTACTCCGACACGCAGCAGAGTCGCGACACGCACCACCAATACCAGTTCCAGATGCGCGGGTACGTGTACGTCGTCATGGGCCACTGCTTCAATCCGTGCACCGTGCACTACTGGCATTTCATCAAGTTCACCCTCGACCACTGGAACGGGCTGGCCTGCTACACGGCCGCCATGCGGTACCTCAGCAAAAACGCCGACCAGTACGGCATGGACACCCATCACATCGGGATGATGGGCATCTCGAAGGGTCAGTACGCCGTGACGCGACTGTCGGCTCCGAACCATGCGACCGGCGCCGAGAGCAAGAAGTTCGAGGGCTTCCCGGACGGCACGCCCGAGCCGCAACCCTGGCAGGGTTACCCGTCGAACATCCACGCCGGATGGCAGGGCATGGGCATGGGCCTGTGGGAGAAGGAGTACATCACCCCCGACTACGCACCGACCATCCTGGCGTGCGGCGAAAACGACCGCGACGTCATTACCAAGGAAGGGACGCCCGGCTTCCTGAAGGTGCTGGAGAAGCTGGACGTGAATCACACCTACCTGTGGATGGAGGGGCTCGGCCATTCGCTCTCGGTCGGCTACGACAAGCGGCTGGGCGTGGACCGCTACCAACTCGTGAACGATTTCTTCGACCGCTACCTGAAGGTCGCCGACAAGCTGCCGCCCGTTGTGCTGATCGCCACGCCGCGCGACGGGGCCGAAGACGTGAGCGCTTCCGACACGATCTGGGTCCAGTTCGCGCCGGTGATTGACGAGAAGACGGTACTGGGCGGCGAAGGGATCAAGGTCATTGATGCGGAGAGCCGGCAGCAGGTGAAAGGATCCTGGAAGGTGTCGCACGGCGGCACGAAGTTCTCGTTCGTTCCCGACCAGCCGTTGGCAGGCGGCAGGCAATATGAAGTCTCAGTGACCGCGGCCGTGAAGGACAAGGCCGGAACCGCCCTCGTGGATGCCAGGACGATCCGCTTCAAGACGGCCGAATGATCGCCGCGCGAGCCCCACAACCTGCAACGCTCACTTCCCGTCGGACGCCCTCAATCGGTACATCTCGCCGCCCACGGCGCGCGAGGCCTCGATGATCTCGGGGTACGGCGTGTCGACGATGTCGAGGAATCCGATCTGGTAGTTCTCCTCGTCCAGCGGCCGTCCCGTGGTCGGCTCGTCCATGTACTTGAACCAGTGGCAACCCACGAACTGCGGGTGGGCCAGCACACCGCGAACGTAGTCGCCGTACGCCGCGGCCCGCTGCTGCTGGTCCTCGACGGAGACCAAACCCGTGTGGAACATGCCGCGGTCGAGGGCCCCGAAGTGAAACTCGCCGATGATCACCGGCACGTCGGCCTCGACCGGCAGACGGAAGTCGGCCACCGA
>JAFGPY010000201.1 GCA_016935955.1 Planctomycetota bacterium
ATCCGATCATGCTCGACGTGACCGACCGCCGCTGCGTGGTCGTCGGTGGCGGGCATGTCGCGCTGCAGAAGGTCTCGGCCTTGCTGGACGCCGGGGCACACGTTCGCGTTGTGGCCCTGCGGGTCTGCGACGAGTTGCGGCATCGCGACGGTGTGGACGTCTGCGACAATGCATACCAGGCGGCGGCGCTCGACGGCGCGGCCCTGGTTGTTGCGGCCACCGATTCGCCCGAAACCAACGCTCGCGTTTTCGCCGACTGTCGGGCTCACGGCATTCTCTGCAACGTCGTGGACCGTCCCGATTGTTGCGACTTCATTCTGCCGTCGGTTCTGCGCCGCGGCCCGCTCACGGTGGCGGTCTCGACGGGCGGCGCAAGCCCGGCTCTGGCCGGGCGCATCCGACGCCGCCTCGAAGACGAGTTCGACGAGGCCTACGGCGTTTACCTGGAAGCCATCGGCCGGGTCCGCGCACAGGTCCGCCGTCAGGTGAACGACGAGGCCTTAAGGCGGCAGATCGCCCACGAACTTGCGGCCGAGGAGTTGCTGGAGGCGGCCAGGCAGGGCAAGGCGGCCCTCGATCGCGCGATCCGAACCATTCTGGAGCATCACGGTGTCGTCGCCGGCGACGACGACGCGGAAACGGACTAGATAAACGTGAAGATTCTCTGCGTCGGAGTCAACCATCAGTCGGCGCCGCTCGATGTGCGGCAACGCATCGCTTTCGACGATGCGGCCGTCGACCGGGCTCTGGCCGTTCTGTCGGCCCGTTTCGACGACGCCGAGTTCGTCATTCTCTCCACGTGCAACCGCGTCGAGGTCTACTCGGCATCGCGCGTCGCCGCGCCGCCCACAGCTGACGACCTCGTCCGCTCGCTGGCCGAATTCCACGGGATGGAGGTCATTGCCCTGATGCCCATGGTCTATCGGCTGGAGACCGAGGCGGCCGTGCGACACCTGATGATGGTCACTTCGAGCCTCGATAGCATGGTGGTCGGCGAATCGCAGATCATCGGGCAGGTCAAGGCGGCCTTCATTCGTGCCGTCGAGGCCGAGGCTACGGGGAAGTTCCTGAATCGTCTGTTCCACCGTTCCTTTGCCGCCGCCAAGAGGGTCCACGGAGCGACGGAGATCGGCCAGCGACGCACCAGCGTTGCCTCGGTGGCCGTCGATTTTGCGTCGCAGGTCTTCTCGGGCCTGGCCGGCAAACGCGTCCTGGTGATCGGGGCAGGCGAACTGGCCGAACTTGCCGTCGTCCACCTGCAATCGTGTGGCTGCGGCGAGGTGGCCATCGTCAACCGGTCGCCCGAACGGGCCGAGCAGTTGGCGGCACGGTTCACGGCCCGGGCTGTCGCCTGGGAGCGGATGGACGAGTGCCTGCGCGATAACGACATCGTCGTTGCCTCCACCTCGAGCCCACAACCGATTCTCGATGCCGAGCGTGTGGCCGCGGTGCAGGCCAGTCGCGGCGGCCGCGAATGGATGATTCTCGACCTGGCCGTGCCGCGCGACGTCGACCCTGCGGCCGGGCACGTCGAGGGCGTCTTCCTCTACGACCAGGACCGCCTGGCCCGCGAGGTCAGCCAGAACCTTGAGCTGAGGAAACGCGAACTCGACGTGGCTTCGGCCATTGTCGACGATGAGGTAGCGGCTTTCATGGACTGGTTCGAGGTCCGCGATGTCGGCCCGTTGGTCGAGAAACTCGAAGCCCGCCTGCACGACATCGGCGACGAAGAGGTCGAGCGGCTGCTGAGGCGGCTGGGCGACGACGTCAGCGGCGCGACGCGGAACGAGATTCGCCTGGCCACGCATCGCATCGTGCACAAACTGCTGCACGAGCCGATCGAGCAGCTCAAGAACGAGAGCCGCGACGGCCGCGGCCAGATGAGCATGCGCGTGCTGCGACGACTGTTCCACCTCGGCGAGGGCCGCGACGATGAGTGAGCCGGAATCTCTTCGGCCTTCGCTTCTCAGTGGTGCCACCCGAACCTTTCTTGTTGCCTTCATCCTGACTTTCATTGCCGCGCTGTGGACATGCCTTGAACTGACCGGGACGCGGTCGATGTTTCTCGTCCCGCTGGGCGCAGGCCTGCAAGCATGCGCCTTGGGCATTGTGTCGGTGTTTGCCGGCTACCTCGCCATGCACCGCATCCGGGGAATGATCTTCCTGGAACGCGTTGTGCTCGGTTTCGCCGCTGGATTGGCAGGCCTTGTCATGGCGGTCTTCCTTGCAGGCGTGGCGGGCATCATGCATCCCGCCCTGATGAACATGGTCTTACCATCGCTATCTGCGCTGATGATCCTGTTCAGGGCCAAGTGGGTTGTCGCGAAGACGCAGGACGAACAGAAACCGATCAAGGCCTTGCGTGTCTTCGCCGCCGATTTCGGGCCTGCCGACTGGGTACTGGTCGGCATGATCGTTGTCCTTTCTACGGTTGTGCTCTATGGAGCCGCTGCGCCGTGCGTCGAGTACGACACGATGGAGTACCATGCCGCCATACCGGCCGAGTGGCACCGGGCTGGGGGCATCGTCGACTTGCCGCACAACGTCTACTCCTATTTCCCCATGGCTGTCGAGATGCTTTATTTCGCCGGCATCTCGTGGGTGAACGATGTTGCCCTGGGGGCGATGGTGGGCAAGATCCTTGCCGCGTCGTGCACCGTCTGGGCGGCCCTGGCCCTGGTCTGCGTCGGGCGGCGGCTGTTCACCCTGCGGGCCGGGCTCATTGCCGCCGTGTTTTACCTGACCGTGCCCTGGGTTCTCCGCGTCTCGATCCTCGGTTTCGTCGAAGGCGTGCAGAGTTTCTACGTCGCGGCGGCATTGCTCTGCACGGTTGTCCTGTGGCAGCGCGGGGACGAGGAGGCAGGGCAAGACCGGAGGTCTATCGGTCCGGCCCTTTTGCTGGGCGTGATTGTCGGCATGACGCTGGGCATCAAACTGACCAGCGCCGTCTTCATCCTACCGCCAATACTGGTTCTCTGCTTCTCGGCTTTGGCGACGCGGCGCATTGGCTGGCGTGCCCTTGCGGCTTTCGCCATTGCGACAGCCGCCTTCGGCTCGCCGTTCTATATTCGCGACCTCGTCCTGACAGGCAACCCGTTCTTCCCGGTGCTCTCGACATGGCTCGGCGGGCCGGCCGGATGGACCGACGAAATGGCCCGACACTTCACCGAGCACCACTCGGCCGGAGCGATGACTTGGCGGGCGCTGACTGCTTCGCTTGTCGGTGTGCAGGATGCCCCGCCTAACACGTGGCCGTCGTTCCTGTTTGGCGGCGCGGTGCTGCTGGCTGCACCGTTCTCACTGGCCAATCGCCGGTGGCGGCGGAGCGCCGCGACCCTGCTGGTGATCGTTGTCGTGGCCGTGGCGACGTGGTTCTGCCTGACACATCGGATCATGCGGCACCTTGCCCCGGCATGGGTGCTGCTGGCCATGACAGGCGGGGCAGGGCTCGTGGCCTTCCGAGCGACGTGGGCTCGATGGGTGCTGGCTGTCGCCGTCGCGCTGCATCTGGGGATGACCTTCATGGTCGACCAGCGGATGCTTCAGGATCGCGGCACGTACGTTTCGCTGCTGGCCGATGCCGCTGCGCCGATGACCGACAGTGGCTACGCGTTCACGTACCATCCCGATTCGACCGATCGCCTGTGGACCTACTCGCCGCACGTTGTTCGGATGATCAACGATCTCAAGCGCGGTCGCAAGTTCCCGCCGGTGATCGGTTTGGTCGGCGAGGCCCGGACGCTCTACTTCGACGTACCCGTGGTCTACAACACGGTCTTCAACCGTCACTGGATGGAGCCGCTCTATCGTGAGGCCGCGCGGCCGGACGAGTTGAAGGCGCGGGCTCTGCGACTCTTCCAGGAGTTGGGCACGACGCACGTCTACATCAACTGGGCGGAGGTCGACCGCTTCCGCGCTCCCGGCAACTACGGCTGGCCCGACGGGCTCGACCGCGACCTGTTCGATCGCCTGGAAGCCGCCGGGGTGCTCAATCGCATTCTGGCTGTGGGTCGACCCGAAGAACCGCCCCTGCACGTCGTCTACGAAGTCGGTTCCCCGCACTGACGGCGAACCGCCCTCCGCTGTGTGATCGACATCACACCTACCGGCAAGTCTCAAAGTGTCGCTTCATTGTGATGCAGGGCACAGGGCCGAACAGCACCGGCGCGCGATAATTGTGTATGTCGATTCGCGGCCGGGCCGGTAGTTCATGATGCGACGTCGGCCGTGCTGGATTCGTGTCGTTGCTTCGCCGCAGAAGGAGTGGGATGATGAAGTCGGACTTGGAAATCGCACACAGCATCGCGCTCGACGACATTCGCACCATTGCCGCCGGTGTCGGCATCGAAGATGACGAACTGGAACTGTACGGCAACTATAAAGCGAAGGTCAAGCTCTCGCTGCTCGACCGGCTGAAGGACCGGCCGCTGGGTAAGTACATCGACGTGACGGCCATTACGCCGACGCCTCTGGGCGAAGGCAAGACCGTGACCACCATCGGCCTGTCGCTGGCCCTGAACCACATCGGCAAGAAAACGATCACGTGCATCCGCCAGCCGTCGCTCGGTCCGGTTTTCGGCATCAAGGGAGGTGCGGCCGGCGGCGGCTACAGCCAGGTGCTGCCGATGGAGGACTTCAACCTGCACCTGACCGGCGACATTCACGCCGTGAGCCTGGCCAACAACCTTGCGGCGGCGTGCATTGACGCGAGCATCCACCACGGCAACCCGTTGTCAATCGACGCGTCGAGTCCGATGCTGCGTCGCGTGGTGGACATCTCGGACCGTTGGGCCCTGGACGACATCATCATCGGCCTGCAAGGCAACAACGTCCGCCGCACAGGCTTCGACATCGCGGTGGCCAGCGAGGTGATGGCCATTCTGGGTCTCTCGACGGACCTCCAGGACATGCGACGGCGCATCGGCCGCATGGTCGTTGCCCGCACGAAGTTCGACGAGCCGATCACCTGCGAACAGTTGCGGTGTGCGGGAGCCATGACCGTGCTGATGCGCGACGCGATCAAGCCGACGCTGATGCAGACGACCGAGCACACGCCAGTGTTCGTGCATGCCGGCCCGTTCGCCAACATCGCCCACGGCAACAGCTCAATCATCGCCGACCGGATGGCCCTGCGGCTCGGGGAGTTCTGCGTCACCGAGTCGGGCTTTGGCGCCGACATCGGCATGGAGAAGTTCTTTAACATCAAATGCCGCATGTCCGGCCTGAAACCTGCCGTCGTGGTATTGGTGGCTACGGTTCGCGCCCTGAAGATGCATTCGGGCCAGTTCACCGTCGTGGCCGGCAAACCGCTCAACGATGGCCTGCTGGAGGAGAACGTGGCGGCCGTGGAGGCTGGGTGCGCCAACCTCGACAAGCAGATCGAGAACGCTCTTAAGCACGGCGTGCCCGTGGTCGTGGCCATCAACCGTTTCGAGAACGATACGGAGAAGGAGATCCAGGCCGTTCGCGAGCGGGCCGTGGCTGCCGGCGCCGAAACGGCCGAGGTCAGCCAGGTCCACGCTCTCGGCGGCAAGGGTGGAGTGGAACTGGCCGAAGCCGTGGTCGAGGCGGCCTCGAAGCCGAGCCACTTCAAACTGCTCTACGAGGACGAGTGGCCGATCAAGCAGAAGATCGAGACAATCGCCCGCGAGATGTACGGGGCCGACGGCGTCAGCTACGCGGCTGTTGCCGAGGACAAGATTCGCCACTTCACCGAGCACAAGTACGACCGGCTGCCAATTTGCATGGCCAAGACGCACCTGTCGCTGTCACACGATCCGAAGCTGAAGGGCCGACCGCAGGGGTTCGTCCTGCCCGTTCGGGATATCCTGGCCAGCGTCGGGGCCGGGTTTCTCTATCCGCTGGCCGGCGAGATGCGGACCATGCCGGGATTGCCCAGCCAGCCTGCGGCCTGGAAGATCGACATCGACGAGCAGGGCAACGTCGTCGGCCTGTTCTAGAGCAGTTCACGTTTGCTTGTGGTCATGGCCGATAGAGTAGGCATGAAGACCTACTCTATGGATTTGCGGCAACGGGTGCTG
>JAFGPY010000026.1 GCA_016935955.1 Planctomycetota bacterium
AGCCGGATCAGGCCTTGATACGAGTCCAAGAACGCGGGTCGGAATCCCATTCGGGGACTTTTGTCGTAGGCGTCAAACAAAGCCAATCGGGGAGGCAGCAGGTAGCACCCCCGCCCCCGGGGGCGATCCCAACGACCCCAGCCGGGGGCGGCTGGGCTACATGGTCGATCACCCGCCGTGCGAAACAAAGCCAATCGAGGAGGGAGCAAGTAGCACTCCCGCCCCCGGGGGCGATCCCAATGACCCCAGCCGGGGGCGGCTGGGCTACATGGTCGATCACCCCGTGTGTGAAACAAAGCCAATCGACCCGGACAACGGTGAAAAAGTGTGAAAAAAGCCGGTTCCCAGCGGAACACTTGGGCTGCCAAACACACCTATTATCATGCGTGCACGGAGCGACGTGTACGCTCGGCCTGCCCGAGCTCAGTGGTCGCCGGCGAAAGGAGGTGATCGGACGACATGCGCGCGGAGGCGGTTTGAGGCGGGCAGGGCGGTAGCGACGTGTGAGTGTCCGGAATGTGCGAGAAATTGGGCAAAATGGAGGTGCAACATGAGGCGCAAATATCCCTGGTCCATCGTGGTTGCGTGCGGCATCGTTCTGGCGGCATTTCTGCTGACCGGCCAGGCCCGGCTGTGGGGCCAGTGGGCGGGGGAGGGAGCGGTGTCCATCGCCGCATCCGATTCCTTCCTCTACCGGCTGGAGATCACCGGGTGGGCGCTGTTTGGCAGCGAGTCCGCCGAACTGTTCAGCGAATGCTCGGGGCTCGGCTCCAGCAGCGACGTTGAAGAGCAGAAGATCATCTCCGACAAGGGCATCGTCACCTGGCAGATGAGCCCCGGGGCGCTGCGCTGGAGCAGCATCACGCTCAAGCGGGACTCGCTCGGCGGCACGCAAGCGTGGCAGTGGCGCAAGCTCGTCGAGGACGGCAAGCTCGCGGACGCCATCAAGAGCGGCTCGATCGTCATGCTGGGGTCGAACTCGGGCCAGGAGTACGCTCGATGGGCCTTCCGCAACGGCTGGCCCGCCAGGCTGAGCTTCAACGAGGGTGTCCTGGAGCTGGTGATCGTCCACGACGGCCTGGAGCTCGTCACCCCCGGCACCGGTGGTACGACGGCAGTCAAGAAACGGTAGACGCCGGCCTATTCACTCTTCGCCCAGGCGTCGAGGCCGAAGACGAACATGTCGGCGCTCCCTGCCGGTGGGGTCGTCCCACCGACGAGGTGGACGAGATTGCCGATGAAGGTGAGCGTCAATTCGACATCGCTGCCGTCCGGTGCTTTGCCGGTGAATGTGACGGTTTGCCCGCGGCCGACGGTTCCCGCCAGGGCGGTCAAGTTGAAGACCTCGTTCGGATCCAGCGTGCGCGGGGGCGTGCCATTGTCGGTGGCGACGGCGTCCACGTCCGACAGCGATGCGGCGCCCGCCTGGAAGTGGACGGTCAGGTCGAATTGTCCTTCGACCCGGTAGGTCCAGTGCACGCCGGCGAAGCCGCCGGTCTGAAGGATCGCGCTCAGATCGGGCAGGAAGGCATATCGGCTCGTGCCCGAGGCCGGGCCGGACGTTGACCTGCTCGCCTCGAAGGAGTTGCCGTAGGCGCCCATGTTGACGAGATTCCCGTTGGGGAATGGCTCGAATACGACCGGGCTGTTCGGGTCGCCGGCGTCGATGCACGGGCTGGTCACGGCATCGTTCACCCATTCACCGGGCACGGCGTCCCAGCGGCCGAACGGCGACTGGAGGTGGAAGTCGAGAGTCTTCGCATCGGCGAAGAGCGGGTCGGTGTCGAGGTTGCCTTTGCCCCAGGTGACAGTGGAATACTTTCCGGAGTTGGAAATACCTGATTGGCCGCCCTGGATGTCGCAGTAGTTGATCGTGACGTGCGAGCCGCGGTCTTTGGCGGCCGTGTTCGAGCTGTCGGCCAGCGTGATCGACTGGGTGCAGTTCCAGATGATGCAGTTGGTGATTGTGGCGGTGCCGCCGCCGGGAGTGAGGTAGTAGGGCGGGCCCGCGCGGCCGAGGTCGAACATGCGGATGCCCCGGCCGCAATTGACGATCGTGTTGTTGATCAGCGTGGCGGTGCACGAGTTCTCGACGGCGATGCCGCCGTTGGCGCAGTCGATGATGAGGTTGTTCGCCACGAGGGGAGAGCCCTTGTCGCGCAGGACCAGGCCGTGATCATCGCTCCCGAGGATCAGGTTGCCGATGATCCGGGCGGAGCAACGCGTCGGATTGACCATGTCGTCGTGCTCGGGATTTGCGAACGTGTTGTTCCGGATCAGCGGCGGCGGCGTGCTCTCGCCCCATAGGTCGACGTCGTCATTGTCGCCTCGCTTGCCCGTGAAGTAGGAGTTCTCGACGCACACGTACGAGTACCGCTCGTGCACGCCTTGTCCAATCTTCAGGAACTGGCAGCCGGCGATATGGGCGCTCGCCTCGCCCGGGTGATCCGGATCGTCGGAGAAGATGGCAATCGCGTCGCCCTCGGCGCCCGCGCTGTCATCCGGGAGCTTCTGGAAGGTGCAGTTCTGGAAGTCGAGGTGACAGGCTACGGCAACGACGGCCTCGTGGTACTTCCGCGGTCCCGGCTCGTAATAGTCCTGATGCTCGCCTTCGCTGTCGGCGTATTCGAAGGTGCACCAGGCGAAGCGGCTGTCCTCGGCCTCGATGAACTTGATCTGCTTCCAGGTGACTCCGGCGGCGCTGCGGGTGAAGCGGATCGGCGACTCTTCGGCGCCCTCGGCGACGAGCCGGCCCTCGACCACAATGGCGGCGCCGCTGTTCATCTGGAGAGTCGTTCCCGGCAGGATGGTCAGGACGACGCCCGCCGGCACGGTCACAGTGCCGGTGACCTCGCAAGTCCCGGACAAGATGGTGTCCTGGGTCAGTCCACCGGTGACGCGCGTGGTTGGATTGCCGGTGTTGCTGTTCGGCGGCGTGTAGTCGATTTTGATCTCGCCGGCGTCGACCTCGGTTCCCGCGGCGTTGTAGGCATAGGCAGGGATCAGGTTCTGGCCGCGCGACAGCCACAGCGAAGCGGTCCAGAGATGGGTGACCGGGTCCACGTCGACAATCAGGTCGTCCACCTTCACCTGTACGGCGTTAAGTCCGGAGGTGTGGCCGGTGAGGGTCACCATCTGTGTCGTCACGTAGTAGGTCCCGTCCGCGTACCCTGTGACCGGCGGCATGCGGAGAGCCGGCGTCAGCGAGAAATCGGTGCTGACGTTCGCAATGTTGTGTCCCTCGACGGCCAGGACATTGCGGCCCTGGCGGAACAGGTCGGCGGCGTTGCCCAGGACGAAGGTCTCCACCTTGTCTGCCTCGTGGGAGGAGGAGGCCAGGGTGTCGTAGGCGAGCTCGCCCGCCGGGACGCAGGTCCACGCCACCTCCCGGCCATTGAGGTACGCGACGAAGCCGTCATCATAGTCCATGAGCAGCTCGACTACCCGGTCCTGTGGCACCGAGTCCAGATTGAACGCCTTTCGAATGTACACGGACACGTAACTGCCCTCCATATCATTGAGGATCGTGGCGTCGTCGTTGTCGCCGTAGCCGAAACCGCCGTCCCCACGGAGCCACGCGGAGTCGTCGAAGTCCGGCTCTTTCCAGGCGCCGGCGGGCGTGCTCGGCGCGGTCTTGCCGGGGAAGTAGGCCCAGGTGTCGCCGGGAGAAACGAGCTCCATCGTCTCCGGGCCGAGTTGGATGGTCATCGACCGGGCGACGCCGCACGTCGCGGCCAGGAGCAGGGAACAAACCACTACGCAGTCAATACTGGGGGATTTCATCAGAGTATCCTCCGAAAACCCAAGTTCACTCGAAAAGAGCCGTGACCTGTATTATATCAGAAAATCAGCCACCCAAGATCAGAAAAAGACGTGGACTTAGCCTGGGGAAGTGGGAGCCTCCGAGCTACGGAGCCAATGAGAAAGCCCCGGATGGGTCTGTGGCGGCCTGTCCGGGGCCTTGCGCTCGCGTTGGTCGCTACGGTCACTGGTTCTTTGCCCGGCGGAGCAGGGTCCGGGCCCGGGTGACGACGTCCTGGTTGTCCGTGGATTGCGTCACCTTCTCCAGCGGCTGGATCAGGGCGGTGGCGTCCTTGGCCCCGCGTCCCCGGAGGAACCGCTCAGCGACGCCGACGACGGCCAGGGCGGCCTCCTGTTTGACCGCGGGATCGTCCAGATACGGCGCGATCAGCGTCGCCGCCGCGGGGGAGCCGATGTTGCCCAGCGTGCCCAGCAGCAGTCGCTTCTCATCATCGCGCTGGACGATGGTTGCGGCCTGGTGAGCCATAGCCAGGCGCTCCTCAACGTCGATGTCGCCGCGAGCCGCCAGGTTCAGGTATCCACGGAGGGCCAGCGTTCGCTCGCCCGGGTCCTTTGCGTCTTTGGCGAGCGTCAGCAGGTACGGAGCCGCATCCGCGCTTTTCCACGTGCTCAGGGCACGAATGGCGGCGCCGCGAACGTCCGCGTCGCTGCTGTCGAGCGAGGCGCGAACGGCCTTCAGCGCATCGGGCCCGCCGACGGCGGCGAGCACGCGGAGCAGAACCGCCTTCTGTGGCGGCCCGGCCTTACCGAGTCGGCCGGTCAGTGTCTCGGTTATCGTCTGCGGGTCGCCGGTCTTGGTGCACGCGGTCATCAGGGCTTGCTCGACGGCGGCCAGGTCCCCTCGCTGGTCCGCTTGTGCGAGCAGATCGAGCAGCGCCGGCACCTGCTCGGGGCTGGCCATCTCGCCGGCCATCCGAATCGCGGCCCGTCGCACCCTGGGATCGCTGTCCGTCGTTGCCTTGAACAGAGCCGGCATGCTCGACACCATGCGCCGCCGGCCGATCATATCGAGAGCGGTGAGTCGCTTCTCGGTGTCGTTGCCGCCGAACATCGCTGCGACCGCGGCGTCCGCCTGCTCGCCGGGCAGGGCGACCAGGCAGTCCTGTGCGACGCCGGCAACGTCCCTGTCCGGATCGTCGAGCAACTCGACGAGCACGGGCACGGCGGAGGCATCGCCCATCTCCGTCGCGGCGCGCATCGCGGCCACGCGAACCGGGGCGGGCCCGGCCTTCGCGGCTGCCAGCAGGGCCGGAACCGCCTGCTTGTCGCCGCGAACGCCCAGCGCCTCGATCACCACGATCTGGTTGTCGGCGGGCAGGTCCTTCATGGCGTCGAGCAGCGACTTCGTGACTTCCGCGTCGCGCATCGTCTGTGCGGTCTGCACGGCGGCGGAAAACAGGATGTAGTCGCTGCTTCGCAGGTGTTCCTGGAGCAGGGTCGCGCCGTCGGCGCCGCGCGCAAGGATCGCGCCGCGCAGCGCGCCGGCGCGGACCTGGTGCGCGCCGTCGAGCTTGCGCAACTGGTCGTAGATCGCAATCGCCTGCTCGTTCCGGCCGCCGGCGGCGAGCCGCTCGGCGCAGCGGAAGAGCCCTTCACAGACGTCGAGTCGCCTGTCGGCGGCAGCCTTGGGCAGAGCCTGCTGAAGAGCGGTGGCGGCCTCGGTGGTTGCGATGCTGCCCATCGCCCGGGCCGTGGCGCGGGCGGTCACCGCGTCGGAGTCTTTCAGCAGCCCGGCCAGCGCCGGAACCGCCTTGGCGTCGCGGCGCACGCCGATACTGGTGATTACGCCGACGAGCGGCCGGCCCCGGACCTGGCCGAGGGCGCTGCGCAATGCCTCATCGACCGCAGGGTCGGGGTTGCGCTCCAGGCCGTAGCGGGCCACGTGGGACAGCTTTTCATCGCCCAGCAGGGCGGCCAGTGGCGCGATGGAGTTCTTGCCGCCGATGATGGCCAACTGGCGGCCGGCGTCGATCTTGGCCTTCAGCGGCGCGTCGGCGTCCTGGAGCACGGCGATCAGCTTCGGCTCGTCCTGCTTCGACGCGACGGTCTGCGCGAGCGCCGGCACGGCGCAGGGGAGCAACAATAGGACAATCAGGATCGCGTATAGTGGTGACTTGAACATGGCAAACTCCTCATGGGAATCTCAGATTTCAGATCTCGGGATTTCAGATGGTCCACGGCTCGCGCATGGCGCGGGAGCGGAACCGGTTGGCCTCGTCGTCGTTGACGAACTCCTCTTTGGCCGGGTCGAACTTCATGTCGCGCTTGAGCCACATGCAGATATTGGCGGCGTGCACGGTGGACATGGAGCGGTGCATCATGACGGGGTTGGCCACGGTCAGGCGTCGCGACTTGACGCAGTCGAAGAAGTTCCGGACGTGGCTCATCGGTCGTTGCGTGCGGGCCTGGTAGTCGCGGACGAGCTTGTGGAAGTCGGCCATCCAGGCGGGGTTGGAGACGTCGGGCCTGGAGTAGCCGTCGGCGATGGCGACCCAGCCGTCGGGGCCCTCGTAGCGGACGCCGCAGGAGCCGTGCCAGATCTTCGCGTCCATGTCCCGCTCCAGGACCATCTTGATGCCGTTGGCGAAGGTCACCACCATGCCGTCGCCGCTGTCGTTGTTGACATACTTGTACTCGACCGGCGAGGTCTCCCACAGTCCCAGCGCGACCTGGCATTGGGCGAAGGTGTGGGCGCCCCACTCGCCGATGCAGCTCGTGTGGAAATCGTAGTGGTTGCGCCAGTCACCCTGGCAATAAGCGGCGTTATAGGGCCGCCAGGGACACGGGCCCAGCCAGGCGTCCCAGTCCATGTCCTCCTTTGGGGGCAGGGGCTGCTCGGGCAGCCAGTCGTGGCGCATCTCCGCGGCGTCCCAGGGCGCGATGTGCGCCCGGACGGTGTGGACCTTGCCGAGGTAGCCGAGGCGCAGCAGCTCGTTGGCGAAGGTGAAGTTCTCCTCGCTGAGCCGCTGGATGCCAGACTGGTAGACCCGCCGGTAGCGCCGGGCAGTCTGGACGACGCCCTGGCCTTCCGCGATCGTCATGGCCGAGGGCTTCTCGGAGTAGACGTCCTTGCCCGCCCGCAT
>JAFGPY010000202.1 GCA_016935955.1 Planctomycetota bacterium
CGGGCCGGCCTCCAGGTCCAGGGCGGCTTCATCGTCGGCTTCGACAGCGACGGGCCCTCGATCTTCCAGCGGCAGATCGACTTCATCCAGTCCAGCGGCATCGTCACCGCCATGGTCGGCCTGTTGCAGGCCATTCCCGGCACGCGGCTCTACGAACGCCTCAAGGGCGAGAACCGCATCGTCGGCCTGAGCTCCGGCGACAATGTCGACGGCACCACCAACATCCGCTCGACGATGAGCGCCGAGCAGCTCCGCGAAGGCTATCAGGAGATCCTCAAGCACATCTACGCCCCGCGGCACTACTACAAGCGCGTGCGGACGTTCCTCCGCGAGTACCGTGCTCCCCAGCGGCCCAAGGTTCGTCTCCAGTTCGACGATCTTCTGGCCTTCCTGCGATCGACCATTCGTCTCGGCGTCATCGGCCGCGGGCGGCTGCACTACTGGGGGTTGCTCGTCTGGACGCGCCTGCGCCGCCCCGAATCGTTTACGCTGGCCGTGACGCTGGCCATCGCCGGCTACCATTTCCGCAAGGTCTGCAAGCTGCACGTCCTGAAACCGGCTCCCGGTGGCGGCGCGGCCTGAGGCGCCCGGCAAGGTCCTGTACACAGCCAGGCACGCACCGGAGCATGCAACCGAAAGAGCAACGGCGGCCGGCGCCTGGAAGATGGCGCCGGCCGCCGTGATTGTGTTGGCGGCGATTTTCTTCACTCAGAGCGATTTCCGCCATCACGTGACGGGGGTGCCATCTTTGGAGGCCCGACGAAGTCGGGACCAAAGTGTGCATGTTCGAACAGCAATACACTTTGGCGCCGGCTGCGCCGTCGCTCGAAAGTTGGCACCCGCTACGGAATAACTAGATCCGCCGTACCGCGCGCGGGCGGCCGGGGATTCGCCGCGTCAGCCTGCTTGCCGTTCGCCGAGGCGGTGGTCCATCATGAACAGGCCGTTTTTCGACTCGCCGATCATCTTCAGCTTCTGGACGACCTCGTCCACGGACGCCTCTTCCTCCACCTGCTCGGTGATAAACCACTGGAGGAAAATGATGGTCGCGTTGTCTTTCTCGCTCTGGGCGAGGGCCAGGTGCTCATCGAATTCACGCGACACCTTGCATTCGTGTTCATACGCCGCCTCGAATGCCGCCAGAGGGCTGTCCCACGTTTCCGGCGGTGCCTTCAGCGCCGATACGCGAATGCGGGCGCCCCGTTCCCGCAGCTGGCCATAGAGGCGCATGGCGTGGCCGGTCTCCTCCTGGGACTGTGCCATCATCCAGCGGGCCGCCCCCGGCATGTTGAGCGATTCGAAATAAGCGGCCATCGCAAGGTACAGCCTGGCGTTAAAGAACTCGCGATTCATTTGCAGGTTCAGGGCATCCGCCATCTTCTCACCAATCATGTGTATTCTCCTTCCCTTGTTTTCAACGGGTCCGGTTCGCCGCATTCCACGCGGTCATCCCGCCGATGAGACTGAACACGTGCTCGTATCCCCGGGACTTCAGGAAGCTGCCCGCGATGTTCCCGCGGTAACCTGAGCCGCACACCGCCGTGATGTGCCGCTGCCGGGACAGGTCCGTACCGTTCTGAATGAGGTCCGAGATCGGTATGTGCTCGGCCCCCTCGATATGCCCGGCCTGCCATTCCGCATCGGTCCGGACATCCAGCACGACATGGTCGCCATACTTCGCCAGAACATGCTTGAGGCTCTGCACCGCCAGTTGCGGCAGGTGGTCGAGCGGCATGCCCCGCATGGTCCAGCCGGAGACCCCATCCGCCAGATAGCCGATCAGCTTGTCGTACCCGGCGCGCCGGAATCGGAAGGCCGCTTCCCGGGCGTCCGCTTCGCTGTCGGCGACGACAAGGATCTCGGATGCCGCATCGACGACCATCCCCAGCCAGTTCACCGAATCCGGTTTCATGCCGATATTGATCGAGCCGGGCAGAAAGGCCGCTCCGAAGGCCACCTGGTTGCGGACGTCAACCAGCTTGACGCCGTTGCGGACCGCCTGCTCCACCTGCGAGGCGGACAGCCGGGTGAACGCGGCCGCCTCCTTCAGCAGCGCCGGCCCCTTGCGGTTCTTCTCGACCATGGCCGCGAAGTTGTCAGGCCGGACCTGGAATCCTTCGGTCATGACCCTGTGGAACTCCTCGAACGGCATGTCGTTCAGCAAGGGGTTGTTTCGCCGCTCAAAGCCCAGGGTCGTCATCGGTTTGGCGCTCATGCCCTTGCCGCACAGCGAGCCTTCGCCGTGAGCGGGGTACACCTCCGTCCAGTCCGGGAATCGGGCGAGTTTGCCGTAGAGGCTGTCATAAAGATTGCGCACCTGCTGTTCGAGCAACTCCTCGCCGGCCAAGTCGGGGCGGCCGATGTCGCCGACGAACAGCAGGTCGCCCGTGAGCAACGCCTGCACGTCCTCAGAGCGGGCGTGATCGGTCAGCGCCAGAGAGACGGAATTCGGCGTGTGGCCCGGCGTCTCGATGATCTCGATCTCGGCCGCACCGAATCGAAACCGCTGGCCCTCGGTAAGGGGTTCGTGCGGGTACTCCGCTTCGACGGCGGGATGGACATGAATCGTGGCGCCGGCCTGCGCCGCCAGTTCCTGGCTGCCGGTGATGTGGTCGGCATGCAGGTGGGTGTCGAAGACGTCCGTGATCCGCAAGCCGTTTTCCTGGGCGACGTCGAGGTATCGCTCGACGTGCCGCTCAGGGTCGACGACGCACGCCACGCCTTTTTTCGGGCAGCCGATGAGGTATGAGTAGCAGCCCAGGCCGTTGACTTTAAACTGTTGAAAGAACATCCTCGAACTCCTGTCTGAATCGGTGTTGCGGGTTGAAGCGGGCGGCCCCGCGACGGGCCGCCCGCTTGGGTCGTCCATCAGCCACGGTGCGCCCGATCAGGCGTCCTTCAGTTCCTTATGGCAGAGCCACCAATCGAGGCTCTCGAACTTCCCGGCCTTCGCGTCGCTCAAACGCTGTTTGGCTGCCGCCACGTCTTTTGCCGGCGGGAGGATGACATGATTCTTGCCGACGACCTCGCTGTCGGGCCAATGGGCGGGCATGGCCACGCCGTGCTTGTCCGCCACCTGCAACGCCTTGACCGCCCGGAGTATCTCGTCCATGTTGCGGCCCAGTTCTTGCGGGTAGTAGAGGATCATGCGGATGGTACCCTCCGGATCGACCACGAAGACCGCGCGGACCGTGTTGCTGCCCTTGCCCGGATGGATGATCCCAAGCGTCGAGGCCACCTTGCCGTCGTCGGCGATGATCGGGAACTCGATCTCCACGCCGATCTTCTCCTTGATCCATTCCTCCCACTTGATGTGAGCGAAGACCTGGTCCACGCTCATCCCGACCAGTTCGCAGCCCAGCGCCTTGAACTTGTCGTAGCGCTTCTGAAACGCGACGAATTCGGTGGTGCAGACGGGCGTGAAGTCGGCCGGGTGGCTGAACAGCACGAACCACTTCCCCTTGTAGTCGCCGGGCAGTTGCTTCACGCCTCGCGTGGTGACGACTTTCAGTTCGGGAAACTTGTCGCCGAGAAGCGGCATTCTTGTCTCGTTGCTCATACTGATGCTCCTTTCCTTTTGGAGTTCGTTGGAATCCGGCCACGATTACTTGAACATTGACTCTGCGCGATCTTGCCAGGGCGTCGGACGGACGTCGCCGGCCTCAGGCCAGGTCGAAGCGGTCCAGGTTCATCACCTTGTTCCACGCCGCCACGAAATCCCGCACGAATTTCCGTTGCGAGTCCGCACACGCGTAAACCTCCGCGATGGCCCGAAGCTGGGAGTTCGCGCCGAAGATCAGGTCGACGCGCGTGCCGGTCCACTTGAGATCGCCCGTGGCGCGATCGCGACCCTCGAAGACGTCCTCGTCGGGCGAGGCCGGCTTCCACTCGGTGCCCATGTCGAGCAGGTTCACGAAGAAGTCATTGGTCAGCGCCCCGGGCCGGTCGGTGAAGGCGCCGTGCCGGCTGTCGCCGACGTTCGTTCCCAGCACGCGCATGCCGCCGACCAGAACCGTCATCTCGGGAGCCGTCAGCGTCAGCAGTTGCGCCCGGTCGACCAGCAGATGCTCCGCGGATACGCTGAACTTGACCTTCTGGTAGTTGCGGAACCCGTCGGCGACCGGCTCCAGCACGGAGAACGACGCCACGTCCGTCTGTTTCTGCGAGGCGTCGGTGCGCCCCGGCGCGAAGGGAACCTTCACGTTGTGGCCGGCCTGTTTCGCCGCGGACTCCACGGCTGCGCAGCCGCCCAGGACGATCAGGTCGGCCAGCGAGACCTTCTTGTCGCCCTTCTGCGACCCGTTGAACTCCTTGCGGATGGCGTCGAGCTTCTTCAGGACCTTGGCCAGTTGAGCCGGCTGGTTGACGGCCCAGTCCTTCTGCGGCGCAAGACGGATGCGGGCCCCGTTCGCGCCGCCGCGATTGTCCGAGCCGCGGAACGTGGACGCCGAGGCCCAGGCCGTCGAGACCAGTTCCGAAATCGACAGGCCCGAGGCCAGAATCTTGCCCTTCAGCGAGGCGATGTCCCTCGCGCCGATCAACTTGTGAGTGACGGCCGGGACGGGGTCCTGCCAGATCAGGTCTTCGGCCGGAACCTCCGGGCCGAGATATCGCGAGCGCGGGCCCATGTCGCGATGGGTCAGCTTGAACCACGCCCGGGCGAAAGCGTCCGCGAACTCCTTGGGATTCTGCTGAAATCGCCGCGCGATCGGCTCGAAGCCCGGGTCGTAACGCAGCGAGAGGTCGGCCGTGGTCATCATCGGGCGATGCTTCTTCGACGGGTCGTGAGCATCGACGATCATGTCCTCTTCGGCCACGTCCTTGGCCAGCCACTGATTCGCTCCGGCCGGGCTCTTGACCAGCTCCCACTCGTACCTGAACAGGATGTTCAAGTAGCCCATGTCCCAGTGGGTCGGGTTCGGCTTCCAGGCGCCCTCGATGCCGCTGCTGATCGCGTCGCCGCCCTTGCCGCTGCGGAAGGTGCTCTTCCAGCCGAGGCCCTGCTGCTCGACGGGCGCCGCTTCGGGCTCGGGCCCCACGTGCGTCACGGGGCCCGCGCCGTGGCACTTGCCGAACGTGTGACCGCCGGCCACCAGCGCCACGGTCTCCTCGTCGTTCATGGCCATGCGGGCGAAGGTCTCCCGAACGTCGCGCCCGGACGCCACCGGGTCCGGGTTGCCGTCCGGGCCTTCGGGGTTCACGTAGATCAGGCCCATCTGCACGGCGGCCAGCGGATTCTCGAGGTCCCGCTCGCCGCTGTAGCGGCTGTCGGGCTTGTCGCTCGTGGCCAGCCATTCCTTCTCGGCTCCCCAGTAGATGTCCTCTTCCGGCTCCCAGACGTCCACGCGGCCGCCCCCGAAACCAAAGGTCTTGAAGCCCATCGACTCCAGCGCGCAGTTGCCGGCCAGGATCATCAGGTCGGCCCACGAAATCCTGCGTCCGTACTTCCGCTTGATCGGCCACAGCAGCCGGCGTGCCTTGTCGAGGTTCACGTTGTCGGGCCAACTGTTCAGCGGCGCGAGTCGCTGGCTGCCCGAGCCCGCGCCTCCGCGACCGTCGCCCATCCGGTAGGTGCCGGCGCTGTGCCAGGCCATCCGGATAAAGAGCGGCCCATAGTGGCCCCAATCAGCCGGCCACCAGTCCTGGGAGTTGGTCATCAGCGCGTAGAGATCGTTCTTCACCGCCTTCAGGTCGAGCTTCCCGAACTCCCTGGCGTAGTTGAAACCCTTGCCCATCGGGTTGCTCAGGGCGGACTGCTGGTGGAGAACCTTGAGATTCACCTGGTTCGGCCACCAGTCACGATTCGACGTGCCCATCCCGGCCGGGTGCTGGTGAGTCTTCCCCGTCACCGGGCACTTGCCTTCACTGTTCATGTTTCTTTTCCTTTCCTTGAGCCGTTCCACATCGTAGGTGTCCGACTCGCAGAGCTGCAAAAGCGCGATGCTTCTCAAGACTGCCGACGCTTCCCGTTTCGCTTCATGCAGGCCGTGCAGAGGCCGCGAACCTGCACCTGGGCCGACTCGATGCGGCCGAAGGCCTTGACGGCCCGCGGCATCTTCAGGCGGTCCAGCGATTGGCTGTAGAAGTCCATCACCTGACCGCACGACGTGCAGACGAAGTGATGATGACGCGCGGGGTTGGCGTCGTAGCGTGCCGACCCGCCGAGCGACTCCGCGCGGCTCACCAGGCCCTGCGCCTCCAGCGTCGCCAGGGTCCGGTAGACCGTATCCCGCGAGATGGTCGCAACCCGCTTGCGGACCCGCCGGTAAATCGTCTCGGCGTCCGGATGCTCGTCGCTTGCGGCCAGTTCGCGGAAGACCGCCGTCCGCTGTTGCGTGACCCTCAGCCCGCGGCGGCGACACGTCGCGACGAACTCGGTCATGCGCTCTTCCAGGTCGGTTGCGGTTCGTTTCACGGCACCCTCGTAATAGGATTCATTCCTATTTAGGGAGGGTAGGTGCAATCCCGTCACGGGTCAAGGCCCTCGTTGCCGGGAAATTCCGGCCGACGGCCGGAGCGTTCGGGCCGATTTTGCGGCCGCGTCTTTATGGTGCAGGGGCTTGCTGAGCGGGGGTTCTATTTCGTAGAATACTTGGACTGGACCGTGCGGTCGCGCCGCTCACGTCTTTTGGCAGCGGCGTCGCGTGTGGCTATGTACGGTCAGGATCGGGACATAGAGCCTATCCGGACGTGCCCTTGGGGTTCGCATCGGGTGTCCCTGTGGCCGCATCATGTTGTCGGGCCGGGCGCCGCGACGCGCCTCCGCCCGTCTGTTGTCACTGTCTGGAAGCACGGATGCTTGTGAGCCGCTCATGGCGAATCTGACGGTCATCCAAGGCGACGATCGCGGCAAGGTCTTCGACCTTCGCGGATCGCGCATCGTCCTGGGCCGCGACCCGCAATGCGACGTGGCCCTGACCGATCACAGTGTCTCCCGGCACCACGCCGAGATGCGCATCGAGGAGGGCAAGTTCCACCTCATCGATCACGCCAGCTCGAACGGCACCTTCGTCAACGGCGAGCGCGTCGACGAGACGGTCGTGCGGCCCGGCGACCAGATCCGCGTCGGGGCCGTCATCCTGACCCTCGGTCGCGTGGTCACCCAGCCGCGAGTCTCCTCGGCCGGTCCCGTCTACATCGACGAGGAAGGCAACGTCGTGGACGCCGCCATCCAGGCCACGGCCCGTAGCGAGTTCGACCCTACGCTCGCCCTGGCCGAACGCGAGGACGAGGCCAGCCAGCGCCGCGCCGCCGAGAACCTCAAGGTGCTCTTCCAGTTCTCGTCGGCCCTCGGCGCCATCCTCAGCACGCAGCAGCTCTGCGCCGCCATTCTCGACATGGTCTTCGAGGTCGTCGACGCCGACCGGGCCTTCATCCTGTTGCAGGACGAGGCCTCCGGCAGCATCGCGCCGCGGGCCGTCCGATTCCGCGACGACCTGATCGGCGAGATCGAGGCCGAACGCAGCGGCCAGGACCGCGACCTGGGCGACGAGCCCAAGCAGCCGATCCTCGTCTCGCGGACGATCGTCAACTACTGCCTCGACCACGGCGAAGGCGTTCTGGCCACCAACGCCATGCAGGACCGCCGCTTCGAGCAGGGCGACTCCGTGCAGGACCTCGGCATCCGCAGCGCCATCTGCGTGCCGATCAAGGCCCGCGACCGAACGCTCGGCGTGATCCACGTCGACACGCAGATTCAGCAGCGGCCGTTCACCGAGGTCGACCTGCGGATGATGACCAGCGTCGGCTACCTGGCCGGCCTGGCCATCGAGAATACGCAACTGGTCGAATCGGCCCTGCGCAACGAGCGTCTTGCCGCCGTGGGCGAGGCCGTGGCCAGCCTGTCGCACTACATCAAGAACATTCTCCAGGGCCTCCAGGGCGGGGCCTCCGTGGTCGAGACCGCCCTGAAGTCGGACGACCTCGGCCGCATCCGCCGCGGCTGGGACATCGTCCACCGCAACCAGAATCGCATCAACGACCTGGTGCTCGACATGCTCCACTACAGCCGCAAACGCGAGCCCGTCCGCCAGCAGCAGAACGTCAACGCCGTGCTCCGCGAGGTGGTCGAGCTGATCGCGCCGCGGGCGGCCGAGAAACAGATCGAGATCGTCACCCGGCTGGACCCCAACCTGCCGGAAATCTGGATCGACCCGAGCGGCATCCACCACGCCTGCCTGAACATCGTGGCCAACGCCGTGGACGCCGTCGAGCGGCGGACCGGCAAGATCACCGTCAGCACGTCCGTGGAGGAGGCCGGCGCCGGTCGCCGCCGCGAGCGCGGCCGGCAGTTCGTCATCACCGTGGCCGACAACGGCGAAGGGATTCCCGAGGAGGATCAGCAGCGCATCTTCCAGGCCTTCCATTCGACCAAGGGCCACCAGGGCACCGGCCTGGGGCTGGCCGTCTCGCAGAAGATCGTCCACGAGCACGGC
>JAFGPY010000203.1 GCA_016935955.1 Planctomycetota bacterium
CTCCAAGTACATCCGCCTGCGCGACGGCGTGGTGGTGGACTTCGAGATGAACCACGTCTGCGCAGCCGGGACGGGCTCGTTCCTGGAAGAGCAGGCCGAGCGGCTGGGCATCAGCATCAAGGACGAGTTCGCGCGACTGGCCCTGTCGAGCGAGTCGCCCATCCGCCTCGGTGAGCGGTGCACCGTCTTCATGGAAAGCGACATCATGCACCACCAGCAGCAGGGCGCCGCCCTGCCCGACCTGGTGGCGGGCCTGTGTTACTCGATTGCCGCCAACTACCTGAACCGCGTCGTGGGCACGCGAAGCATCGGCGAGCACATCCTGTTCCAGGGAGGCACGGCCTTCAACCGGGCGGTCACGTCGGCCTTTGCGGCCCTGACGGAGCGGCCGATCACCGTGCCGCCGCACCACGAGGTGACCGGGGCCCTGGGCGTGGCGCTGCTGGTTCGCGACGCGCATCGCCAGGGACGCTACGAGGCCAGCGCCTTCCGCGGCTTCGACTTGGCCGAACGGCCGTACAAGGTGCGGAGTTTCACGTGTCAGGCCTGCTCGAACTACTGCGACATCCGCGAGGTCCGCATCGAGGGGCAGCCGCCGCTGTACTACGGCAGCCGTTGCGACCGCTACAACCGCAAGAAACAGGAAGGCTCGCAGCCGAGCGACCTCTGGCCCGACCTGATGGCCGAACGGCAACGGTTGCTGCTGGGCCTGCCCGCCGAATCGCCGACGGCCACATGCAACGAGGCCCTGCGTTCCGACTCGGGCGGCGCGACGCGAGGCACCGTGGGCATTCCGCGGGCGCTGGTGTTCCACCAGATGTTGCCGTTCTGGCGGACGCTGATGGAGCGGCTCGGGTTCGAGGTACTGGTCTCGCCGGGGTCCGACGCAGCGATCATCCAAGCGGGCGTCGAGAGCGTGCTGTCGCAGACGTGCTTCCCGGTCAAGGTGGCACACGGGCATGTGCGGTGGCTGGCAGACCAGGGCGTGGACGCCGTGCTGCTGCCGAGCATCCTGGCCCTGCCGCGCGACCACGAGAGCCAAAGCTACAACCATCTGTGCCCCTACGTGCAGACGTTCACCTACCAGGTCGAGTCGGCCCTGAACCTGACGGCGTCGGGCGTCAAGACGCTGCGGCCGATCGTGGACATGGAGGAAGGCTACGAGGCTGGCCGCGAGGCCCTGGCCGAGTGGGGCCGCGGGATGGGCGTCGCGGCGGGCGAGATGAGCGCGGCCCTCGATGTGGCCATCGCCGCGCAGCGCGGCTTCGAGGACGCATGCCTGGAGCGCGGCCGCCGGTTGCTGGCCTCGCCGCCCGAGGGCGCGCAACTGGCCGTCCTGGTCGGGCGACCCTACAACACGTGCGACGTCGGCATCAACCTCGACGTCGCCCAGCGGATGCGGGCCGTGGGGCTGCTGGCCGTGCCCATGGACATGCTCGACCTGCGCGAGTTCGACCTAGGCCGCGATTGGGACAACCTCTACTGGAAGTACGGCCAGCGCGTGATCCGGGCCGCCGAGCTGATCCGCGAGCGGCCGGAACTGGGTGCGGTCTACATCTCGAACTTCGGCTGCGGACCGGACTCGTTCATCAAGCGATTCTTCCAGGAGGCGATGGGGCGGCGGGCTTTCCTGTCGCTGGAGATCGACGAGCACAGCGCCCCGGCCGGGCTGGTCACGCGGCTGGAGGCGTTCGTCGACAGCCTGCACGGCGCCGGACCGCAGGCGGCCGAAGGGCCGCGGCAGGTGTTCCCGGTTTCCGACGGCGGCAACGGTCGCACGCTCCTGGTGCCGCACATGTGCGACCACGCCTACGCGTTCGCGGCGGCGTTTCGCGGCTCGGGGCTGAAGGCCGAGGTCATTCCGCCGAGCGATGACGAGAGCCTGGCCCTGGGCCGGCGGTACACCAGCGGCCGCGAGTGCCTGCCGTGCATCGTCACCGCGGGCGACATGCTCCGCGAGTTGCGGCGTGAGGGAGCCGATCCGTCGCGGATGGCCTTCTTCATGCCCTCGGGCACGGGGCCGTGCCGATTCGGCATGTACAGCAAACTGCACCGGCTGATTCTGCGCGAGGCGGGCTACCCCGACGTGCCGGTGGTCAGCCCGAACCAGGGCGAGAGTTTCTACGAGGATTTCAAGAAGCTGCCGCGCGACCCCACGCGGCCGGCGTGGTGCGGCATCGTAGCCGTCGACGCGCTGGTCAAGGCGCTGCACACCACGCGGCCCTACGAGCGCACACCGGGCCAGACCGACACGGTCTACGCTGAGTGCCTGAAGCTGGTGGCCCACGCCCTGGAGCACGGCGAGGACCTGCCGCGCGTCATGGGCCGCTGCGCCGCGATGTTCCGCGACGTGGCGACCGACGGTCGCGGTAGCCGGCCGCTGGTGGGCGTGGTCGGCGAGATCTACGTCCGCAGTCACGCCTTCAGCAACCAGGACGTCGTGCGGCGGCTGGAGGCCCTGGGTCTTGAGGTCGACCTGGCTAGCTTCGCCGAGTGGATCTACTACACCAACTGGACCCGCAAGCGACGGACTCGCAACCGCGGACAGTACCGCCTGTGGCTGGGCACGTGGGTCAAGGAGCGCGTGCAGCGGTTCGACGAGCGGCGTATCAAGCGGCCGCTGGCCGACCTGATCGGCGAGCCGATGGAGACCGAGACGCAGCACGTGGTCGCCCTAGGTCATCCCTACATTCACGATTCGTTCGAGGGCGAGGCGGTACTGAGCCTGGGCAAGGCAGTCGAAGTGGCCACGCACGCGCGGCCGGGCACCGGGCAGCGGGCCACGGGCATCGTCAACGTGATGCCCTTCACGTGCATGCCGGGGAACATCGTGGCGGCCATGCTCAAGCGGCTGCGGCGCGACCTCGACGACCTGCCGATCCTGTCGGTGGCCTACGACGGCCAGCGCGACAGCGCTCTGGACGTTCGCCTGGAAGCCTTCGCCGAGCAGGTCAAGGCCTTCTCGGGAGCGGCATGCGCCCGACGTGGCACCGGCGGATGACCTTGTCCGCAGTTCCGCTCAAGGGCCATGAGCCGTCGCCACGGCGATAGCGACAACGTAGAAGATTCCGCCCAACACGGTCAGGCCCAGGTTGATCGCCGAGACGATGATGCCGGCCAGCGCCAATCCGTCCCCACTGTAAATGGCGGGCATCGCGCGGATGCGGTTGCGGGCCATGATGCCGCAGACGAGTCCGGGGATTGTCAGCACGAAGGGACAGACGACGAAGCTGGCGATTCCCATGACCAGGGACGCGATGGCCAAGGGATGAACTTGCACACCGGGTGGAACAGGGCCGTAGGCGGGCCGTCCGGCCTCGTGAGGCAGTGCTGAATAGCCGTAAGGTTGCGGCTGAGGCGCCGGCCCGTACGACGGTCCCGGTTGTGGTGCTGCGGGCCGTAGCGTCGCGTCCTCGGACGGCAACGGGGCCACAATGGGCGGCGGGGACGCAATTGAGGCCGGCGGCACAGTCAGCGCCGCGCCGCAGCCGGGGCACGTGCCCTGCTGGCCGGCGTACTGCTCAGGCACGCTCAACTGCTGTTTGCACGACGGGCACTGAAAGTTGATGTCCATAGTCTGCCGCTCTCCTTCACCAGCGGCCGCATCGCGGGCCGCCGATCATGGCCACTCGTCTTCAGGCACTCCAAGGCGCTGCAATTCTTTGTGCAGATCCTCTACAGACAATTGCTTCGTGCGGCCGCCCATGAAGACCGCCCAGCGCCGGTCCTTGCGGTCGGCCTCGACGGCGTAGAGCAACAGCCTGTCGCCGGGTTCGTCCACCCTGCGACCTTTGCCCAGATACTCGAAGTCGCTCGGACTGCCGTTGAACCCATAACCGTAGCTGTAGGAACCGGTCGCCAGCGCCGTCCGCAGATCGGGCGGCATTTGCCCGTTGTTGTTCGCCCCGTACTCAGAGCACGCCCCGTGCCAGCATCCGGCGTCGCTGGCGATCTGCTCCTGCTGAAAAGAATCCTTGATCACGGGCGTCAGTTCAACGAGTGTGACGACGGCGCCCGTGAACAGCAGCAGCGCGACGCCATTGAGCACGATGCCCGTCACGGCGCGGCGGCGGCCGATCAGCCGACCCGAGGAGTTCCTGATGGCCTTCAGGCCGACGACGCCCACCACCATGCCGGGAATGGCCGTCAGCGCCCCGAGCCCCACCATGATGCAGCCCAGGATGCCCAGCACCAGCGACCACGTGGCGGCCGCTGTCACCCGAGGCCCCACGGTCGGCTGCGGCCGCACGAACGGCGGCGGAGCCTGGCCGCTCATGGTGGCCGACGACGTCGGAGCGTCGGGCGGGGCCGGAGCCTGTCCTATCCGGCCGGGCTCGCTTCGCTGCAGCAGCACCGGCACGTCGATGACGTGCCCGCAGTCCGGACATATGCCCCTGGCCCCGGCGTGAGCCTGCGGCACCTCCAGGGCTCTATGGCACGAAGGACACGTGAAGCGAATCGTCATCGCACGTTCCACCCAACGGACCGCGACGGCTTGACTGCCCGGACATGCTCCCGGGCCAGGCCCTGTCTGAAAACGGCTTTGCACCCGTGGCACGGGCGTCCCGCCCGTGCGTCCCAGGGGCATCTTGCCCCTGGATTTGGATCGCTTGCCACGGGCGAGACGCCCGTGGGACGCATGGGCAAGATGCCCATGCCACGGTTCTCAGACAGAGCCTAAGGTATCAGATCCTCCGGCACGCCCTGGGACCGCAACTGACTCTTGAGCATGGCGACCGGCATGGTCGTGACCTGGCCGCCCCAGGTCAGAACAAGCCGCTTATCGTCGGGCACCTTGAACGTCGAGTAGGCGATCACCACACCGCGATGAAGGTCGCTCCTCGACATGTTGGCGGCCGTGTAGACGTACGGCTCGCCGCTGGCCGGACAGATCAACTGGTCCGAGTCCGTAAGAAGCCCCTGGTCCACCAGCGTCTGGAGATCCGGCGGCATCTGGCCGTTCGACATCGTGTACTGGAGGCACGCCTGATTCAGCATCCCCAGCCGGTAACCGCTGACAATCATGTTGCGGAGCAACGGCACGCTGGCGCAGGTGATCACCGTCCCGACAACAAGCAGCAAGTTCAGCAGGCTGATGATCCACCCGGCCGTGGCCATGCCGCCGCCGGTCAACATGCCGCGACTCCGTTTGATCTTGCCGCGAGCCACAAGGCCCAGGATGAAGCCGGGCAGCGACAACAGCGGACCAATACAGCAGATGATCCAACTGAGGATCGACAGAACGAGGGACGTGATGGCCATGCCGGAACGCTTGGGTGCCGCGACAACCACCCCGGGGCCGCCGGCCGGAGCAGCCCCGTAACTGGGCGCGGGCGCCGGTTGCGAAGGGGCCGGGGCCTGCGGACCGACGACGCCGCCCTGGAGCATCTGCGACTGGCCGCCCCCCTGGGGCACGGTCAACTGGGCTCGGCACGTCGGGCAGAAGACCTGCCCTCCGGCGTGCTGCTCGCTCACGGTTACCAGTTGGTGACATGAAGGACACGTGAATTGGATGGCCATCTGCTGTCTCCTGTGCCTGAGAGGTGCGCCGCCCGCCCCGCGGCGTCGTCTGTCGGCCGCGAGGTCACCGAATCGTCATCGCCAGACAGTCTATTGACCGGCGGCCGGATGCTCAAGCGCAATCCGCCGGGCCGGATCTGATATCGCGTCGGCAATCTTCCGGCATGAAGGCTTGACTTCGGGGGCTCAACATGATAAACCGCCGCGCTGTTGACCGCGGCCGGCTGCGACGGAAGCGTCCCGGCGGACGCGCCGATACACGGTGCAGTAAAATGGTCACGACGTTGAAAGGACAGAGGATGGCTGGGATGGCTGGGAAGATTCGCGTCACGGTCTGGAACGAGTTCCTGCACGAGAAGAAGCACGAGGCCGTTCAGAAGGTCTACCCGAACGGCATCCACAAGGTCATCGCCGAGGCCCTGTCGGCCAACGCCGATATGACCGTTCGCACGGCGACGCTCGAGGAACCCGAGCACGGCCTGACCGAGAAGGTGCTGGTCGAGACCGACGTGCTGCTGTGGTGGGCGCACATGGGCCACGGCCAGGTGGCCGACGCGATCGTCGACCGCGTGCAGAAGCGCGTGCTCGACGGCATGGGGCTGATCTGCCTGCACTCGGCCCACTTCTCGAAGATCTTCAAGCGGCTCATGGGCACCGGCTGCGATCTGAAGTGGCGCGAGGCCGCCGAGAAGGAACGCCTGTGGGTCGTCGATCCGGCGCACCCGATCGCCGACGGCCTACCGGAGTATTTCGAGTTGCCGCACACGGAGATGTACGGTGAGCATTTCGACATCCCGCAGCCCGACGAACTGATTTTCATCAGCTGGTTCGCCGGCGGCGAGGTCTTTCGCAGCGGCTGCTGCTGGCACCGCGGCAAGGGCAAGATCTTCTACTTCCGTCCCGGTCACGAGACGCACGACATCTACTACAACGAGACGATCCGCAAGGTGCTGACCAACGGCGTGCGCTGGGCGGCCCCGAGCGGCGTAGCCGAGGTCAAGCGAGGGCACCATCCGAATCCGCTCGAGAAGCTCTGAGCGACGGGACATCGTGACTGCTCTCGCGGATGACCATGTAACGCTGACACGCACGCGATAGCTTTTCCGAATTGTCTTTCGGCTTGCGGAACGTCATGCTGCGCGTAAAAATAGACGGTGTCTTTGGCGGGAGGCCGCGTGTCCCTGAAGGCACGGCCTCGGGCATTCACGGTGCATCTGTGTGTCCGCATTCCGGAGGTGGGCTATGTCCGTTTCCGTGACCTCTGCCATCAGCATGGCGATCGCACGAACCCAGACGATCCTGTTCCGCCCGTTCAACGCGAGCAAGTGGTTCACGCTCGGCTTCTGCGCGTGGCTTGCCTACATGGGCAACAGCGGCGGAACCACCGTCAATTTCAATGTCGGCGGCGGGGGCCGTGGCGGTCGCGGCGGCAGGTCGGAACTGGATCCCGTCTTCGAATGGATCGGGTCACACATGCCGACAGTCATCATGATCGGCGTGGGGCTGTTCCTGCTGTGTGCAGCCCTCACCGTACTGTTGACCTGGCTGAGGGCTCGCGGCCAGTTCATGTTCCTGGACGGCGTGGTCCGCAACCGAGGAGCCGTGGCCGAACCCTGGCGGCAGTTCCGTAGACAGGCCAACAGCCTCTTCTGGGTCTGGCTGGTGTTGGGACTGCTGGGGCTGGGGCTTCTTGTCATCACGGGAGGCATCGGCGTCCTGGTGGCCCTGCCGGATATCCGCGCCGAACATTTTGGAGCGCCGGCGATTCTCGGGATCCTCGTGTCAGCGCTCCTGCTTCTGATCTGGAGCACGATTCTGGGAATCTTCCAGGCCCTGCTCGTGGACTTCGTGGTTCCGGTGATGTACCAGCGAAATGTCCTGACCATGGAGGCCTGGCATATCTTCTGTCACGAAGTCGCCAAGGGATTGTTCTGGAAATTCGTCCTGTTCTACCTGATGGAACTTGTGCTCAGTATAGCTATCGGCATCATCGCTGTGATAGCCACCTGCCTGACGTGCTGCATCGCCCTGCTGCCTTACATCGGGACGGTGATCTTGCTCCCGGTCTACGTGTTCCTGCGCTGTTACTCGCTCAGCTTCATGGAGCAGATCGGGCCCGAGTGGCGTCTGTTCCAGGACGCGCCGCCGGGGACGCCCGCCTATCCGCCGCCCGCTATGGCCGGCATGGCGCCGCCGCCACAGTAACGACGCCCCGAACAGACTCGCCGTGCCGACCGCGCGCCCTTTCAACGGCACTACGACTGTCTGCACGGCGGGTCGGGGGTTTCATCCGGGCATTGGCACGGGCCGTTCTTCTGGACGACGCGCTGGAGCTTCCTGCAATAGAGGGCTTGGAATGTGCGGCAAGCGCCGCTGAGGTCTTTGCTGTCGGGCCACTGGGCCTCGGGGCAGTCCAAATCGCACCACTTCATCCGTGACTCCTTGCCGCCAGGGCGACGGTGATGATGTTGATCGCGACCACCAGCAGCACAATGCCCATGAAGATGCCGATCATCCACAGCACGCCGCCCGTGCGGCCCAAGTTGACCGTCCAGCCCATAGCCGGGATCCGCTTGGGCACCCACACGCGGCTGTCCCGCTTGCTGAAGTAGACCGAGAGCCACGCAGGTCCGCTCCAGTTGTCCGGGTTCGCCCACTCGCGACGATTGATCTCCTGCTGATCGCTATTCTCGCCAATCTGTGGCATAACAGCCGAAGTATAGCAGCCCCGCCGATGTCGTCAACCCGATTAGGATGGCTAGGGCACACCCCATCATTGGCCGCCTGACGCCGGATGTGCCGCGGAATAATCCGCACCTGGTGACATTTCCGCTGACCTGAATCGCACTGGACACTTGGTAATCCGCGCCGGAGAAGTCAAGTTCCTGCCCGTTTCGTCCCCGCCGCCGCCATTTCTTCGCCAGTTGCGTTATAAGGCATTTTGGCGAAATATGTTATATTCCTTGTCAAGTGCGTCCTATTCCGCGATTTCAGTATCGCCAGGGCCGCCTGTTTCTTGACTGTCTACCGTGCATGAGCTATACTTACGTGGCTTGAGAGGTACCGTCGGGGTGACAGTGGTGCGGAGGGGGTTCGCGCAGTCCGAGCCCGCGTCTGCCCAAGATGGGGTGGCGGGTGTTCGCCCTGAATTGCCGCAGGAGCAGGTGACGTGGCCCGGATGAATAGGCCGGGCTACTTTTTTCGACCCACGGCCGCACGGACATCGTTCGTCCGCAGGAGACTGCGGGACGGTCGGTTGCCCGGTACAGACAGGTGAAAGTGTGGCTGGAAGACTGTCTGAAGCCACGATTGAGGAGGTTCAGCGGGCGAGCGACATCGTCGAGGTGATTTCCTCGTACCTGCCGCTGAAGCGTTCGGGAAAGGACTACAAGGCCTGTTGCCCTTTCCACCAGGAGAAGACGCCGAGCTTCTACGTCAGCCCGTCGAAGCAGATCTTCAAGTGCTTCGGTTGCGGCAAGGGCGGCTCGGTCTTTCAGTTTGTCATGGCCCGGGAGAACATCGCGTTCCCCGAAGCAGTCAGAATGCTCGCCGAGCGAGCAGGCGTTCGCATCGAGGAGCCGCAGGAACGTGGCGGCAACGACACCGGTGACGGGGTCGACCGCACGCGAGTCTTCAAGGCGGTGACCTGGGCGGCGCGGGTGTTTGAACGGCTTCTGGCCGACGACTCTCTGGGTCGGCCGGGCCGCGAGTACCTGGAGCGACGCGGCTTTGCGGCCGAGATGATCGAGCGGTTCCACCTGGGATTCGTCCCGGACGCCTGGGACACGCTGGTCCGGGCGGCCGCCAAGCGCGGCGTGGAGCCTGCCCTGCTGGAGGCGGCCGGGCTGGTCGTCCCGCGGAACCAGGGGCCGGGTCATTATGACAGGTTTCGCAATCGGGTGATGTTCCCGATTTACGACGCCCTGAACCGTCCGATTGCCTTTGGCGGCCGGACGCTGGGCGACGATCCGGCGAAGTACCTGAATTCGCCGGACACAATGATCTTTAACAAGAGCTTCAATCTGTACGGTTTGCCTGCGGCTCGCGATGCGATGACCGAGTCGCGGCGGGCGATTGTCGTCGAGGGTTACACCGACTGCCTGATGGCTCACCAGGTGGGACTGGCCAATGTCGTGGCCACCCTGGGCACGAGCCTGACGGCGGGCCACGTGCGGCTGCTGAAGCGCTACGTGGACGAGGTCGTGCTGATCTTCGACGGCGACCTGGCCGGCCAGAATGCGGCCGACCGGGCCCTGGGAGTCTTCCTGGCCGAGGAGCTGGGCGTACGCATCGTGACGCTGCCCGAGAACCTCGACCCGTGCGACTTCCTGGCCCAGGGCCGCAAGGACGAATTTGCCGTCCTGGTCGATCAATCGCCGGATGCCCTGGAATATAAGTGGCGTCTCGTGCGTCAACAGTTTGCCGAGTCGGACACGGTCCGGGGCCGTCGGCGGGCGGTCGAGGCGATGCTGGAGACGATAGCGGCGCAGCCGGTGTGGTCGCAGGGCGGTGACAGCCTGCGGCGCGACCTGGTTCTGGCCCGCATGGCCCAGGTGTTGGGCGTGAGCGAGCAGAACCTGCGGGAGCGTTTGACGGAGTTGAGCCGCAGGGCTGCCGGGCAGTCGCGGCAATACGATCAAATGGAGGGCGAGGAGGCGGAAAACCCAGCAGATATGGGGATTTCGGCCGACCTGCGCAGCCGTGCGGAGCGTCTAATATTGCAGGTGCTGATGGCCTGGCCGGAGCAGATTGCGGCCACGGGCGAGCGGTTGCCGAGCAGTCGGATGGCCGCCGCAACGCACCGCAGGTTGTACGAGAAACTGATTGAGTTGGGCCGGCGGCTGCAGAGTGACGGGTTGCTGGTGTTGTGGGGTCACCTGGAGGACGAATCGGTGGCCCGGCTGGCGTCGGACCTTGCCGGCGAGGTGCCGGAAGAAGGTCCGGACCGCGAGAAGCTGACGACGATGTTGGAGGATGCCCTGGCGACCCTCAACCGACTGAACGAACGGGAGGAACTGGCGAAACTTCGAAGCCAGATTTCCACCGGCGAGAGCGAGGAGGAACGTCGCGCGGCACTCCAGAAGTTGCAGCAGTTGCGGCAAGACAGGCATGGGTTCCTGCCGCCAGGGATGACGGCAAAACAATGACAAGAGACGGCCCCAGGATGGAACGTCCGGGCCGAACACGTAGGAGCGGCATCGAGTGATGGAACTGGAAGTCAAATCACTCTTCGAGAAGGGTAAGCAGAAGGGGTACCTGACCTACGAAGAGATCAACGAAATGCTGCCTGACGACATCGTCAGCGCAGACCGTCTGGACCAGATTCTGACCGAGCTGGACGACCTGGGCGTGGACTTGGTCGACGAGTCGGAAGTGGTCGACAACGCCTATGCGCGCGTCGAGACCGAGCCGGCGGCGAAGATCGCCGACGAGGAGAACGTCTCGAAGCGGATCGACGACCCGGTGCGGATGTACCTGACGCAGATGGGCGAGATTCCGCTGCTGACGCGCGACCAGGAAATCTCGCTGGCCAAGAAGATCGAGCTGACCCGCAAGCAGTTCCGCCGCAAGGTCCTCGAAAGCATGCTCAGCATCTCGACGGCGATCGACATCCTGAGCCAGGTGGACCGCGGGCTGCTGCCCTTCGACCGCACGATGAAGATCAGCGTCTCGGAGAACCTGGCCAAGGAGACCATCACCGAGCGTCTGCCGAC
>JAFGPY010000204.1 GCA_016935955.1 Planctomycetota bacterium
CCGGGCGCCGACTACATCGAGATCTACTTCAACTCGAGCCACAATCTTGTGGAAGACTGCGAGTTCGGGGCCATCCAGCATATCGGCGTCAGCCTCTCGCCGTTCCAGGGGCTCGATCACCCGCAGCGCAACATCGTCCGGCACTGCGTGTTCCGCAGCCCGCGGTGGAAGTCCTTGGGCGTCGGCGGCTCGGAGTATACCCTTGTCGAGAACAACCTGTTCACGGGCACGGGGGCCAATTTCGTCCAGCTCGAGGCCAGCAAGAACATCTTCCGTCGTAACGTGTTCGCGGGCTACCGGCTGAGCCCCGAAGCCAAGGTGAACAACAAGAACATCAACGGCGTGTTCGTCATGGCCTCGAAGATCGACTACCGCAAGTGCGAGTTCTTCTGCCGCGACAACCACATCTTCAACAACCTGTTCTACGACAACGAGCAAGTCATGTCGGTCTACTCGTGGAAGGAACCGTTCACGGGCAACCTGTTCAAGAACAACATCTTCAGCCGCAACGGCTCCACCGTCTACCTGGCGGCGCCGAATCCGGGCGACCAGAACGCCAACTACTTCGTGGCCAATATGTTCTTCATCGCGCCCGGGGCCGAGAAGCTGGTGAACCTGGAGAACCAGGCCATGACCCTGGCCGAGGCCGTCGCCAAGTTCCCCGAACTCTACAAAGGCAACAGGGAAGGGGACCCGCTGCTGACCGATCCCGCGGCAGGCGACTACGCCTTGCGTAAGGGGTCGCCGTGCATCGACGCCGCTCAGGGCTTGACGACCGCGATCGGGGCCGGCGAGGGCACCGAGCTTCACGTGGCCGACGCCCTGTACTTCTGCGATGGCAACGGGCTGATCGAGCCCGACGTGATTCGCATCGGAGACACCGCGGCCGTGGCCATTGCCGCCGTGGATTACGAGGCCAAGGTGATCACCTTGGCACAGCGGCGATCGTGGAAGGACGGGGCCGCGGTCAATCTCGATTACGCCGGTGCCGCTCCCGATGTCGGACCTTGTGAGTCCGGGGCCGCCGCGGTGGTTTTTGGGCCTCGCGCGAACAAGTGACCTGGGGCTCGTGAGAACTCGGGCTCCTTCGGGCGGGCGAGGGGAGGGCTGCAGGCTCCTGTCGGACTCGCGACTGCAAGGCTGAATGACATGGGCATGCCGCATGGTGCGATGTGCCCGTGCTTTTTTGGGCGGCTTTTTGTCGCGAAACTTGCGGAATTCGGTGAAACTTCGGCGGCCGGCAGACGTCAAAAGAGCAGTACAGATGCTGCGTTCTCGGCGGCGCGGCATGGGTACAACGTGACGCATTGAGTCTTGCAATGTGCGTTGAATTCAGCTATCCTTTTCCGTCAGTGCGGCTCTACACAACTCGTCGACCGGGATCAAACGGATGGCAAGCAGCTTCCGACAGTACATCCTCGTAGCGACCGGTATGATTCTGATCGTGCTGACCTCGACGGTCCGCGCCGAGAACGACTCCACGAAGACCCAGGAGGGTTCGTCCGGCAGCCAGCCGGCGACGACGGACCGCGACTCGTCCACGTCGGACAGCGAGCGGCCGGAATACGAACTGTTCCACAACGTTGCTCCGGGGACAACGTCCAACAATCGGTCCACCACCACGACTACGACGCCTCGCTATACGCCGTCTCCTCGCTACGCGCCGTCGTCCCAGCCGACCTACGCGCCGACCCCGCAGCCGACCATCGCTCCGCAGACCGGCGACCCGATTGTCAATCTCTACCGAAAGTCGCTGCCGGGTGTTGTGCGACTGGTGATCAAGCGCGGCGACGACGTCGTCTACGGGTCCGGCTTCATCCTTGGCGGCAAGGGCATCATCGTCACCAGCTTCCACCTGATCGAAGGGGCCTCGCGCGGCGTGGTGACGTTTCACGACGGCGTCAACCTGCTGATCGAGGGGGTCATGGCTTACGACGTCAAGCAGGACCTGGCCATCCTCAAGGTCGACGTGGGGGACATGGTCCTGCAGCCCCTGACGCTGTCGATGGATACGCCCACCGTGGGCTCGAAGGTGATCGCCCTGGGCAATCCGGAAGGATTCTTCGGCACGGCCGCCGAGGGCTGCGTGACGGCCGTCTGTTCGGGCGACAAGGTGGCCGAGAAGCATGCGTCGCTGTCGAGCGACATGGTCGCCGACGCGCAGGCCGAATGGGTCATGACCGACGCCCTGATCTCGATGGGCAACAGCGGCGGTCCGCTGGTCAGCGACGAGGGCAAGGTGGTGGGTGTCAGCGCCTGGACGTGGCAGGCCGACGACCTGAGTCCGCGGGTGGGTTTCGCCGCTTCGTCGCGGAAGATCATGGACCTGGTGAGTCGGGCCGAACTGACCGCCAGGCCGCTGGATACCCTTGCAGCCGAACAGTTCGGCAAGCTTCCGGCGCAGGATATGGTCGACTCGCGGCAGCAGACACGGACGGCAATGAAGTTCGGGGCCGACTGGCGGCCCGAGGGCAAGCTCGCCCAGAACAAGGTGGCTCAGGAGATCGGCCTGGTTCTGAGCAGCCTCAGGTGTCGCAAGTGCAGCGGCACGGGAACCATTACGATTGAGGTCCTGCGCAGCGAGTCGAGCAATCCCGCCTTCGCAGGCATCAAGAGGCACATTCCCAAGGACGTGACCTGTCCGGATTGCGGCGGCTCGGGGCAGTTGATCACTGAACTGACGTACCTGCGTCTGGTTCGGATGACCGAGAGCATCGCGCAGATGAACACCCGGGCGATAAGCGAGGACAGTCTGCAGCGGACGCTCGACGCGGCCCGGGACGTTCTGGCGAAGGTGGCCGCCGGATCGCCGGCAGAACTGCGGACGAAAGGACAACTGCCCACGGCCGCCGACGGAGTTGAGCCGCCGATCGGTCAGGCGGCCGTGTTCTACGCCACCCTGTCGGCCAAGCACACGAAGGCGGGCAAACGCATCGCCCAAGTTCGGACGCTGATCGGCGGTAAGACGGTTCTCGTGCGGCTGCCGGCCGGATACGACCCGCCGGTCGGCCGCACCTACCTGATCTCCGGCCTGAGCGCCGGGACGGTCACCATTCAGACGGACGACGGAATCTTCCGCGAGATGGGCGTCGAGGCCTTCGGCTTTGAAGGCATCCCTGCCGGCAAGTGACCGGACAGTTCGCGTTCCCCATTCACCACTAGATGTGAAGCGTGATGCTCTGGGCCTCGGCGGCACGCTGTACGTCCTTGACGTCCAGCCGCGAGGGCGAAGTGTTGCCGCTGATGGCCAGTTGGGCCGCCAGGCCGGCTACCTGTCCCGTCAGGGCACAGGCCCCAATCAGCCGCGTCACCTGCCAGGCGTACCCTTCGGCCGACGAGCATCGCCCGATGACCAGCAGGTTCTCGACCTTCTTCGGCAGCAGCGCCCCGTAGGGCACCTCCCAGACGGCGCCCGACTTGCGGCAGTCGGCGATCAGGCCGATCGACGTTTCGCAGCGCTGGTTCATGCGGTCGGTCAGGACCGTCTCCTGACCTTCGATCATCCGCGACATGCGAATCTGGTGCATCGTCGGCAACACCGCGGGGTAGAGGTTCTCGCGGCCTAGGCCGTTGTCGGTTGCGGCCTTGGCCTGGTCGCGCAGCAGGTTCTCGCGGGCGATCCGCCGGCTTTCCATAATCCACGCGCTCAGAGTCTTGCCGTCGGTGCCCATGGTCTTCGGGCTCGTGCCGTCGTAGCCCTTGTCCATCTCGTTGGCCGCGCCGCCGCCGCGCCAGGTCACGGCCTTGCGGGCATTGTCGGCTGCCACCGCCTGGCGGGCCAACTCCAGGCTCGTCGCCTGGTAGAGCATCGACGGGTAGCTGCCTCGTTCCTGGCAGGCCGCGCCGCTACGGAACGCGATGTCGGCTTCGCCCGTGGCGTCAATCACGCACCGGGCCTCGATCGCGATGCGGCCGCTCTTGTTCTCCACCTCGATGCCCGAGACGCCCTTGCCCGACAGGATCGGTTTGCAGGCCAGCGTGTCGAGCCACAGGTCCGCGCCGCACGATTCGAGCGCTTCGTCCAGGCCCAGCGCGAAGGCGTGAGGCGAGAAGAACGTCTGAAACCGGTTGGCGAAACTGCCGGGATCGTACAACTCCTCGTCGGCCGTGCCGCCGGCCGTCTGGGCGGCCGGTTGCCCGTGGCCGGTCCACTGCTGCGGCAATCGTCCGGGACCGTACTTGATGGACGCCCACAGCAGTTCCTCGGCGATGCCGCCGGTCACTTGGCGGCCCTTGCCGTCGCACAGGGGCATGTAGATGGGCACCAGGCCGCTCGTGGCCAGGCCGCCCCACAGGATGGTCTTCTCTACCAGGGCCGTCTTCAGGCCGAGATGCCCGCATTGCATCGCGGCGGCTACTCCGGCCACGCCGCCGCCCAGGATCACTACGTCGTACTGTTTCGTGCTGCCCATCGTTGTCTCCGTCGGGTTACGGTCCTGAGCGATGTCACCTATGTCTCTTGGGACGCCCGTGGCGGGCGCCATGCCTGCTCCTGTCGCAGAGCCCGAGCACTGTCGAGGGGGAGGCATGCCGAATGGCTTCCGTCTCACGCATGGCTGCGGGGCAGCCATGGCACCCAACGCAAGAATACCTGTCTGACACCGCTTGGCTTGCGTTGCGAGGGGGCGGTCCTATTGCTTGCTCTTCAGGTACTCGGCCAGCCGCGACAGGCCCTTCTCGATGTTGGCCATGCTCGTGGCGAAGCTCAGGCGGACGCAGTCGTCGTTACCAAAACCGCAGCCCGGCACGATGGCCACGTGGATGTCTTCGAGCACCTTGTCGCAGAAGGCGGCGCTTCGCGTGTCGCCGGTGGCTTCGGGGCAGACCTTGCTGATGGCCCCGGCCACGTTCGGGAAGCAGTAGAAGGCGCCGGCCGGTTTCATGCACGAGACGCCCGGCATGGCGTTGAGCATCTCGACCATCCGCAGACGCCGCTTGTCGAACTCCACTCGCATCGTCTCGACGGAGGACTGGTCGCCGATGATCGCTTCCAGGGCGGCCTTCTGGCACATCGACGACGGGTTGCTCGTCGAGTGGCTCTGCAGGTTGCCGATGGCCTTCATGATGTCGGCCGGGCCGGCCACGTAGCCGATTCGCCAGCCGGTCATCGAGTAGGTCTTGCTGACGGCGTTGAACGTCAGGGTGCGGTCCATCAACTCCGGCCGCAGGGACGCGAAGCTCTTGAACTCGGCGCCGTCGTAGAGCAGCCGCTCGTAGATCTCGTCGCTGAAGACGACCGCCCGCGGGTGCTTGACGATGACGTCGGCCAAGGCCTCCAGTTCGGCCACTGTGTAGGCGGCGCCGGTCGGGTTCGACGGGGAGTTCAGGACGACGATCTTGGTCCTGGGCGTCAGGGCCGCCTTGAGGTCCTTCGGCGTGACCTTGAACCCGTTGTCCTCGCGGCCCTCGACGAAAACGCTCTTAGCCTCGCAGACCATGGCCATGTCCGGGTAACTGACCCAGTAGGGGGTCGGGATGACCACCTCGTCGCCGGGATCGAGCAGGGCCATCATGGCCCCGAACAGGGCGTGCTTGCCGCCGCAGGTGATGACGACTTGGGCCGGATCGTAGGTCAGGCCGTTCTCTTTCTTCAGCTTTTCGGCGACGGCCGCCTTCAGTTCGGGCATGCCTGTGGCCGGCGTGTACTTGGTGAAGCCCCCGTTGATGGCCTTGACGGCGGCTACCTTGATGTTCTCCGGGGTGTCGAAATCGGGCTCGCCGGCGCCGAACCCGACCACGTCGATTCCGGCGGCCTTCATGGCCTTGGCCTTGGCGCTCACGGCCAGAGTGATGCTTGCCGTCAGGCCCGCCGTCCGCTTGCTGATACGCATCCTCGTGACTCCTCTCCTGTGAATCGACAGACCACGCTCACTCCGGTGCTCCGAGAGGGCCTACTGATAGCAGTTTTTGCGTCGATTTCAATTAAATTATCGGAC
>JAFGPY010000205.1 GCA_016935955.1 Planctomycetota bacterium
GCAGCCGCGCACCGTGCTGAAGTTCCATCCGCGCCTGGCCCCGATCAAGGCAGCCGTCTTCCCGCTGGTGCGTAAGGACGGCATGCCTGAGAAGGCCGGGGCGATCTACGAGAGCCTCCGCAAACGCATGGCCACGTTCTACGACGACAAGGGCGCCGTGGGGCGACGTTACCGTCGTCAGGACGAGGCCGGCACGCCGTTCTGCATCACGGTCGACGGCCAGACGATGCAGGACGACACCGTGACCGTTCGCGACCGCGACGGCATGACGCAGCAGCGCATCCCCGCCGAGGGCATTGTCCGCTACCTGTCCGATGCCCTGGGGCTGTAGCGCAGCGCACAGCAGACATTGGTTCTGAGTTCGCAGACATGGCCATCCCAATGCAGCGGGGTGGCCATGATTGTTGCGGGCAGCGAAACGGCAAGAGCAAAAGGGCGGTTGCCTAATTCCCGGCAGGGCGGGCGCTGACGGCGAGCAGGTAGACTTCCCATCGCGTGCCCGGCTTCTCGTCCGCGTTCTCAACGACGATGGCGTCCAGGGGCTTGGCGGCATCCAGGGGCAGGGGCTTGGCGAACTCGACCAGCACCACGGGCTCTTCCTCCACCTGGTTGATCCTCGTGATGTTGCCTGTTCCTTCGGCGAAGCACGTCATTCGCAGGGCCTCGCGCTGATCCGGCGGCACCGACCAGCGGTCCTTTCCGCCCGAGCGAACCGAATTGCCGAAGGGGTAGCCGACGGTGCCCTCCCAGAGCTTCGATTGCGAGTGATCGGCGTATTCGGCCACCAGTCGGATGCGGTTGACCCCATGGTGTTGCGGGTTGCCGATCCGCGAGACCATCAGGAATCGGGCACTGTCGTACCGTCGTCGCTGGGAATTCGCCAGGGAGATGCGTAACGGCTCGGGGCCCTTGGATGTGGTCTTGGCGAGCATGACGGCATTGCGACCCGGGGTAGGGTGGACCGTGGTGCTGGCGGACCATTGCGGGTGCTCAAGCTCGTCCATGTAGAGTTGGTAGACGCCGAGACGCCCATCGGACGGCAGGCCTGCTCCTGCCGGAATCGTGTATTGTTTAGCGCCCCTGCCGGGTTGCCAGTCGAAGTACGTGCGTCCTGCGAGCACGTAGACGACGCTGCCCCAGAAATAGCCTACGTTGTGGCCGCTGAAGACCTGGGGTGGCTGGCCCGGGCTATGGCTGTGCTCGGCAAGGTCCCAGCATCGGAACTGCTCGTTGGGAGTCAGGATGATGTCGGCGTCCATCGACGCCGAGATGTCCAGGGGCGTCCACCGGGAATCGTCGTCACCCTCTGCGGCTGCAAGGCAGACTGTCGCCGCAACGAAGGTGATCGCTGCGAGAATCAGCAATCGTCTGTCGCCGGACATCTCGGAAGCTCCATTGCCACGAGGGCCGCCAGACCATTGAACCGCCACGAACCGGCCAGGTGCCGCCGGACAATCGCGCGGACGACGGGACGATCCTACGGCGTCGCGCAAGACATCAGGCCAGCTTGTGGAGTTCTCTCTTGAGAATCTTGCCCGCGGCGTTGCGTGGCAGGTTGTCGGAGATGACGAACCGCCGCGGAATCTTGAAGGCGGCCATGCGTTCGCGGCAGTACTCGCGCAGCTCCTTGGTGGTCAGGGTGTGGAATCGTCGCCCGATGACGAAAGCCACCGGGGCCTCGCCGCGCGTCTGGTGGTTGACGCCGATCACGGCCGCATCCGCCACTTCCGGGTGGCTCAGCAGCACGGCCTCGATCTCCGCCGGGGCCACGTTCTCGCCGGAGATGATGATGATCTCCTTCTTGCGGCCTTTGATGAACAGGTAGCCGTCGGCGTCGATCAGGCCGATGTCGCCGGTGCGGAAGAAGCCGTCGGCCGTGTAGCCTTCGGCCGTGCACTGCGGGTGGTGCAGGTAGCCAGCCATGACGTTGCGGCCGCGGACGGCGATCTCGCCCTGGGCGTCGCGCGGCAATTCGCGGTCCTGGTCGTCGATGATGCGGACCTCGACGCCGGGAATCGGTCGCCCGACCGAACCGGGCTTGTTGGCCCACGGCAGGTTCAGCGAGATTACGGGACTGGTTTCGGTCATGCCGTAGCCGTTCAGCAACGGCCGACAGAAGACGTCCTCGAAGCGTTCGGCGACGCCGCGGGGCAGGGCCTCGCCGCCGCTGACGCAGAGCCGCAAGCTGGTCTTGGCGGCCCAGGCCAGGTCGCGGGCCCGTAGCGTGACGTTGTACATGCTCGGCACGGCAAGCAGGATCGTGGCCTTCTGGTCGATGCAGGCCTCGCCGATTTCCGACGGGATGAAACGCTCGACGTAGCGGACGCTGGCTCCGACACAGACCGGGGCCACCAGCGTGCCCAGCAGGGCGAAGGCGTGGCTCATGGGCAGGATGCCCAGGAACACGTCGTCGCTGTTGAGGCGGGCCATCTGTCGCACGGCGTCCACGTTGGCCAGCAGGTTGCCGTGGGTCAGAATGACCCCCTTGGGCTTGGCCTCGCTGCCGGCGGTGTAGAGAATGGCCGCCGGGTGATCGGGGCCGCCGTCGTATGGCGGGTTGCCGTTGGGCTCCTGGCTCCAGTCGAGGTCCTCAACGTAGAGGCGTTTGCCTTCCCAGGCGCTCAGCAATCCGGCCACCGAGCGGGCGGTGATGAGCAGTTCGGCCCCCGAGTCGGTCAGGGCGTATTTCAGGTCGTCGGGCCGCAGGATCTGCGACAGCGGAATCACGGCCTTGCCGGCCATCTGGCAGCCGTAAAAGGCGACACCAAAACAGCTGTCGTTGGGCAACAGGATGGCCACGTGCGGTTTCTGGGTGGCCTCCTGGACACGCTCACAAACGAGGCTGGCCCGGCGCAACAGATCAGCGAACGTGATGATATCCTTGGAATCGCTGAGGGCGACTTTGTCCGGGACTGCCGAGGCCGTTCTGCGGAGCCGACCGACCAGGGTCGTCGAGTCGGTATTGACTGATGGTATATGGTTCAAATACAACTCCCTTGCCCAGGAGTCCTAGTCTCTGAGCAGCAGTCCGTAGGCCCTAATCCGGGATTAACAACCTGCATAGTGTAGGAACCGTAGGCCCAAAAGCAAAGAAAAACCGCCTTTGCCGTGTTTCCAAGGCTATGGAGGGGCTACGACGCGGGGGGGCGCCATGCGGCAGCCGCAAGGAATTGCCCCCTCTTGGGCCTCCCGGCGTACGATCTTCTCTTCGGCATCCCGAAGTCGTGCGGAAATAAACGCACCGCCCTGTCGACCGTCCATGAAGTGGCTGCACGCGGTTTTGGTTGCAGCCGAGGCCGCCAAGGCCTATCATCTTGGGGCCGCATGCATGCGACTGGCTGAGATTCCTATCGTAACTCCGTCGCAACCAGGACAGAACATGGCCGACTCGAACCCTTTTGACCCCAGCAAGTTCAGGCCCTACAGGCCGGCCGGCGAAGGCGGAACCGAGACGTCGCCGGGCTCAGACGCCCGAACGCATCCGGATGCAACCGGTACTTCGGTGCCGGCATCGCGACAGGATCAAGTGCCGGCTGCCACCGAAACCGCTACGGGTCGGCCGTCGAAATGGGCCGACGACATTCCAGTCGCAGGCGGCGAGGCCATCTGGCCGCTGCTGGCCGTGTGGGCCGTCGTGATTATCGTCTGGAGAATGCTCAAGACGTTCCTGCCCCACGAGGATTTTCAGTTCTGGCGCGTGCAACTGGCTCTGGTCGAACAGGTCCTGCTGATCGGCGTGCTCTATTACCTGTTGTACGTGCGCAGCGACGAGGGCCTGGTGGACGGCCTGCACCTGCACCTGCGGCCCATCTGGCACTGGTTCGGCGGTCTGGGGCTGGGCGTTGCGTACTTCGTCACCGTGGAGGTGCTGCTTCTGCACGTGTCGCTCGGCAAGCCCATGCTCGGGGCTGGGCAGACGGACGTGGTCAAGCTGCTCTTCGTGACCGTGCTCTACATCGTGGCTGCGATGGTCAACGAGTTGTTCTATCGCGGCCTCATCTATCCGCTGGTGCGCCGCGCGATCGGCGTTCTCGGGTCCGTTCTTGTGGTGACCTTATGGTTTGCCCTGGTCCGTTCCGCCTATGCCGGCGGCGACTGGTGGCGGACGGGAGCCGTTGTTGGATTGAGCCTCATCCTGACACTGGCCCGAGTGTTCAGCCGCGGCGTGGCGGCGCCGATTGGCATCCACCTGGGCTTTGGTCTGTCGCTCTGTGTGAGTCTCTGGTTGCCGGAATGAGCGACCGACGTGGTCGCGTGAGACGCTTGTTGCTGTGCCCCCGTACCTGAATCGCGGATAGCCCATGGAACCGTTCGATCCTCAACCCGTCTGTGGCGAACCAACGGTCGCTCCGTCTTCGCCCGCGCAGCCGACGAGCGAGGCGGTTGGCAGCGGCTTTGCCCTGCCGCAACCTCCGATTGTCATTGCCGCGCCGCCTCCGAGTGAGGACGAGCGACGCCGACGGCTCTGGTCCGACGATGTTCCCGTTGTCGGCTGGCACCTGCTGGTCGCGATCCCGTGCCTGTGGGTCGGCACCTTCATCGTCGGCTTCATGGTGGGCGTCTTCTCTTCTGTGTCCGGGCACAGGGAACTTGCGCCAGGAGTCATAGCCCTGCTGTTCTTCGTCGACGGGATCTTCACCATGGTGTGCCTGGCGATTCTCCTCGCCGTCAACCGCCACAATGGCTTCCTGCGGGACTTATCAGGCGCGGTTCGGTTCGCCTGCCTGGCCGATCCTGGGCCTGGTCGGAGGCGTGGTCCTGGCGCTCGGTTACCAGTTGCTCGCCAAGACCGTGTGGCCGTACGACCAGATCAAGGACAGTTTCCACCTGGCTGAGGGCGAGACGGTTAACCTGCTGCTGTTCAGTGCCATTGCCATTGCAGCCGCATTCTTCGAGGAGCTTTACTATCGCGGCCTCATCTACCCCGTGCTGCGGCGGTGGATCGGCGTCGTCGGGGCCATGGCCATTGTGACGATCTGGTTCGGCGCGGTCCATCTGTTCAGCTACTATCGCGCGCCACTGGCCATGCTTACGGTGACGTCGCTTGGCCTGATGGCAGTCATGTTGCGGCAGTTCAGCCGGTCGGTCGTCCCGGCCATTGCGGCGCATCTTGCCTACAACGGAACCGTGGTGGTCGTCGTGTGGATTGCGGCCCGGTTGGCATAGGGACCATTGTTGCGAGACCGCTGGTGCGGAACTAATCCCTTGCACTGACCAACCGGCGGGTATACTGTGTCGGTGAGCGTAACAGATCGGTCGTAGTGAGCAGCGCCCGCGCGGCGGCGCAACAAGCGGGAGACGACGTTGTGTTGAGAACGGCGACGACAGCAAGGCTTCTGGCGGCTGCGATGATCGCGTGCCTGGCGTTTGCGGCCGGCTGCAACCAGCAACCGCTGAACGCTGAGGGCGAGCGGCTGTTCCGCGTCGGCCACAAGGACTACGAGCAGGGCCGCTATTCCCAGGCCGACAAGAGCTTCACCCAGGTCATCGACAAGAACCCCCAGAGTTGGGCCCTCTCGGAGGTCTACTACTTCCGCGGCCTGTCGCGTCTCAGCATGGGGCAGCGCAAGGAGGCCAAAGACGATTTCGCCCGCGGCGCCTCGCGCAAGGGACGCCTCGTGGCGCAGGTCTACTGTGCCATCGCCTTGGCCAATCTGGAGTACGAGGACGGCAGCGATGCCCGGGCCGTTCACCTGTATCAGCAGATTCTCAGGCAGGACGGGCTTGACGACGTGCCCGTGGACGCCGTGCTCTACCGTCTGGGGGTCAGCCAGCAGCGGCTGGGCCGCTGGAGCGACGCCGACGAGACCCTCGCCAAGCTGATTCACGAGTACCCGGACTCGACGCTGCGCGAGGCCGCCCAGCGCCGTTTCCAGGCGGCGTTCTTCACGGTGCAGGTAGGGGCCTTCGCCGACCGGCGGGCCGCCGAAGCACTGGCCGAGAAGCTGCGGCAGGCGCAGTGGCCCGTGCGAATCTCCGTGGCTGCCGAGAAGGACAAGACGCTCCACAAGGTGACCGTCGGGCGCTACCAGACCTACGCCCAAGCCCTTTCCGTCGCCGGCACGCTCAAGCAGCAGGGCTACAACATTCTGATCGTGCCCTGACCGCTCCATCCTTCGTTGCCGACTTCGTGTCGTGATACCTCTGCGGCGAGCCCCGTCGCGGCGGCTATTCCTCAAGCTGGGTGCACCGGCAGCCCGATTCCTAATACGGTCAGCGCGATCCGTGCACCGATCACGGTGCGCCCGTTCGTGGGCGTTCCGTTGCCGGTGGGCGCTGCGTCACCAGGTCGTGAGTTGTCAGCAAGGAGCAGTGAATGCAGCTTGTTCGGATTCTGGGGCGGAGCCTTGTGGACTGTTTCTGCCGCTATGCCGCCGCGATGGTTTTCCCGGGCGGAGACTACTGGCCCGACAGCCGGGACATGGACGGCGAAACGCTTGCCTTGTACCGCCGAGTCCTGAAAGCCATTGAAGACGCCGATCTCGCGGAGGCGCAGAGACTGCTGGATCGTGTTCTTCAGAGGCGTCCGCAGATGACGGCCGCTCGTCTGGCGATGGCTGCCGTCCTGAGCGACCAGGGCAATACGGCCCGGGCTCGGGAGTTTCTCGACGCCGTCCTGCTCGATGGGTTGCACGACGGTCGCGTCTGGTTCCTGTCCGGACAACTGGCCGAGCGTCAGGGCCAGATCGGGCGGGCCATCGAATGCTACGAAGCCGCCGCGCAGCTGGCCGGTCGCAGTGCCTGTGAGGCGACCGAACGGTTGGCCGCCATCTACCTCGTGACCGAAGACCTGCCGAAGGCCCGGACCAAGCTCCAGTGGCTGGTCGAGGCCCGCCCCGAAGAGTTCGCGGTTCGCGTGGAGTTGGCCAGCATCCTGACGCTTCTGGGCGACCACGAGGGGGCCGTTTGCGCCTACCAGGACGCCATTCTGCTCGAGCCCGACAACTGGGAAGCCCGCACCGACCTTGCGGCTCGCCTCGAAGAACAGGAACGATTCGAGGAGGCCTTGGACGAGGTTCGCCAGGTCCTCGACCGGTGTCCCGACTTCGCCGACGTCCATCTTCGGGCCGCGCGGCTCTGTGTGCGGCTCAGCCGCCTCGACGATGCGGCCGGTCACGTGGACAAGGCCCTGGCTCTCAATCCCAGATACCTGGAGGCCATTGTCCTGAAGGGCATGCTGCTGTCCGAACAGGATCAAGCCGAAGCCGCCGTGGCCACCTTCCACCGGGCCATTGCCGTCAACGAGCAGTACGTTCTGGCATATGCCGGTCTGGCCGTAGCCCTCGAACGGGCAGGTCGTTCGCAAGAGGCCGCCGAGACCATGGAGCTGGCCCGCCGCATCGCTCCGAGCAGCGAGCAGCTCTACACCCGTCTGTCGGAAGTCGGGCTCCAGGCCGCGCTGCAACAGCAACGCGATCGCAGGGCCGCGATCGAGGATGGAGCGATTGTCGACCGCGGACGGTTTGATGCCCTGCGGGCCGACGCCGGCGATCCGGACGGCGAGCCGTCGGACTGCGAAGGCTCCGACGAACCCGATCACGACGAACTGATGCGGCAGCAGGTCGAAATGCACCGGCAGGCGGTCGAGGCACACCCGAAGTACGCCGACCTGCGGTACTACTTCGGGTTGCTGCTGTCGAGTCTGGGCCGCACGGACGAGGCGGCGGAGCAGTACCGCGCAGCCGTTCAGATCAACCCGCACTACGTCGAAGCCATGGGCCGCCTGGCCCTGTGCTACTGGCAGATGAATCGCCCGGGCGAGGCCCGCCAGGTCCTTGAGCGGGCAGGGCAGCCGGATGGCGACAACCTGAGGTCGCACTACCGCTTCGGCCTGGTCTGGGCCGACCAGGGGCTATGGCCGCTGACGGTCGAGAAACTCCGCCAGCAGGAACCGTCCCTGAGCGATGGAAAGGCCCACGCCTCGGTCATTGCGGCCATGCAGAACCTGGGTGTCTCGGCCGACCGGAATCGGCAGTATCTGGCCGCCCTGCACCTGGTGGACCACCGCGACCGTCCTGTGCCGGCGGCTTCCCCGAAGTAGCCCGGAAGGGGCCACGGGATGCACCGAGGCCTCACGAGACACTTGGGAATCAGGTCACATGGGGACTGCCGGGGCGGCAGAACGCCCTCGTATGGTGGACCTTCCTGCCCTGGGGCGGACTGTCGGTGAGGGCAGAGCGGCTGCAACTCCCCGGATGCCGCGCAAGAGCCGTCCAAGCTGTCTCTTATGGGCGGGCGGCAGGGGGGAAAGCGCTGGAATTCTGTCCCCCAAAAGGTTATAGTTCAAGTGGAATACCGTATGTAGCGGAGCATCGCGCCAACTACCCTATGTTGTGAGTGGGCCGTGGTTCTGGTTTCGCCCACTCCGGACTCCCTGTGTCGGCGATGGACGCGTGGAAATGCATAGGGCGAAAGTGGAGACTTTGATGAGCATTCCTGGGGCTCTTTTGGCAAAGCATTGTTGCCTGCGTCGCGGTCGGGGCTTCACTCTGATCGAGTTGCTGATTGTCATTGCGATCATCGCGGTCCTGGTCACGATGGTCGGCGTCGTGGCCCCGGTCATTCAGAACAAGATCAACGCGACCAAGTGCCAGCGCAACCTCAAGACGATTCACCAGGTTTTGATGGGCTACGCCGAGCAGAACGACGGCTGGTTGCCCGAGTTTTCTCACTACTGGGGCGACAGCCTGACCCACCAGTTCAGGTGGGACGGTGGTTCGCGGCCGACGCTGGACGTCTGGGTGGCTATGAGCGACGTAGCCTTGCTGAAGCAACTGGGAGGCTCGGCCGAGGTCTTCTTCTGCCCGCTGTACCCCGACTACGGCAACTACGACGACTGGCAGTTCGATTCGTGGAATCACCCTGTCACGAGCGGGGACTCCTACGTGGCCCGGTTGGGCTACTACACAACAATCAACAGGGGGTCCATCTACAACAGCCCGTTGACCGATGGCCGCATGCCGATCCGCAAGGTCCAGGCGGGCACCGACAACATGCCGATCTTCGCCGATCTGCTCCGATTCGGTCCGGCCTCCTGGGATCCGGCTGGATGGTATCACGGCACGGACAGCGACAACGTGCTCGATCGGGCATTCACCGGCGGTGGCAACACCCTCTTCTTCGGCGGCTCCGTGGTGTGGAAGGAGTGGGGCGAACTGGAACTGCAGGCGGAAGACAAGAGTCTCGGTTGCGGCGCCAAATCAGGTGAAACGATGTTCTGGTTCTGGCTGGGACAAGCTATGGAGGAATGACATCCGACGGCAAGGCAGGTGGATCTGTCCGGAGCAGCGTCGTCGGACTCAACAGAGCGCCTACAGTGGAGAGTCTCGCAATGAGCGACGACCATGCCTGTTTTGCTGGAGCGAATGTGCGACGGGGTTCAGGCTTCACCCTGATCGAGTTGCTGATTGTCATTGCGATCATCGCGGTCCTGGTCACGATGGTCGGCGTCGTGGC
>JAFGPY010000206.1 GCA_016935955.1 Planctomycetota bacterium
GTGTCGGCGGCATGACTGCAACGAACGTCAGTGAACCGGCGTCACTATGACTGAGCCAGAGGCAAGGACGGACGAGCAGTTGATGCATGCCTGCGCGGCCGGGGATTTCGAGGCCTTCGAAATCCTGCTCGGACGCTATGAGCGCCGCATCCTCAGTTACGCCTTTCGCTTTCTGCACGACTGGGACGCCGCACGCGACATCTACCAGCAGACCTTCCTGAACATCTTCGAGAAGCGCACCCAGTACCGCGAGACGGCACGTTTCTCGACCTACGCCTATCGCATCGCCCACAACCTGTGCCAGAACGAGTTGCGTCGCGCCGAACGGCGGCGCACGACCAGCCTCGAACGGGCCGCGGCGAACCACGACGAGGACGTCAGCGCAACACAGTGGTTGTGCGAAGTCGGGGATGGCCCCCTGGAGCCGCTGTCGCGCGACGAGGAGGACCGATTGCTGCGAGAAGCCATCGCCCAACTGGATCCGATCTACCGCGAAGTGATCGCCCTGCGGATGTTCGAAGGGCTGGCGTTCAAGGAGATCGCCGAAGTCGCGGGTGTCGGAGAGAGTACGATCAAGAGCCGCATGCGTTACGCCCTGGCTTACCTGGAGCGTGCGCTTCGCGGCCGACTGGAACCGTAGTTGCGGAGAAGATGAAGGAGCCGTTGATGGACAGCCGACTGAAAGACCGCCTGGGCGCGATCGTGGCGGACATGCTGGAACGTTACAACGAGGAGCAGACGCTCGATTGGCTTTACGCCCTGTGGCAGAGCGACCTGGAATCGGACTACACGGCCTTCGCGCGAACGGCCCGCTACAGTGCCGAGCAGTTGCGGCAGATCGGCGTGCAGGACGTGGAAATCGTGCCCTGCCCAGCCGACGGGCGGACGCGGATGCAGGCCTGGACGATGCCGCTGGCCTGGGAGGCCGACGAGGCCACGCTCCGCATCGTTGAGCCGCAGAAGGAATTGTTGTGCGACCGCAAGAGCGAACCGCTGTCGTGCTGCATGTGGTCCGAGCCGACGTCGCCCAACGGCGTTCGGGGCCCGCTGATGGTCGTGGACGACATCAGGACGGTGTCGCCCGAAGACCGCAAGAAGCTCCGTGGGGCGTTCATCCTGACGTCGATGGTCGGCCGCGGACCGATGAAGGTCTTCGCCCGCGAGGTCGGCGCGCTGGCCCTGATCAGCTCTCACGTGTCCCACGCCGATCGGCATCCCGAGGCTCTGGCCTGGTCGAACGGCTGGTCGGACGCCGCGGACGGCTGGGCACAGAAGGCGTCCGATTGCCGCATGACGGGGTTCCAGATCACGGCCGACACGAGTCGGCGGCTGCGCGAGATGCTCGCCAACGGCCGCGTGACACTGGAGGCTAAGGTCACGGGGCGTCTTGGCAAGGGAACGCTGCCGGTCGTAACCGGCGTCCTGCCGGGCGAAACCGATGAAGAGATCCTGCTGGTCGCCCATCTCTATGAGATCGGGGCCAACGACAACGCGTCAGGGTGCGCCGCGATCATCGAGGCGATGCGTCTAATGGCCTCCATGCCCCTGCCTCGACGGCGCGTGCGAATCCTGCTGACGAGCGAATGCTACGGCACGTACGCGTTCTACACGTCGCGCAGCCAACTGCTCGGGCGGACGCTGGCGGGCCTGAACCTCGACTGCGTCGGTGAGCCGGAGACTCCGGACCACCCGGCCCAGTTCTACCTCACTAGCGAAGCCGGCCCGGCCGCAACCGACACGCTGATGCGCTGGGCGATGAAACTCAGCGAAAGCGTTGAGGGCACGTTGCCGGCCAGGGAACTTCCGCATTCGCTCAGTGACAACGCCATGTGCGATCCGCTGGCCGGCGTTCCAACGGTATGCCTGCTGAGGTCCCCGCATCACTGGCACACGAATCTCGACGACTGGTCGGGCATCGAGCCGTCGTCGATGCATCGCGTGACGGCGGCCACCGCCGCGGCCGCGCGTTGGCTGGCCGAGGCCGGCCCGGAGGACGGCAACGCCCTGGCCGAAGCGACCGTCGCTGCAGCCCAGGCCGATTTCCCTGCCACGGGCGACCTGTCGCCCGAACGCCGGGCGTTCTTCCTCGACCGCTGGCGGGTACGTGTGTTGTGGACCGCCAAGCTCGGGGCCACCGGAGCCGAAACCCTCGCCGCGCAGTTACCGACCCTGGATGCTGCCACCCTGGTCAAACCCGAGGACGGCGGACAGGAGGAATGGTCGACGGTACCCGTACGAAAGTTCTGGGGCGCACCAACGTTCGACAACGTGCCGCCAAGGGATCGCGACGGGTTCGGCGACCCGCGGTGGAACATGCCGTATGTGACGGCCTGCTACTGGGCCGACGGCAAACGCTCGGTGGCCGAGATTGCGGCCCTGGTGCGGACCGAGTTCGATCAGCCGATGAAGGACCTGCTGCGATTCTTCCGCGTCCTGGAGCGCGGCGGCATGGTGGAACTGCGTAAGAAGTAGTGGCAACGCAAGTGAAGGCTAGCGGCCGCGTCCCTCGACTTCGTTCGGGAGCTTCATCAGACGCGAACTGTGTCTGCCATAGTCAACGGTGAGGGGCGAACCCATGTGGTTCGCCCCTTTCTATACGTGGGCTCCACACACCGCCAGTCATGCCGCCAAACGTTCGGTCTTGCCACGAGCGGCACCGAGCAGAACCATGAGCAGAATCGCAGCCAGACCCGCAAGGGCCGCCCCCACGCTGAAGGCCACCGTCGGACCGAGCCCGGGCCGCACATCCTCGCAGTACTTCCAGAGTAGCCCGAACAGCAGACTGGCCGGCAGAGCGGCAATGCCGATCGCGCCGTGGTAGATGCCGTAGGCCGTGCCGCGGAAGCTGCTGGGCACGAAGTCAGCCACCAGGGCCTTCTCCGTGCCCTCAGTCATGCCGTAGTAGAACCCGTAGATGGTGATCAGCGTCCAGAGTTGCCAGGTCGCGTCGGCTCGCGACAGGCCCAGGTAAACCAGGGCGTAGACGAGCCAACCGGCGACAATGATCGGCCGCCGCCCGATGCGGTCCGAAAGGACACCGCCGGGAATGCTGAAGACGATCTTCGAAACGTGCAGCAACATCCACAGGGCCATGACTTCGAGGATGCTGAAGCCGAAGCCGGCACGGGCATAGTAGAGCAGGAAATAGTCGGTGCTGTTGCCGAGAGCGAACAGTGTGACGATGGCCACGAAAGCATAAAAGCGGCCGGGCAACTTCGCCTTGGCCTTGTCGCCGTGAGCGGCAGACCCGTCGGCCTTTGGAGTCACCTCGCGGACCTTCATCACAAGCGCCGCCATGGCCAGAATGCCGGGAATTAGCGCCACGGCGAAAAGCCAGCGCATGGCGTGCATCTCGTCGTCGGTGACCTGCTCGCCATGACCCTGCCACAGAATGCTTCCGAGAAAGGCGTAGAGAATCGCCACGGCGATAACTGGGCCGATGATCGCCCCGACGTGGTCCATGATGCGATGGAAGCTGAAGGCCAGGCCGCGATGCTCAGGGCCGACCGAGTCGCCGATCAGCGCGTCGCGCGGACTGGTGCGTATACCCTTGCCGACGCGATCGCCGAACTTCAGGCCGATCAGTTGCCAACCCGCACCGGCCAAGGCGATCAGTGGCCGGCAGATTGACGATAGGCCATAGCCAACAACAACCAAGGCCTTGCGTTTGCCGAGGCGATCGCTGATGCGACCGGAGAATATCTTCAGCACGCTGGCCGTGGTTTCGGCGATGCCCTCCATCAGCCCGACGTACACGGCCGCCCAACCTAATGGGACCAGCCCCGTGATGAAGATCGGCAGCAGCGGATTGATCATCTCGCTGCTGGCGTCGGTGAACATGCTCACCAGACCCATGGCCAGGACGTTGCCACGGACGGCCTCGCGCCAGGATCGCTTGGCAGGAGACGACGAAGCGGATGGTTCACTCATGTGTGCCACCTAAGAATCGATCTTCGAAGACCTGTCGGCCAGAAACTGGTTAAGGATCAGCAGCGAGTAAAGGCGCGGGCCGTGGTCGGCGCGACCCGTTGCGTGCTCGTCAATGATGCGGCGAAGCGTATCGACGTCAACCAGGCCTGACTCGGCCAGAGGACCGTCGGCGAGTTGCTCGCGCATCCAGGAGGCCTCCGAGCCCGCCAGCCATGCCGAGACCGGCACGCCGAAACCCATCTTGCCGCGAGCGAGGATCTCCGGTGGCAGCAGTTCCGCAGCCAGGCGGCGAAGGACCGCCTTCTGCCGCCGCAGACCGACGTGCCACCCTAGCGGCAACGACAGCGCCAGTGCGGCTACGTTGTGGTCCAGCAGCGGCGAGCGGACTTCGAGGCCATGGGCCATCGAGACCCGGTCGACTTTGGCCAAAACGTCGTCGGGCAAGTACGTCGCGGCATCCAAGGCACGAACCCGTTCACCGAAAGGCAGGGTCGCATCGCCCGGAAGGCGCGATCGCAGGAAGGCTTCCGCGTCGCGCAAGGGACTACTCTCCGCTTGCGTGCGGCTGATAATCGCGGCCGGGTCAGACTCGTGGAAAGGTGAGACCCATTTCAGATAGCGCGACAACGGTCGGTCGGCCAGTACATCCGCGAATCGCCGCAGTCGCGACCGGCGGCTCTTCAGATCGCCGCCGCACGGCACCGCCCTGCCCAGCAGGCTCAGCGCGAACGCCAGCGGCGCAACGTGGTCCAGCCCCTGAGCAAGCGACACGGCGCGATAGCGGTCGTAGCCGCCGAACAACTCGTCTCCACCGTCGCCCGAGAGGGCCACGGTCACGTGCTCGCGAGCCGCGAGGCACAGCAGGTACGTCGGAATCGCCGACGAGTCGGCAAACGGTTCGCCGAAAGCACGGGCGACCGTTGGCAGGAGTTCCCGTAGCGAAGTCGGGGCGATCTCCAGCCGCGTGTGCTCGGCACGGACGTGTCGGGCGACCAGTTCGGCGAATCGCGATTCGTCGTAGCGAGCATCCGGAAAGCTCATCGAGAACGTGCGAAGCGTGCGGTCGGGACAGGCTTGCCGCGCCAAAGCCGCAACGAGCGACGAGTCCAGACCGCCGGACAGGAAGAACCCGAGCGGCACGTCGGCCTCCAACCGCACAGCCACCGCTTCTCGGAGCGCTGCGGCCAATGTCGCGTCGCCAGCAGCTGACGGCCCGCGATTATCGTGTGACTGCGGCGTCGACATGGTCCAGTACGGCACCGGCGCAAGGTCGTCCCATGCACCGTCCAGCGGCACGGACAGGCAAGTCGCGGGCGGCAGCTTGTGGACGCCGCGATAGATCGTATACGGCGCGGGGACGTAGCCGAGCATGAAATACAGGCCGAGGGCCTCACGATCGATAGTCCGCGACACACCCGGCACGAGCATCAGGGCCGATAACTCGGACGCGAAGGCGAAGCACCGGTCTGTGGCGGTCCAGTAGAGCGGTTTCTGGCCCAGGCGGTCGCGTGCGAGCAGCAGCCTTTCGCCCGGTCCGTCGTACAGACCGAAGGCGAACATGCCGCGAAGATGCTTCGGCAGGTTGTCGCCGTGCTCGTCATAGAGTGGCAACAGCACCTCGGTATCGCTGTGGTCGGACACGAAGCGCCGGCCGCAAGCCTCAAGTTCTTGTCGCAGATTGCGGTGGTTGTAGATTTCGCCGTTGAAGACGACGGCGCGCCGCGGATGATCGGGGGCGGTCATGGGCTGCCGACCGCCTGCACGGTCGAGAATCGCGAGGCGGGCATGAGCCAAACCGCAGCTTGGACGTTCGAAGTCGATCCAGACTTGCTGCTCGTCGGGCCCGCGATGGGCCAGTGCCGCCGCCATCCGTCGCAACAGGTCGCGATCAACCGGTGAGCCGTCGCGAGTGATCAGGCCGGCGATGCCGCACATGGTTTCTCCTGGGAACAAGTCACGGCCGCGGTGCGGCCTCGGCGAGCCGACCGAACTGGTAGACCGAATGACCGCAGCGCCGCAAGCGACGGGCGATCGCGTTGGCGAACGGACTGCTGACGACCATCAGGTACCCGATGCCCGCACGGTGCCCCTCGTCGACACCGTCGGCCTTGGACTCGTCCACGTCGAGCACCGACATCAGGGCGGAGAACGCGCGGCGCGGCTTGCCGCGACGGACCTCGAAGCGACCGGCCACCAGCCGCTCCAGGGCGACCGCCAGGCCGTCGCCTTCGACCGTGGTCATGGCGTGAACGACACGCTTGACATGGTAGCCGCGGAGAATCTGCTGAAGGTGCCCTGCCAGAGCCGGCGCCGGCCGCAACGTTGCTTCGGTCGCAACATAGCCAAGCTTTCGCAGGAGGTCCGCCGGCTTGGCCTTCTTGATCGCTTCCTGCGCCGGGCCAAGCATATCGGGCCACAGGCGGTCGCTGCCGACGGCCAGCACGGTGTCGCCCACCTCGAAGCGGCCGGGATCCATCATGCGATTCTTCTCGACGACGCCCGTCGATGCAGCCGTGACGATCAGCGGCTCGCTCGCGGTGGCCGCCGTGGGCTGGGTCTCGTCGATAAACGCGCAATCGACCGCCAGGCACACCTCGGCCATGCCGTCGCTGACCTGCCGGGCGTTGTCGGCATTGCCGCCGCGGACGATCGCCTGAAGCATGAGCGGTTCGGCCCCTTCGGTGGCAATGCGGTTGAGGACGCGGGCTGCTACGTCGGCTCCCAACAGGCGCCACGCCCCGGCGGCCGCCCAACGATCAACGTCGCCCGAATCGGCGGCAAGGGCCGCGGAGACGAGCACGGGGCGGCGATAGTTGCGGCTGAAGAGTTTCTGCTCGTAGTCGAGCGAGACCCGAGCCGCAAGGTCGTTCCCGCCCGGCAGGACGCGCAATCCGTAGGTTCGCCTGGCTTGTGGCGTGGTCATGGCAGCCCTCTGTCGGCGACATCTAGCCTCCAGAGTATAGAACGCTCTCCCGGCTGCGGCAAGGGGAAGCAGGCAGAAGAACGACAACACGTGGGCCTCGCCCGATGTTGTCGGGATTTTAGAATTCCCCCTGCCCCGTTCCGCTTGTCGACAGCGCGTCTTGATGTTCCCGCGCGCGGAGGGTCAACGGAGTCAGGTAGTGTTTCTTCCAGTACGGCAATCCGAACGTCCGCACCAGCCACGCGAACAGAGGGCGCAGCCATTGACGCTTGACCGTGACGACGTACGCGTACTGCACCTGGGTACCCTCCGGGGCATCATCAAGGAGAAGCTCTTCCTCTCCCCTGGTATTGAACGTACGGTTGAACGTCGAGCAACGATATCCACGTTCCGGGAGGAGTTCCGCCTCGATCGAGATCTTCACGCGAGGAAACAACCTGCCAAACGACGCCGCTTCGGCCTCAATGGTCAGCCGGTTGCCGTTGCGGCTGACGATCTTCACGGAGTGAGCAAGCTTCGGGAAGTTCTCGGGCATTCGCGTGAAGTCTGATGCAATCGCATAGACCGAGGGCCGCGCAACCGGCACCAGCCAGGTTTCGCGGATGACGACCTTGTCGGACTGCCCAACCGCATCGGTTCGATTCTCGGACATGGCATCACCGGGCCCTGGTTGATTACGGAGGTCCACCTGTTCGACCCCGAGCATACAAGAACACACACTTCTCCGCAAGCAGAAGCACAGCACGCGTCTGTCGGCAAGGTGAGACGCCTTCAATACGGCTGCACGCTTTCGAACCTTGAGGTCCGGAATGTGCTGGAAGAGCAGTCGGTTTTGTCGTATCGTCGCAATGCTGGTCAGGAGGCGAAGGACCTCGCCACGGCCTCGGCGACGGATGGATGTTTCCTCGCAGTCCCCGGGTGGGCAGCAAGGTCCATCAATATCAGGTAGAAACGAGCAGTCACAATGGCAGTGCTGGTTAGCCGGAGCGTTCCCCGCACCTTATTCTCCATGGCCGTACCCATGCTTGCCGGCACGTTCGCCATGAACGCCTACAACCTGACCGACACGTGGTTCGTGTCGCGCCTGGGCACCGACGCGCTGGCCGCCATGGGTTTCACGTTTCCGGTGGTCATGTTGTTGACCTTTGTGGCCGGCGGCATCGGAACGGGCGTCATGACGCTGGCGTCGCACGCCATCGGGCGACACGATCAGGATACGGCGTCGCGTCTAACCACTCTCGGCATTGCCCTGATCGTGCTGGTGGCCGCAGCCATGGCCTCCGTCGGGCACATGACCGTGGAACCGGTCTTCAAAGCCCTGAACGCCAAACCGGAAACGCTGCCCCTGGTCGGCCAGTACATGCGCACGTGGTACCTCGGGGCCATGTTCATGGCCCTGCCCATGCTGGGCAACGGCATCCTGATCTCGGTCGGCGATTCCAAGTCCGCCAGCGGACTGATGATGCTGGGCACCGGCCTGAACGTGGTCCTCGACTGGATCATGATCTTCGGCCACTTCGGCTGTCCGGCCATGGGTATTCGTGGTGCGGCCCTGGCCACGGTCATCGCGCAGGCGGTGGCCACCGTGTGGCTGCTCGCGCTGCTATACCGCAAGCATCGCCTGCTCGTGTTTCGCACCTGGTCCGCACGCGATTGCCTCAGTTCGATCCGGGGCATCGTCCTCTACGGCGTGCCGAGCGTCCTGAGTATGATCCTGATGCCGATCTCGGCTACCGTGATAACGAGAATCCTGGGCGGCTTCGGCAAGGAACCTGTGGCGGCTTGCGGCGCCGCCGGCCGCATCGAGATGTTCGCCTTCGTTATCCCGATGGCCCTGGGCATGTCGCTGACACCGTTCGTAAGCCAGAACTTCGGGGCCGGTCGCTCGGACCGCATCCGCGAAGCCCAGAGGGTCGCCTCGCGTTTCGCGGTTCTCTACGGCGGGCTGGTGGCCGTGGTGTTCTTTCTGTGCGCCCCCTGGTTGGCGTCGGCCTTCAGCGACGACCCCATGGTCGTCAAAACTCTGATCCTGTACATTCGCACCATCTCGTTCGGATATGGCCTGATGGAGGTGCACCGCTACAGCACCTTCTTCCTGACCGGCCTGCACAGGCCCTTCCTGGCGACGTTGCTCAACGGTTTCCGCGTTCTGGTGCTGCTGTTGCCGCTGTCATACCTGGGGGCCCACCTGCTGGACGTCCGTGGGGTGTTTTTCGGTCGCCTGGCGACCGACGTGATCTGCGGCAGCCTGGGCTACCTGTGGGTATCCCGGATGTGCAAGTCCGTCGCGGCACAACAGGCCGACGCCCACTGAATCGACACGAGCATTCGTCAGAACATCGAGAGTTGGTGACGTTCCATGGCATATTTGCCGGTGTGGGCGCCGATGGGGACGGGGTAGCGGCCCGTGAAACAGGCCGTGCAGTACTGGCTCGGCGGCCGCGTGACGCACGACAGCGTGCCGGGCACCGAGAGGTAGCCGATCGAGTCGATGCCAAGGAAGTCGGCGATTTCCTTGGGCGTGCGGCCCGAGGCGATCAGCTCGTCGGACGTTGGGAAATCGATGCCGTAGAAGCACGGGTGGCGAACCGGCGGGCTGCTGACGCGGAGGTGAATCTCTTTGGCGCCGGCATTCCGCAGGGCCTGCATCTTGCCGCGCGTCGTCGTGCCGCGAACCACCGAGTCCTCGATCACCACCAAGCGTTTGCCCTCGACCACCTCGCGCATGATGTTCAGCTTCACCTGGACGCTCGAAGCGCGGTCCGCCTGGTTGGGCTGGATGAAAGTGCGACCGACATAGTGGCTGCGGATGAAACCAATGTCCAGCGGGATGCCGCTCTCGCGGGCATAGCCGGTCGAGGCCGAGTGCCCTGTGTCGGGAATGGCCACCACAACGTCTGCCTCGGTCGGATGCTCGCGTGCCAGTTGGCGTCCGAGGTTGCGGCGGACGGCATGCACCGAGTCGCCGAAGACGTACGAATCGGGCCGCGAGAAGTAGATGTGCTCGAAGATGCAGTGCGACGGCCGCACGCGCTCTGGATGGCAGTACGTGCTCGATCGCAGCCCCGTGTCGCTGATGTGCAGAATCTCGCCGGGCTCAATGTCGCGGATGCGCTGGACCTCCAGCATGTCGAAGGCACAGGTTTCGCTGCTGACGACATAGGCGTCGCCCAGGCGGCCGAGCGACAGCGGCCGCAGCTTGTACGGATCGCAGGCCGCGATCATGCGGTCCGGCGCCAGAATCAGCAGGCTGAAAGCCCCTTCCAAGTGGTCCAGCACGTGGGCATAAGGGTCGGCCAGATCCTGAAAGGCCACGCCGGCCAGCAGGTGGACGATGACCTCCGTATCGTTGGTCGTCCGGAAGATCGATCCACGTGCTTCGAACTCATCGCGCAGGACCCGGGCGTTGGTCAGGTTGCCGTTGTGGGCGATGGCCACGGGGCCGCGGCTGTAGCGGACGACCATCGGCTGGGCGTTCTCGACGCGGCTCGAGCCGGTCGTGCTGTAGCGCACGTGCCCAATGGCGGCGCGGTTGCGAAGGGCAGCCAGATCCTCGCGGCCGAAGACATCGCGGACCAAGCCCATGCCGACGTGGTGCTTGATCGTCGTGCCGTCGGTCGAGGCGATGCCAGCACTTTCCTGGCCTCGGTGCTGCAGGGCGAACAGCCCCAGGTAGACCCGTTCCACGGCATCCGGATGACCGAACACCCCGAACAGCCCACAGTATTCTTTTTTATCGCTCACAGACGGTCCGTCCTCGCGGGCTCTTGCCCACCAACCAGTCGACGAATGTCCCGGGAAGGCATCTGATCGGCCTCAGACCCGGCTAAGTATACCGGGCGGCAACCGGTCGGTCAACGTGTGCCCGCGATTGTTCCGCGTCAGAAGCATGCCAGTGGCCAAAAAGAACTCCGCCATGGCCTGTCGACCGTGGCGGAGTGCGGAAAATCAGTGTTTGGCCCTTCGCGGCAGGGCCACAGCGATTAGCGATCGTTCTTGGGACGGTCGGGATAGACCGGCACGACCTTGGCGCCGCTCTCGATGGCCTTGGTGGTCTCGGTCATGCTCTCCATATTGCTCAGCGTCACAACGTCCGCGTCCACACTCATCGTTTCAGGGAACGGGGTCTTGTTGCGGACCATGGCGTCAAGCACCCGCACGACCATCTGTCCCATGGCGGCGAACGGCGGCGCCACGACGACCTTGTTCTCGTCGACGACCTTCATGCCGGCGACCGTGCCCGACAGCAGCACGGCTCGCGATGTGGCGAGCTTGGCCAGCGGATTGCCCTCGCCGGTCGGCTCGGCGGCCGGGTTGATGAGGATCCAGCCCGCAACACTGTTCTCTTCGGCCATGACCTTATCGATGGCCGCCTGTACGCCGCCTTCGCTGACATTCGCCCGTTCGGGCCCCTTGACCGAAAACTTGGGCTGATCGAGGAACTGCGTGATGCCCTTCTCCAAGGCCAGCTGGCCGGGCGTCTCGGGGGCACTGATCACGGCCACCAGGCCGCCGTCGGGACCGATCTTCTCGGCCATCGCCGAAGCCACCATCCGTCCGACGAAGGTCAGGTCGGCGCCGATGAAGGTGCTGCGGCCCAGCGTGCCGACGGGCGGGCAGTCGCTGTAGTAGGTGACCACGGGAATCTTCTTCTCGGCCAGGGCGGCAATGGCAGCCGCAACCTCGGGCGTCGCGATGGCGTCAATAGCCACGCCGTCGGAACTCTCGGCCTGCTTCAGGGCGGCCACTTGCTGCTCGGCCGTCGTACCCTCGCTGACCGTGATCGATGTGCCATCGAGCTTGGCCTTCATCGACGTGGCGGCCGCCGTCACCTCTTGAGCAGCATGGTTGGTGATAATGACGAAGCTCTTGGCCTCGGGCTTCTTCGGGGGCGGCTGCTTCTGCTCACAGCCGACAAACGCCACCAGCATGACCATCGCACTGACACAGGCGAGAAATCGCATTGCCGTCCTCCTCTTATGTGAGCGTCTGTCCGCACCCCGGCAGGGCGCGTAACACCGTATTGCAGCGTAACCTGCAGCCGAGCAGTGTACGGTCGCCAATCCCGTTTGGCCAGAAAAAAACTCCCCGGCGATCCCCCGCCCCGACCGGCCGCCTCGGCCTACCCCCTACCCTGGCGGCTCCCGGCCCCCGGCCCAGGCGGCGACCACGGCCCTCAGTTGCCGCAGAATCTGGTCGGTCCGCTCCAGGGCATGCCCGTCGACGGTCTTCTCCCGTCGCATGGTGCGGCCATCGACGGCGTGGCGGCTGAGAAAGAAATCGAACACCACGTGCTCGTCCACGGCGTCCAACAGCGGCAGGCCGCTCAGATGGGCCAGGCAGGCCATCAGGCCGTAGGCGCCCCAGTTGGAGGTCGTGGCGGCAATCAGGTGCGTCGTCCGCACCACGCAGGGCCGGATCTCCAGCGTCGCCAGGGCTTCCAGGACGTTGCCCATACCGATCTCGTTGCCGCCGTCGCCGATGCCGATGGTCAGGCAGGCGGCCTCCTCGAACAGAACGCCCAGCTTGGCGGCGCGGTCGCTGATGTCCTGGTGGGCCATGTTGTAGCACCGTCCATCGGCGGCATGGCCGGGACGTTCGATGGAGACCATGGCTACAGGTTGCCAGCGGTCCAGCAGGTCAAGTGCCGGGCGGCGGCTGGCCTGAAGGTCCAGGATGGGAAACTCGATCACGCGGTAGCGCTCGGCCAGAACGTGGGCGATGGGCGGCGCGGCAACGAAGTGCGGCTCGAAGCCCATGCGTTCCAGGGCGTCGTAGAGACCCACGGCGGCAATCGGGCCGTCGGTCTCGTAAGTGCCGCCGACGGGGAAGCCCGTGGCGACGAGCACGCGGCCGCGCGGGCAGGCCCACAGGGCCTCGGCGGCACGCATGCAATAGCGAGGCGGCAGGCAGCGGGCCACCTGTTCGATGCCGCGATCTCCGTGCTGCAGAATGACCTGTTCGATGGTTTGCATGGCCGACTAGGATAGGATGTGCCTGGGGACTCTGGCAATGGAAAATGTAGCAGGGATCAGCAAGTAGACGAGCGCGGCTTTACGAGATGCACTTCGCCGCCAGGACGGTCACGTCGTCCTCAAGCTTGTGGCACTTGCAGTGGCCCATGAGCTGGTCGTGCAGGGCCTGGGTGGCATGGTCGGCTGTTTGCAAATCGCTGCGGGCCAGAAGGGCCTTGAGCCGGTGCATGCCGAACTGCGCCCCGTCGGGCCCCGCGGCCTCGATGACGCCGTCGGTGTAGAGCAGCAGCAGGTCCTCGGGGCCCAGGTCCACGCTGACGTCGTGGTAGACAACGTCGTCCTCGATGCCCAGCGGAATACCGCCCCGGGTGCCCAGTTCCTCGACGTGCCCGCCTGCGCGGCGAATCAGCCCCGGCGGGTGGCCGGCCACCGAGTAGACCATGCGGCCACGGTTGGGGTCGAGTAAGCAGCACAGAGCCGTCACGTAGTTCATCTCAAAGAGCCCGACGATGGCTTCGTTGACCTGTCGCAGCACCTGACTCGGACTGCATGCGCCCTGGGCCTCATCCTGGGTGACGGCCATACGGAACGCCGCCGTGACCACACTCATCAGCAGCGCGGCGGACACGCCGTGGCCCATGGCGTCGGCCAGGTAGACCGCCAGGCACCCATCGCGCAGGGATATGGCGTTGAGGGCATCGCCGCCGATCAGTTCGGCCGGCTCGTAGAGAATCGACATCTTGATACGGTCGGACCGCGGCAGGACACGCGGGATGAGCGCCAACTGTACCTTGCGGGCCAGTTCCATCTCGCGCGCATTGCGCTCGTTTTCGTCGGCCAATTGACGATTCTGTTGCTCGATCGTCCGATTGCGCTCGGCCAGTTGCGAGAACATGCGGCCGCGCTCGATGGCCACCGAAACCACGCCGGCGATCTGAAGGAAGAAGTCCACGTGGGCGTTGCTGTAGGCGTCGGGCCGCATGCTGTCGAAGAACAGGAATCCCACGGGCCGGCCGTCCACCACCAGTGGGCAGGTCAGCGATGATCGCATCTGCTCGTCGACGAGCATCTGTGCCGTCTCGCCGGCAGCCTTCGTCCGGCTGTAATCCGCCAGATTGTTGATGATGCGCGGTCGCCCGGTGCGGGCCAGGTCCATCAGCGAAGTCTCGGAGAACGGGCGGCTGTAGCCCTCGACGATCTGCTGCGGATTGTCGCTGCGGGCCCACTGGGACACGATCAGTTCCTGCTCATAGTTGATCGAGGCGTAGCCGATACGATTGTAAGGGATGACGTCGGCGAACTCGTCGTAGATGAAGTTCAGCACGTCCTCCAGACGCTGGCCGCGATTGATCTGGGCCGTGATCTGGCTCAGCCGACGGAACTCGCGCCGCTGAAGCTCCAGAGCCTCCGTCAGCGACTCCACGTCGTGCCGCAGCTTTTCACAGTCGGGACGCGGCGAGGCCGTCTCGCCGATGATGATCGGTCGTGTATCGGCTTCCGCCGGAGCCTGTGTTTCACGCTTCGCCATGAACTCTCCGCACCGTAGGCGTGCAGCCTCGTGCCGCTCACCTTGTGGAATAATAGGGACGCAACCGTCAACTGGCAAGGACCTGTCGCCCGTCCTCGCACATTCCCCATCCCGCCGCTTGCAATCCGGCCCCGGCGATGATACAAGAATTCCCCGCGGCTCCCGGCAATCGGGAAGCCCGCAGGACACCTGTTGAGGAGCCACGTCATGCCGGCAAAAGGCATCTTTCGCGTCGCCACGGTCCAGTTTGCCGTAACCGCCGACCCGCGACACAACGGCCGCACCATCCGCCGTTGCATGGCCCGGGCCAAAGCCGCACGGGCCGACGTGGTGCACTTCAGCGAATGCGCCCTCAGCGGCTACGCCGGGAGTGAGTTCAAAACGTGGAAAGACTATCCCTGGGAGGCCCTGCGCGAGGAGACGGAAAGCATCCTGGCCGAGGCCGGGCGACTGAAGCTCTGGACCGTCCTGGGCAGCACGCACCCGCTCACGCCGCCGCACAAGCCGCACAACTCGCTCTATGTCATTGACCCGCGCGGCCGCATCGTCGACCGCTACGACAAGCGGTTCCTGACCGTCAGCGACCTGGACTACTATTCGGCCGGCGACCACTGGACGACGTGGACGATCAACGGCGTGAAGTGTGCCGCCCTGATCTGCTTCGACGTGCGTTTTCCGGAACTCTACCGCGAAATCAAGAAGCTCGGCGTCAAGATGGTCTTCCAGTCGTTCTACAACGCCCGCGTGGCCAAACCAGGACCGAACATCCACACGCACATCATGCGACAGACGGCTCAGGCTCAGTGCGGCATGAACTACCTCTGGATGAGCGCCAACAATTCCTCGGCCTGGTACAGTTCGTGGCCGAGCGTCTTCATCCGTCCCAACGGGTACATCGCCGGGCAACTGCCCATGAACCGCGCCGGCATGATGGTCAACGTGGTGGACACACGGAAGGAATACTACGACGCCTCCGGCCGCTTCCGCGCCGCCGTAATGCGCGGCCAACTGCACAGCGGCACCCAGGTCCGCCGCGACCCCCGCAGCCGCAAGCGGACGACGCTGTAGTCTGTGTAGCCCGGCCGCCCTCGGCCGGGGTGTAGGGGCACGGCCTGCTTGTCCCGAGCGCAGCCGAGGGGCCGTGCCCGCGTAGCGACTGTTTTGCAACCACGCGGCCAACTCATCGCGCCCCGGCTGCGGACAAGGCCTCGGCCGTCGCGGCAAACTGTGCCTTGAGTGCCAGGTCGCGGGCTGTTTGGCCGGCGGTGTTGCGGGCCGAGGCGTCGGCTCCGCGATTCAGCAGCAGCTTGACCATCTCGGTCTGGTCTTCGGAGGCGGCAACGTGCAACGGCGTCTCGCCGCGATGGTCTCGGGCCTCCAGGCTAGCGCCTTTGTCCATGAGAAGAGCCGCCACCTCGGTGTTCCCGAAAAAAGCTGCAAGGTGCAGCGGCGTGCGGCCCAGCGTTCCGACCGCATTGACGTCGGCTCCCCGGGCGATCAGCAGTTCGGCCACCTCGCGGCCGGTCGCCCAATGCAGTGCGGTCCGTCCCTGGTCGTCGCGCTCGTTGACGTCGAGACCCCGCTCCAACAACATCTGCGCCACGCCGGCCCGTCCGTTCACGGCGGCAATGGCCAGCAGCGAGTTGCCGCCGCTCGTTTCGTGCAGCGGCACTCCGGCGTCGAGCAGGTAGGCAACCATTTCCTGGTGCCCGCCGACGACGGCCAGACTCAGGGGCGTGATGCCCTCGTGCGTCTTCGGATTGAGCTTCGCGCCACGATCGACCAGGAGCCGCGCGACGGTCACGTTGCCAGTTTCGCCGGCCTGGTGCATGGGCGTCCATCCCCAGCCGTTGGTATCGTTGGCATCCGCGCCGCGGTCGAGCAGCAGCGTGACGATCTCCGGGTGCTGGCACCATGCGGCCATCTGGATCGGCCGCACGCCCCAGGGGCCGCCCTCGACGTCGATCCACTCTTTGTGTCGGTCGATCCCGGCACGGACGGCGGCCACGTCGCCCTTGTCGATGGCAACGAACATCGCCGCCACGTCGGGCGGACAGGAGCCTGCCGTGCATCCGGCGACGGTCAGTGCGGCAAGAAGAGTCACAGCAAAAACGACAAAGAAGGCCCTGCTCATGAACCGATCCTCCACGTGCATCGATTGCCCGAGTGTCCCGCCATGCGTCGAAGTGTCCCCGTATGGTACCAAGCGGGTCACGACATGGGCAACAGGAAACGAAACTTCAAAGAGCGTCTTGCGTCGTGCGACGGGCGAAGACTATAATCGATGTGTCATCCCACGGACCATTCGGCGACGACATGCCTGCCCGCCACAGCGGGTTCTGGAAAACGGAGAGCCCTGATGCCCTATTGCTGGAAATGCAAGGCCCAGTACATTGCCATGAAGAAGACACCGGGCTTTCACGACACGTGCGACACGTGCCACAACTACTGGCATTCGTGCTGCAACTGCCGGCACTTCACGGGCTACCCGACGGCACGGTGCCTGTTGCCGAACGTCGACCCGGTGCATGACTTCGAGGGAGCGAACTTCTGCGACGAGTTCAAGTTGGCCGAGACGACACCCGACCAGCGCAACGCCCCGAACCCGGACGATGCCCGCAAGAAGTGGAACGACTTGTTCAAGGACTAGGCTTCTGTAGGGTGGCTGCTCGCAGCCACGCGGACAGACTATATGCCCGAGAACGAAACCCTGGAATTCTTCGACTCGGCGTTCCTGCGGAAGCTGGAGGCGATGGCTGTCTTTAGCCGCAAGGCCTTCGCCGGCCGGCTACGCGGCGAACAGCGGAGCAACAAGCACGGCTCGAGCGTGGAGTTCGCCGATTTCCGTCCGTACAGCCAGGGCGATGACTTCCGTCGCATCGACTGGAACGCCTACGCGCGCTTTGAGGATCTGTTCATCAAACTCTTCACGGAGGAAGAGGATCTGTTCGTCTACCTGCTGGTGGACCGGTCGACGAGCATGAGGTTCGGCAAGCCGACGACGAAGTTCGACCTGGCCCGCCGCCTGGCTGCAGCCGTAGCCTACATTGCCCTGAGCAACCTCGATCGGGTGACGGTGCAGGCCATGAGCTGTGAAGGCGAGACGACGCCGGATCCCCTGTCGGTCGGCAGCGAAACCGAGACGGGTGAACCGGCCGGCCGGCCGGCAGAAGATCATCTGGCGTTCACGCGCGGCAAGGGTTCGATCTTCACGGTGTTCGATTTTCTGCGGCGTCTCCGGCCACAGGGCCGCACCGATCTGGGCCGCAGCGTCCGCGAGTTCCTGATGCACCATCGTCACAAGGGCGTGGCCCTGGTGATCAGCGATTTCCTGAGTCCGGACGGTTACGCCGACGCGTTGAAGCAGTTGGGCTTCGCTGGATTCCAGCCGATGGTCATCCAGGTGCTGGCCCGCGAAGAACTGGAGCCCGACCTCTCGGGCGACTTCCGCCTGGTCGACAGCGAGACCGGCCAACCGGTGGACATCTCGACCACGCGGCGGATGATGGACGGTTACCGCGAGCGTGTGCAGCGATTCACCGGCGACCTGGAGCAGTTCTGCAAACGGCAGAACATCGCCCACCTGATGACCACCAGCGACACGGCGGCCGAGGACCTGGTGCTGCACACCCTTCGGCGCGCGGGCATCGTTAAGTAGCCGCACTCACGCACGCCCCAGCCGCGCCTCACATCCCATACAACCGGAACATTCCTCACCCCAAGCAGCAAACTCTTCCCAGCTTGCCAGGCATATTTCCGCGTGACCCGGCGAAAGTTTGACCGGGGGCAACGCGTGGGCTATATATGAACGGGCAGAAGCGGCAACTGCGGTCGGTGGGGACCGGTCGCGCGTCGCCATGTCGCTTCGCTCATCCTTTCGTCAGGTTGTACGCATGCACCGAATGGCTCGGACAACGGTGGCCCTTGTTGCGCTATGCCTGCTGGTCTTTCTGGCCGGTTTGGGATGTCGCAGCGTCTACGCCGAGGGATCGTACGCCCGGCTGGGCAACGTGCGTCTGAGTCACCTGCCTAGCGAAACCCGCGAACTCATCGAATCGCTGGTCAAAGCCCACAACGATGCCGAGGCCCGCGGCCTGGCCCTGTGGGCTCAGGGGCAGCAATTTGAGCGCGACGCCAACATGATGGCCGCTTTGGCCGCCTACCAGGAGATTCCCCGCAGCGGCGCCCTGCCGCCATCGGATCTTGATGAACGGATTCGCTGGTGCCGGGCGCGAATGGCCGTCGATGCCCGCTGGGCCGACGATAAGCTGCTGGCCACCGCGCGACGCATGGATCTCGAAAAAGGGCTCGGCCTGTACCGCGAGGTGGTCCGCTCGGTGGCCGACAACTACGTGGACAAGGTCGGCTACGCGAGGCTGCTGGTCAACGGTCTGACGAACCTCCGCGCGGCCATGGCCAGCGAGACGTTTCGCGAACGGCACGCGATGAGTGACGATGCGGCCGCACGAGCCGCGTTCCTGGGCGGACTGGACATCCTCGCCCGCAAGATCGGCGAAGAAAAGAAGCTGACCAGCTTCACGGCACGCTACTACGTGCGGCAGGTGTGCGAGGAGAACGAGCGGACGATCGGTTTGCCGTGCGGCGTGATCATCTCCGAGATGCTCTTCGGCGCCGCCGAGCACCTGGACGAGTACACCACGTACATGACGCACGAGATGTACGAGGAACTGAAGTCGGACATCAACGGACAGTTCGTCGGATTGGGCGTCGAAGTGCGGCAGGACGAGGGACACATTCGGATCGTCAATGTCTTCGACAGCGGACCGGCGAGCAAGGCCGGGATACAAGGCGGCGACATCCTGGTGGCAGTTGATGCGGAAAATCTGGAAGGAAAATCTCTCGGCGAGGCGGCACGATTGATCCGTGGGCCGCGCGGGTCGCAGGTCGCTGTGAAGGTGGACCGCAACGGCGAACAGATGACGTTCACCGCGACGCGCGATACGATCAACGTGCCGAGCGTGCGCCGCACAGCGCACCTGGGTGACGGCGGGCGCATCGGCTACATCCAGGTGTCCAACTTCCAGCGAAGTACAGGCTTCGAGGTGTCTCGGGCTCTCGACCAGTTGGCCGACGACGGGCCGCTTGAGGCGATGGTGCTCGACCTGCGAGGCAACCCGGGCGGACTGCTCGACGCCGCCGTGGACGTCTGCAACCTGTTCATCGACAAGGGCACCGTACTGACGACTCGCGGCCGCGGCTTCGGCCAGACGCAGACCTACCGTGTCGGCCACTGGCGCTACAACTACCACAGCCAGCCGCTGGTGATCCTGGTGGACGGCCGGTCGGCCAGCGCCAGCGAAATTGTGGCCGGGGCCCTGCACGATCATGGGCGTGCCACGCTGGTCGGCAGCCGCACCTACGGCAAGGGCATCGTCCAGAGCGTCCTGCCCATTGAGGGGGGCCAAAGTGCCCTTTACGTGACGACAGCCCGGTTTTTCGGCCCCCAGGAGGTTCCCTTCCACGGCATTGGCATCGCCCCGGACGTAGCCGTGGAGACGCCCGATGAGCCCGCCCGGACACCCGGCGACGAGCCGAATCCGGCGGCCGATGCCGCCCTCCGGCGGGCCCTCGACGTGGTGGCCGAGTCCATGCGACAGGGCACATCCGTCGCCCGCGCCGACACAGTTGCAGCACCACTGCCCACTCCGTGACATCTTCATCCAACTCTCCCACATCCAACCCAACGCCAGACGCAGCGATCGTCCCTCGCGAGGTTCAACCACAACACGCGACCGCACTGATGACGATCATCGCGCGCGGCGTTATCATCGCATCGCGCCAACTTGCCTCCGCGTGAGCGCGCGACGGGCGCGCGAACATCATGATCGTGATAACAAACCGCCGTGACGAATCACATCGCGTAGCACATCATGATCACTCGAAGAGGTAATCGGCATGCAGTATGAACGCGGTGTCGACGTCGCGTGCGAGTGGCGCGAGTTGTTGCGCGGCGTGAAAAAACTTTCCAACACTGAGCGCGAATCGCGCGATTTTTGTTGCAGTCTGTCAGCAGTCAAGCGCATTATTAGAGGCAATTAGTCTTAAGTTAAGTTCGCTGTTGCTCCGATGAGTTCTAACGAGTTGCTTTACAGCATTGATAAGGTCGAATGTCGGAGACGCTCGAGAGGTTGTGTCACATCCTTATCAACTAGTGCTGCACTTCGGCTGTTCACGTTGATGCTTGTCGCGAGAAGATCACGAGAGACAGGATGTCATGCTCGTGATGATAACGATGAGGCAACATGAAGTCGGCGTCGGCTTCAATAGGACTTGAGGAACTCGAGCTGTCTTTCGATCTTTTTGAAAGGAGCAAACACGATGGCGAAGAAGAAGGCTGCAAAGAAGAAGGTGGCCAAGAAGAAGGTGAAGAAGGTGGCCAAGAAGAAGGTCGCGAAGAAGAAGAAACCGGCCAAGAAGGCAGCCAAGAAGAAGGTCGCCAAGAAGAAAGTGGCGAAGAAGAAAGTCGCCAAGAAAAAGGTCGCAAAGAAGAAGAAGGTCGCAAAGAAGAAAGTCGGCTGCAAGAAGTAGCACCATCCGCCGAGGCCGCTCCGTGGCGAGGGCTCGGTGATAAGACGCTATAGCGGGACCGGAAGACGCCTTCTGGTCCCGCTTCGTTTCCCGGCCCGGACCCGGCGTTTTCCCGCCCTGCCAGCAAGGCGGCCTTGCTCGAAGGCCACCCAGTCCGTATAATCCGCCACATGCAAGTCATTGCCATCGTCAATCAGAAGGGCGGCGTCGGCAAGACGACGACCACCTGCAACCTGGGAGCGGCCCTGGCCGACCTGGGGCGTCGCATCCTGCTCGTGGACCTGGACGCCCAGGCTCACCTGACGTTTCACCTCGGCGTGGACAACTCGACACTCGAAACGTCGATGTACGACGTCATGACCGGACGAGCCTCGGTGGCTGAAGCCCTGATCCATCGCGGCGAGCGGCTGCACCTGGTGCCGAGCCACATCGACCTGGCCGGCGCGGAGATTGAGTTGGTCACACAATTGGCCCGCGAGCGCATTCTGCACGACGCCCTGGCGGCTTGCCGCGATGACTACGACTACGTGCTGATCGATTGCCCGCCATCGCTTGGCCTGATGACGCTGAACGCCCTAGTGGCGGCCAACGACATTCTGATCACCCTGCAGCCGCACGTCCTGGCATTGCAGGGCATCAGCAAGTTGCTTGAGACGGCGGCGCTCGTGCACGACCGGCTCAACAGCAGGTTGCACATCATGGGCGTGGTCTTCTGCATGTTCGACGGCCGCACGACACTGTCGTCGGAGGTACTCGCCGACGTAAGCGGCTACTTCTCGCGTGCGGCCGAGGGCCAGTCGCTGATGCGGAACACCCGCGTCTACGAGACGCGCATTCGTCGCAACATCAAGCTGGCCGAGGCGCCAGGGTTCGGGCAGACGATTCTCGAATACGATGCGTCAAGCCACGGGGCCGAAGACTACCGGCAACTGGCCGACGAGTTCCTCGGCAATCAGAGGACCGAAACCGAAACGAACAAGCCGGCCGCGCAACTGGCCGCCGAGGTGTTGCCGCAAGACGAACCGGAGTCCGCTGCAGAGGCGCCTTCCCCGGAGATTCAACCCGCCGCACCTTCACCCGAGAACTCGACATCATCGGCCGAACCGCCGCAGGCCGAGCGTTTGGCGGCCAGCGCTGAGACCCCCTGCTCTGACGGCGAGGGCAGCCAGGCACTCGATGCCGCGCCGCCAATCGGCCAGGAGCAGCAGACAGCCGCCAGAGAGGATTCGTCGCATGGCCCGATGGCTGTTTAGTCGGCCGCTGGCCTGGGGCTGCGCGATCGCCTACCTGGCGATGCTGTTCGTCCTCAGCCACAACAACTTCCGCAATCTCGGGATCAAGACGTTCCACTATGGCGACAAGGTGGCCCATGCCGTGGCATACGCCGGGCTGAGCATGATGTTGTACTGGGCGTTTCGAAGCATGCGTCACGGCTGGCTGTTCCGCTGGGCGGCCCTGCTGGCAGTCATCGGGGCGAGCCTCTACGGCATCAGCGACGAATGGCACCAGAGTTGGGGACCGGGCCATCGCGACGCCGACATCTGGGACTGGGCGGCCGACACGGTCGGAGCCGCGACCATGATGCTGGGCGTGTTCCTCTACACCCGCTTCCGCAAAGCACCGTGGCAGAAGCAGGACGAGGACTGGTCGCACGACGAGAACATACATTCCGGGCACTGACGGCAAACATGCTTCTGCAAGCAGAAGCATGGCCCCCACCCTGCTCACCCGCCAATCCAGCCGCTGACGATCTGCGGCAGGTTGACCTTCACGAAGAAACACTTGTAGGCCGTCCAGGCCAGGAAGCCGATGAACAATGCCCTGACCAGGCGGTCAGGCAGTTTGTGGGTCAGATGACCGCCGATGAACGCGCCGACGATGGCCGAAGGAATCAGCAGCGCGGCCAGCTTGATCGGATCCCAATGCGACATGCCTTCGGGCAGCGGCACGGTGATGTTCTTGACCACGGCGGCAATGGCGCAGAAGATCACCATCGTTGCGGAACTATTGGCGATGGCGTTCTTCTGGGGCATGTCGAGAATCATCTGCTGGCTGGGCACGCTGTAGGTGCCGCCACCGATGCCGAGCATGCCCGCCAGAAAGCCCGTGGGCACGGCAACGGCCGAGACGCGCGGCAGGCTCATCCGCAGCGACTCCAGACTGTCGGCCGCATCGAGCGCCGCCGGCTGCCCCTTGCGGAAAAGCTTGCGGACATTGTTGTAGACCATGAAACAGACCACCGTCCCGAAGACGACCCAAAGCACCTTGTCGAGGTCGTACTGGCCGAGAGTGTTCGCGGCCAGCACCCCCGCGATGGCGGCAAGGATGCCAAGCGGGATGACCATCTTGACGACCTTGACGATGACGCGCCGATTGCGGTAGTGTCCGACGGCACCGCCGAGGCCGACAAAGACGTTGCAAATCAGGGCCGCAGCGGCGAAGACGTTATAGGACACATCGGGAAAGACGCTGCCCAGGACCGGCAGGAAGATGACCGAGCCGCCGATGCCGAGCATGCCGCCGCCGATGCCGGCAACCAAGCCGGTGATAACGAGAGCAACGATCCTGGCGGTGGTCAGTTCAAGCATAACAACGATTCCTTCTTTCTCGTGGACGGCGCGACGACTATTTGTGATAGCCGAGACTGGTGAAGACCTCGAAGAGCTCTGCCAAGGTGATGAATTTGCGGCCGTGAGCGATCTTGTAGGCGTCGACGGCCTGGGCGAATTCGCGGGCCTCCGCCGACAGGTCGGCGTGCGAGTCGGCGAACTGGCGTCGCTCGGCGCCGCCTGACGCGCGGCCGGAGGATTTGCGACGATCGAAAAACTGCTTTTCCCAATCGACCATGGCGTGCTCCTCACTTGGGCGAGACGTTGATGTCGGGATGACCGATGCTGAAGTAGGTCACGCCCTCACGTTTCATTTCCTGCCGATCATACAGGTTCCGCCCATCGAAGACGACTACCTGCTTCATGCGGGCCCGTAACTCGTCGAGGTCGAGAGTACGGAACTCGTTCCATTCAGTGACGACGGCCAAGGCATCGGCGCCGTCCAGGGCATCCAGGTTGCCGGCGGCATAGTGCAGGCGATCGCCGTAGAGTTGCCGCAGGCGGTCCAGGCCGAGCGGATCGTAGACTTGGACGCCCGCCCCGGCGTCCAACAGCAGATCGATGATGACCAGGGCCGGCGACTCGCGAAGGTCGTCGGTCTGCGGCTTGAAGGTGACGCCCCAGAGGGCCACGGTGCGGCCGCGGCACGAGCCGCCAAAGTGGGCGATGAGCCGCTCGGCCAGTTGCCGCTTCTGGGCCA
>JAFGPY010000207.1 GCA_016935955.1 Planctomycetota bacterium
ATCAAGCAAGAGATTGGCGAAGGCTGCCTTCTCGTCGGGGACACAATCATCACAGTGGTTGGCTCATTTCCTCAGAGCTACACACGCGAGGGACTCGAGCAAGTCCTCCTCTGGATTGGCGGTGTACCGCCGGATATCCTTCAGGAATGCCCGCCACGTACGAGTTCTTACGATTTCTCCCGCTTCGTGGCTGGAATCGTTTGTTTGCGTGCGATGGGATCGAGGAGTGTTGTGCGCCATTGGCTAGCGGCGATGATTTCTGAGACTCACTGATTCGGCTCAGCCAAAGGCAGACGAGCACGTGACTGCCCACAAGTGAGGGTCGCGTAGGCAGTTGCCTCAGACATCGAGTCCCTCAACATTTTACCAGTACTCAGCATCCCCTCTCCTTGGGAGGCCATCAAAGTATATGAGTACTTCTGACACATACACAGATGTGGTCGGTACCGTATCCCCTCAACGCAACGTCGATGCTGGGTTGCAAAACTCGAGAGAAACGCGGAGAGAGACAAGCGAGTTCGCCGTGCACTGCGAAGGGCCGGGTGGTCGGTTCTCACCGTTTGGGAATGCCAGACACTGCCCTCCCGCCGAATCTGGCTGCAGAAACGGATTGCGGCCTTCCTGACAAAGCCTCGCAGGGAACCGTAGATTTCCTGTTCCGTAAGGAGGAAGGCCACGACAGCGATGGGCCGCTGGGAAAAGAAGGACAAGGTGATCGAAGTGATGGCCGCAGGTAATCCGCCGACTCGGCTGCAGGTCTGCCGGTGTTTCATCAAGTAGCGTGGTGTGCGGCCGGAACGATTCTCTGCCGTCTATGGGAGGCTTGATCATGGTGTGGACAACCGGGTTGAGAATGTCTGTTCTGTGGATCGTTGTGGCGGCAGCCGTCGCGGCGAGCGGGTGCGCAGTCATGGCCCAGGACGCGCCGGCCGACGCGAAGCACAACCAGCCGGCCGTGCCCGCGCTCGACGAGTTGCCGCTCCAGGAGTCGGTGTCGCAGCACGGCATCACCTGGACCTTCGACAAGCCGGCCCGCGTCGGCCGGTTCGTCAACGGCGACTACTACGTCGTCGGCCCGGCAACCGTCAAGGCCATCTCCCCTGCCCCGGCCGATGGCCGCAACGGCTCGACGCTCAACATTCCGATCGTCAAGGGCAAGAGCGAGAGCAAGCTCGGTTTCGACGACCGCATTCCTCACGGTCGCTACGATGCGAAGCTGTTCCAGCAACCGTCCTTCGCGATGAAGGCCGGCGACGTGCTCTTCTCGAGCATCAGCTTTGAGAAGGTCGAGGCGATCCGGCCGATGGTGCCGCGCGCCAAGTCGCACGTCTCGAAGGAGCACAGCCCGGTGCGCACGGTCGCGGTGCTGACCTGCCTGGCCGCGCCGGCGCCGACGGACGCCTTCCGTCCGGGCTACTCCGACCCGAAGCGCACGATCCACCTGGCCCGCCACCTGCGGCGCGACCTGCTGCCGAAGTTAGCCTCGCCCGGCAACGTGCCGGACATGGCCGAGATCCAGCGGTGGTTCGAGCGGCCGTGGACCGACATCGTCATGGACGAGTTTGGCGCGCCGCCCGACAACATGCCGCTCTACGGCCAGGAGTTCACGCGGGCCGTGGCCCTGGCCACCCTGACGCTGGCCCTGGACATGCCGCAGGAGAAGAAGGAGACGCTCCTGGTGCGGGTCGTCCAGGCGGGCATCGACATGTGGGGGCTGCTGGAGGCCGGCAAGTCGGGATGGCCGGCCCTGGGCGGTCACGGCAATGGCCGCAAGTGGCTGATCATCTTCACCGGCATGATGCTCGGCAACGAGAAGATGCAGCACCCCTATGCGTCGTTCCCAGAGGCCGTCTTCAGCGAGGACCTGCAGACGATGTTCGACGACTGCTGGACGGGAGCCAAGGTGGTCTACGCCGGGCACGTGGGGCCGAAGGGTATGGCCAACAAGGTCGGCTGGGGCCGCTACGAGCACCTGCATCCTTCGAAGTGGGAGGACAAGATCGGCGAGAGCTATCGCCGTTGCTGCACGAGCCTGTGCTGGGTCGGCGAGGCCCTGGGCATTCAGCTCTACGGCGCCGAGAAGCTGTGGGACCACGACTCGTTCCTGGTCTATTGCGACCGCTGGATGACCGAGGACGACTCGAAGTTCATCCGCATCGTCAAGGAAGCCGGCATGGGCGACTACGACAATGACTGGTCACGTCAGGGCATGGTCTGGGACCCGTTCGTCGAGAGCATGTGGAACAAGTACCGCCCGAGCATCAAAGCCCCGGTCGACCGCTGGAAGCAACCGCACGGCGGCAAGTCGGCTCAGTGATTCGGGCGGAGACGGAGATGGGACTCCTCGCGGCCCGGGCGATTCCCGTCCACGCCACCAAGGGCCGCGACAGTGCCTGACGGCGGAACTCACCTACCGTAGGGCCATTGCCAGGTGCGGATGTCCTCCATGTCCTGGCCGTGCCGGGCGATGTACTGCTTGTGCTCCAGCAGCCGGTCGCGCATGGCCTGCTTGAGGTGGGCAGCGCGGTGGCCGACTTGCGGCACGCGGTCGACCACGTCGCACACCAGGTGGAACCGGTCCAGATCGTTCATCACCACCATGTCAAACGGCGTCGTCGTGGTGCCCTCCTCCTTGTAGCCGCGAACGTGCATGTTCTTGTGATTGGTGCGGCGGTAGGTCAGCCGGTGGATCAGCCACGGGTAACCGTGGAAGGCGAAGATGATCGGCCGATCGACCGTGAAGAGCTGATCGAAATCCCTGTCGCTGAGCCCGTGCGGGTGCTCGCTCTGCGGCTGCAGGGTCATCAGGTCGACGACATTGACCACGCGGACCTTGAGCGCGGGAACGTTCTGCCTGAGCAGGTCCACGGCGGCCAGAGTCTCCAGCGTCGGCACATCGCCGCAACAGGCCATGACCACGTCGGGCTCGCCGTCGCGATCGTTGCCGGCCCATTCCCAGATGCCGATGCCCGCGGCGCAGTGCCGCAGGGCGGCCTCCATGTCGAGCCATTGCGGCGCGGGTTGTTTGCCGGCCACGATGACGTTGACGTAGTTGCGGCTGCGAAGGCAGTGGTCGGTGACCGAGAGCAGCGTGTTGGCGTCGGGCGGCAGGTAGACGCGGACGATCTCGGCCTTCTTGTTGACCACGTGGTCGATGAAGCCGGGGTCCTGATGGCTGAAGCCGTTGTGGTCCTGCCGCCAGACGTGACTGGTCAGCAGGTAGTTGAGCGAGGCGATGGGCCGCCGCCACGGAATGTGCCGCGTGACCTTCAGCCACTTGGCGTGCTGGTTGAACATCGAGTCGACGATGTGGATGAAGGCCTCGTAGCAGGAAAAGAATCCGTGCCGACCGGTCAGCAGGTAGCCCTCCAACCAGCCCTGGCAAAGGTGTTCGCTGAGGACCTCCATGACGCGGCCATCGGTCGCGACATGGTCGTCGCCGGGCAGGATCGCGGCCATCGACTCGCGGTCGGTCACCTCGAA
>JAFGPY010000208.1 GCA_016935955.1 Planctomycetota bacterium
CGGCGGCAGGACATCCTGGAGTCGGACAACCTGCGGGAACTGGTCTGGACCCTGCTGACCGAAGCGATGGACGAGGTGCTGACCGACCGGCTGCGTGAGATCTATCCGTACGAGTGTGTGGCCGACTGGGCTCGTCGCAACCTGGAGGTCAGCGTCACGGCCGACGCCATGAAGAACCGCGACGCCTCCGACATCGTGGACTACGTCAAGAGCCGCGCCGCCGAAGAGGCCCGCAACCGCACGGCCGAGACGCTGGGCGAATTCGTCGACTACGGCGAACCCGGCGAGGACGAAGACGATTCCGGCCCCGAGCCGGAACCGCAGGTCGACCACAAGGGCCTGAGCAGCTGGCTGCAGCGGCAGTTCAACGTGGACCTGCCGCCGCACGAGCTGCGCAAGCTGTCGCTGGACGAGATCGAGGAGAAGGCCCAGGACGTGGCCGAGCAGCGCGTGATGAATTACGACTGCGCCGCCGTGGCCGAGTACCTCGACCCGGACTACCCGCTGCAGGTCATCGCCGAGTGGGTCAAACGCAAATTCGAGATCGACGTCGCGCCCGGCGAACTTCGCGAGCACCTCACCACCGACTTGCGGGACTGGCTGAGCGAGAAACTTGCGGCCGTGTACGACGCCAAGGAGCGGCAGTACCCGATCGATCACGCGATCGAGGAGTGCCTGAACCCGAAGGTGGGCAGCGGCTCGTTCGATTTCGAGCGACTGGCGCGATGGGCCACGTGGCACTACGGCCTGCCGGTCGGCGAAGAGGAGTTGAAGCTGGAGAGCTTCGGCCAGGTACGGGACCACCTGCTGTCGGTCGCCAAGCGTGCCCAGACGGAGAACGCCCTGGGCCAGACGATCCACAAGGGCCTGGCTCGTTACCTCTCGTCGGACGAGGACGCTCTGAGCGAGCACAACCAGCCGCACGTGCGGACGTGGGCGGCCGAGACGATCGGCGTGGAGTTGACGCTCGACCAGATGCGGGACCTGGCCGCCCTGCCGCGCCGCGAGTTGGAAGCCGATCTGCTCAAGCGAGCCACGGCCGTTCGCCGCGGAGACATGAACCAGCTGGAGCGTTACCTGCTGCTGCAGGTCTACGACACCAGTTGGAAAGACCACCTCTACGCGATGGACCACCTCAAGAGCAGCATCGGTCTGCGGAGCTACGCCCAGATCGATCCGAAGATCGAGTACAAGCGTGAGGGTCTGCGGCTGTTCGAGCAGATGCTCGGCGGCATCAACGACAAGTTCACGGACCTGTTCTTCAAGGCCCGCTGGGTGCAGCGCGAAGCCCTCAACCGCATCTGGTCGGGCCAAAGCGCCGAGCACGCCGAGGTGGACCCCGGGCTGGCCAAGTTCGAGCAGCAGCGCCAGGCCGCCCTGCAGAACCTGCAGCAGCAGGGACAGGAGAAGCCCAAGCCCATCATCCGCACGCAGCCGAAGGTCGGCCGCAACGATCCGTGCCCGTGCGGCAGCGGGAAGAAGTATAAGAAGTGCTGCGGGCGGTAGCCGTCGAAACGAGCGGCCCGACACACGCACCGCGGAGGCCTCTTGGCGCCCAATCGATGAAAGCACCGCGCATCCCATCGTCCCTTGCCGCCCTGACCCTGAACCTGTTCTACGGGCTGCTCGTGCTGCTGGGCTGGCCGGTCCTGCTGATCCTGTTGCTCGCGAAACGCAAGTGGCGCGAGGGGCTGCGCGAACGCATGGGCTGCGTGCCGATGATGGCGCCGCACCCGCTTCGCATCTGGGTCCACGCGATCAGCGTCGGCGAGACCGAGGCCGCGCGAAGCCTCGTGCCCGCCCTCAGGAAGCGATTCGGCCAGGCCGAGATTGTCTTCTCCACGACCACGCGCACCGGACGCGAGCGGGCCAGAAAACTCTTCCCCGACCTGCCGCTGTTTCACTACCCGATGGACTTCCCGTGGTCGGTCCGCATGGCCCTGGGCCGCATCAAGCCGGCGATCGTCGTCCAGGTGGAGCCGGAATGGTGGCCGAACTTTCTGTTCACGGCTGCACGCCGCGGCATCCCGGTCGTGGGCGTCAACTTGCGGATCACCGAGAAGGCCATCCGCGGCTACGCCCGCATCCGCAGTCTCACGACCGCCATGATCAATTGCATGACGGTCATTGGCGTGCAGAACGACGAGTATGCCGCGCGGCTGCGCGACCTCGGCGCCGACCCGGAGCGCATCATCGTCACCGGGCAGATGAAGTACGACAACGTCTCGTTCGACCGCGTGCCGGGCGCCGAGGAACTGGCCCGCGACCTCGGCCTGTCGGACGGCGAGCGCGTGATTGTCGCCGGCTCGACCGGTCCCGACGAGGAGGAGATGCTCCTGGAGGCCTTCGGGCCGCTGAAGGCCGCTATGGCCGACCTCCGCTTGGTCATCGTGCCGCGCAAGCCCGAGCGGTTCGACGAGGTAGCGCGGCTCATTGCCGACCGCGGGTTCCGCCTCGTGCGGCGCAGCGTGACCCGCACGCAACCGGCCGCAGCCGACCCCGAAGCGATCATCCTCGGCGACACGATGGGCGAACTGATGAAGTTCTACCA
>JAFGPY010000209.1 GCA_016935955.1 Planctomycetota bacterium
CGGGCGGCCGCGGCAGATGGACTTTCCGGCCCTGCGTTTCGTGCGGCAAAGCCACTTGGCGTCGGCCGGTCGCACGCGGCTGAAACGCTGGCTGCTGCTGGCCCTCAGGGCTGCCATGCTCGGGGCGTTCGTTCTCGTGCTGGCCCGCCCGGTCGACCAGAGCAACGTCGTGGCCGCCTACCAGCACGTGCCTGCGGCCGCGGTCTTCTGTTTCGACACCTCGGCAAGCATGCAGTACCGCCACCTGGGCCGCTCGCGGCTCGAGATGGCCCAGCAACTGGCATCGCGGATCCTGGCCGGCCTGCCGCCCGGCAGTCGTACGGCCGTGCTCAGCCTGACGACCGACCCGGCAGCAGTGGCTCTGAGCGACGACGCCGGACAGGCGGCCGATGACATTCGCCGTCTCGCCCCCACCAGCCGTAGCGAGCCGGTGGCCGGGATGCTGCGTGCGGCCGAGCGGCTGCTGGAACGCGTCGGCGAAGACCGCCGCGAAATCTACCTGTTCACGGACATGGCCGAAGGCGCCTGGCGCGGGCTCGACGACGGGGCCCTGGCCGGCTACGAGCGCGTGCCCGTCTACGTCCTGGACGTTGCCGCCGACGACAACCAGAACGTGGCCCTCGGCCCGCTGGATCTGTCGTCACGGCGCGTGAGCGTCAACGCCGCGCTGTCGATCACCGCAAGTGTATCGTGCGCCGAGCGGCCGGCCGATCGAACCGTCGTCCTGGAAATCGACGGCCAGGTCCGCGAACGGCAGGCCGTGCAGCTCGAGCGGCCGCAATCGGTCCAGGCCGTGACGTTCAGCTACCAGGCCGCTTCGAAGGGGCTTCTCCAGGGCAGCGTCTCGCTGCTGGAGGCCGATCCGCTTGTGCCCGACAACCAGCGGTTCTTCACCGTGGAGGTGGCCGATCCTCCGGCTGTGGCCGTGGTCTATGGCGGCGCGAGAACGCCGCGACCCGGCGATGCGGCCTTTGCGGTGGACCAAGCCCTGGCCCCGGCGCCGCTACGGGTCGAGGGCCGCGCGAGCGTCGCCCCGGAACTGTTGCCGGTCGGCGAATTGGCTTCGGCGTCGCTCGGTGGCTACGAGGCGGTCTTCCTGGTCGATGCTCCGGGCGTGACGGCCGAAGGCTGGCGGGCACTGGACGATTTCGTCGTCCGGGGCGGGGGACTGGTTGTTGTGGCCGGTGCGGACATGGCTGCGGAACTGGTCGCAGGAGGCTCGACGTACAATGCCCCGGCTACCCGGCGGTTGCTGGGGTTGCGGTTCGCCAAGGTGCAACGGATGCCGCAGGGGGCGCACGTCGAGCCGCCGGACTACGGCGACGAGGCATTGAGCGGTTTCGACGGCGGTTCGGGCGGCGATCTGACGGCTCCGGCCATCTATCGTCGTATCGGTCTGGAGCCCGAGCAGGGCAGCCGCACGATCCTGAAGGTCGACGGGCAGCCGCTGCTGGTTGCCGCCGGTTACGGACAGGGTAACGTGCTGGTGCTGGGCACGGGGCCGCAGTCCGACTGGTCGGCCCTGGGCAGTTTCCGGCACGCCAACGAGTTCGTGGTCCTGCTGAGCAGCCTGCTGGGCCAGGCGGCGCGGCAAACCGGCCGCGCGGGGCAATACGGCATCGGCAGCCCGATAACCTTCGCCTTCCCGCGGTCGATGGGAGGCATGGACTGTGTGCTCAGCGGGCCGGGTCTGGAGAGCGGCCTGACGCGGCGAATCGACCGGCAGACGGCCACGGCGTCGCTTCCGGCCCTGGAGCGGCCGGGCAACTACCTGCTGCGGGTCGACATGCCCACGGGGCCGCGGCAACTGGGCTTCAGCCTGAACGTCGACCGCGAGGAAAGTGCCCTGAAGGTGCGGTCTGCGGCCAGCGTGGAGAAGATTTTTCCCAAGGGCCTGCTGCATGTGTCCCGCGACCTCGATGGCCTGCAGTACGCCGAGACGCTGGTCCGCCGGGGCCGCGAGCGGACGGCCCAACTCGTTCCTATCCTTATGGCTATCATGGTCTTGGAGCTTTTGATCGCCAATCGCTTCTATCGCGGCTCTGCGGCCCTGGGCGGCCCGCCGAAGCCCGCTTCCTGAGCCGCCAGAGCGGTCCGACCCGTCGCAATTCCCGAAAAATGTCCATTGACAGCGGTTTGAGCCCGGTAGTACCATCAACCTGCATACCGTACGCGAAATCCGATACGGCGACCCTGTCTACCCGTTGCATGAGGAGGCGACTATGGAAGCGTATGAGAAGCTGAAAATGCTGGTTGAGGACGTTCAGGGCGATCTGGCCAAGGCCGAGGGCGGCAACAAGGCGGCCGGGACGCGAGTCCGAAAGCAGATGCAGGAAATCAAGAAGGCCGCACAGGACGTCCGTCAGGCCATTCTCGAACTGCGGACCACCTGAGCGAACGCTGCCCCAAGAATGCCGGCATTGGCGGCTGCAAGCCCGTGTGGCGGGCCTGCAGTCGGTGGTGCGCCTTATCGTTGCCACGGGCCGGCTCCCGGGTGGGCAGAACCGTTGTCTCCAACGGCCGGATGCGCCTCGCGTCCGGCCGTTTCCTTTCTCCGCCATCCGGCTCCAACCGCCGACCGTCCCGGCTGTGGCCGGTGCCGGAATCGGCGGACGCACGGCCGTGCGATTCGTAGTACAATAGCATGACGGGCGCATGTCCGACGCCATGCCCGTAGCCATGCGACAGGAGGAACGTATCTTGACCGGCACTTCCAAGGTCCTCATTGGCGGCAGCCTTGTTCTCGTGGCGATTGCCGTGGCGGTCGTCATCATGGACAGCCGCGGTTTCTGGGACGCGAACCCGCCGACGCCGGTCGCCCCGCCGGATGCCGGACAGGCCCGCGTCACGCCTTCGCCGATTGCCGACGAGCAGCCTGCCGCTGTGCCGGCCAAGCCTCAACTGCGGCGGCCGGAGAAACGTGTGCTGCCGAGCGGCGTTGGCATCGTTCAGCCTGGTGCCGCCGAGAACGCGCCGCTGGCGGAACGCCCGGAAACGGTTGTGCCCGCGCGAGAGGGGAGCACCCCGCGGCTGCCGATTCAGCGGCACATCGAGGGGCTGGACCTGACGGCCGATCAGAAGGCCCGCATCGCGGAGTTCGAGGCCGGTTTTCAGCCCACAGCCGCCGAACGGCTGCGCGAGGGGGATGCCGTGGTGCTGACAGCCGGCACGGGGATCCGCGAGGCCTATGCCACCGGAAACCGGGAGCAGATGGATCAGGCCCGGGCGACGATGATGCAGGCGGTGCGGACGAAAATGGAGACGCTCGATGCGCTGAGCAGGGAGTATCTCGAAGGGATCCGGTTCGCCTTGACGCCCCAGCAGGTGGCCTCCGCCGAAGAGTTCCTCAAGCGGCCCCAGACGCCGGGCGTCGAGATCGCCGTGCCGCTCGTCGGCTCGGGGCCCGCCGATCCCAAGGCGCCGGACCGACAGGTCCACGAAGTGATTCCGCTGCAGGGATCGCAACAGCAGAAGCCGGCCAACGGCACCCAGAAGTGAGTGCGACAGACCAACTGAAGGGCGGCAAGACGGAATTTCCCGTCATGCCGCCCTTTTGCATGGCTGGCGGCCCTCGACCGGCAATTACTACGGGACGGCTCCCGCTACTGGGGAACCGTTGTAGGCACGGTTCTCCTTCTCTGAACTTGCCGGGCTCCTGGGGGCTTTGGCATGTCCGCGAGCAGCCCGCGGCGTTCCGCGTGAAGCAGTTCTGGGGGTCACGGGGCGACCTTCCGACGGGTTCAGGGGCCGACCGCAAGCAGACGCACGACACCAGTCGGTCCGGATAGGCACCACATATTTACAATAAGTGTGGACTCGTGTCTTGGTGCCCTGTGGGCCGCCTAGACCGTCAGGCCGTGTCATGGGGCCTCACGATTATCTTTCCCGGCGTCTCGGCGAAGACTTCCTGGCCGGGCCGTAACATCAGTGAAGTCATGCGATTACAGCTCTCTCGGCGATTGTCCTTGACGCCATCTCGTAACTGCCCGCCCGACTTGGCCTCCGGTCGCCGGGGTGTCATACTTTATTGTCATTTGTAATGCACCACGATCGACATTTGAAGTGCCGGCCGACGTCTGGCCAACGTCCGGAGGGACGCACATCGGGCCGGAGGTGATTGTGGGCGGGGGTTGTGGGCGCTGCGGCGGACGGGCCGCCGCGGATGGGTGCGTGAAGACTCCCTGATAAGCCGTGCACGGGGCAGCTTCTTCCTGTGCCGCTCTCAGGGGATCGATCGAACCGCCTTCGACACATCTGGCAACAAGGAGAAGGAGTAATGAGTATGAGAAACCTGATCTGCATCGTCGCACTGCTCACCTTGGGCGCGAACGCCTTCGGCGATGACCTCGTCATCAGCCCGCTTGCACCCTATGCGAACTCGCCGTATCCCTACCTAAACAGCACCGATGCGCAGACGTTCAATGACATGACCGTCACCATTCAGGACGGTGGCTCACTGTATGCCGGTAACTTGGCGGTTGCCAGTGCCTGGTCGGGCCAGCCCGTGAGCGAGGTTATCATCAACGGTGACGGCAGCTACCTGAAGGCTACCGGCACCTGCTACTTCGGCCAAGGCGGCACCGGGACCCTGACAGTCAACGGTGGCACAGTCGACTTCGTAGGGATCGGGTACGTCGGCCGGCTTTACAACGACTTCGGCGCCGGATACCTCAATATCAACGGCGGCGTCTTCAACGCCACCAGCACCGTGAACGTAGGCTATAGCGGTGCTTCCGGCGAAATCCGTCAGACCGGTGGAACCGCCAACTTCGGCGGTTACGTGTACCTGTTCGCCGGCACGTCGTACACCATGTCCGGAGGGACGCTTCAGGCCGCCAGCCAGTATCTGGAACTCTCCGACGGTGCCTCATTCAACGTGGATGGTGCAAACGCCACAATCAACGCGTACAGCTATCGAATGAACAGCGGCGCCACAACCTCGTTCGACATCGATGCCACGGGCATCAGCACCATCAACGTGGCCGGCCAACTCCGCCTGTATGCGGGCAGCCTGATCGACATCACGCTGGACGGCTTCACGCCCACGGACGGCCAGATCTTCACGCTGTTCAACGCGGCCGGCTACGTTATCTATCAGGACCCGCAGTTGACGGCCGCCTCGCAGTACATCGAAGGCGTGCAGTCCGGTTTCACGCTGAATCGCGACGGCGGCGTGGTGACGGCGACCTACAACGCGGTTCCCGAGCCGGCCACAATGGCGCTGCTGGGCTTCGGTCTGGTGGGTCTTGTGCTTCGCAAACGGCGGTAATCCGGCCATTCACCGGCAAGCCGGGCCGGACGTTGTCAGGGCATGTGCACACCAACGGATTCTGTGGCAGCTTGCTGTTCTTGACGGCTCCGAGGCTTCGGTGCGCCAGGATGGAATAGTCCGAAGGGCGACAGGACGGCACTTCCCGTCTTGCCGTCCTTCGGCGGTTTTTACGGACTGACGGCGGCAGACACATGCTGCCTCGCTTCTGAGGCGGGAGATCATCCCCGGATGGGGGCCAGCAGGTCGCACATCTCCAGGCAGGCGTTTTCAATCAGCAGTTGATTGTGCACGTTGCGATCCACGTAGGTCTGGTAGTCGAGCATGCGTCTGAGTCCCCGTTCGACCGTGTCGGTCGGCAGGCGGTCGCTCATCCGCCGGACAAGCGGCTGCACGTCGCTGTTCAGGATGTCGGACTTGCCCTGCGAGGTCGTCATGACCAGCGCGTCGCGAAGCAGGCTGCCCATCAGGGCCAGGGCTTGCTTCAGATGCGTTCGCCGCAGTTCGTTTTCCTCGACCTTCTTGCCGGTGGTCTGCTGCTGGTGGGCCTGCTGATTGGCCCATTCCATGACGGCGTCGGCGATCACCAGGGCCTTGGCGCGGTCCGCCGTCGACAGCACGTCGAGCACGTCGCGCCGCAACTTCAGGAACTCGCTCTGGGCCAGGGCCAGTCCGTGCTGGATGCTGCCTTCGCTGAACCGTGCCAGGACGGCCGCCTCGGCGGCGCTCAGGCCGGCCTCGTGCGCGAGCAACTCGGCCACAAATTCGTGTGGCAATGCCTTGAAGCGCACCAGTTGCCCGCGGCTGCGGATCGTCGGCAGCAGACGGTCCAGCGACGTCACCAGCAGCACCAGGTACGATCCCTCGGGCGACTCCTCGAAGGTCTTCAG
>JAFGPY010000210.1 GCA_016935955.1 Planctomycetota bacterium
ACGACGATGACGCTCGACGCCCTGATGCAACTGAAGCCCGGCGACGTGATCAAGACCAACAAGCCGTCGGACAAGGACCTGCTGGTAACGGTCAACGGCCAGCCGAAATTCCGCGGCAAGCCCGGCATCTATAAGGGCCACAAGGCCCTCCGCCTGACCCGCTTCGCCCTGCCCCAGGAACGCATCTGACACCACTGCGACGATTGCTGCCGCAAAGGATCATGGCCACGCGAGTGTGGCCATGCCACCCTTTCTTCAAGGCCCGAAGGGCCGACGGGAGTTTGGCCGGGGGCGAAGCCCCCGGGAGTCAGGCGCAATAATCCCTTGAGCCCCGAAGGGGCGACACCTGTTTGTCGATCAACAGCGTCTCGCCCCTTCGGGGCTCACAGAATTCAGGGAGGATAAGGACCGGGGGCTTCGCCCCCGGCTTAATTGCCTGCGGCCCTTTGGGCCTCAGTAACCACCAGGCGAGTCGTTCTCAGCCGCTACGTCTCAGACGCTCGATGTGGATTTCCAGGACGGTCACGTCGCTCTGGCTGATGCCGGGGATGCGGGCGGCCTGGCCGAGGTTGGCCGGGCGGATGCGGGCGAATTTCTCGCGGGCCTCGTGGCGAAGTTGCGGCACCGAAGCGTAGTCGAGGTCGTCAGGTATCCGCCGCAACTCACGCTTGCGGAAACCCGCCACCTGCCGGGCCTGCCGCTCAAGGTATCCCGCGTACTTGATCTCGATCTCGACCTGCTCGGCAGCCAACGGCGCCGAGGCGACCCGTTGCCCGAGGTCGGCGTTGCGTGCGGCCAATTCGGCGAGCGTCATCTCCGGCCGCCGCAACAGGTCGGCGAAGCTTCGCGGTCCGTCGCGACAGGCGGCCAGGGCGGCGTGTATCCGTTCCATGGCCGCAAGCTTGTCCTCCAGCAGTCGCCACCGTCGCTCATCAACGAGGCCGACCTCGCGGCCCAGCGGCGTCAGCCGCCGGTCGGCGTTGTCGTATCGCAGCAGCAATCGATACTCGGCCAGGCTCGTGAACAGACGGTAAGGTTCCTCGGCGCCCTTGGTGACCAGATCGTCAATCATCACGCCGACGTAGGCCTGGTCGCGTCCCAAGACCACGGGTTCGCGGCGGGCGAGGTACCGAGCGGCATTGAGTCCGGCCATCAACCCCTGCCCTGCGGCCTCCTCGTAGCCGCTCGTGCCGTTGATCTGGCCGGCCAGAAACAGTCCGGCCACGGACTTGGTCTGCAGACTTGGCTTCAGTTGCGTCGGCGGCACGAAGTCGTACTCGATAGCGTAGCCGAAACGGATGATCTCGGCCCGCTGGAGCCCCTCGATCGCCCGGACCATGGCCAGTTGCACGTCGGGCGGCACACTGGTCGAGATCCCGTTGGCGTACACCCAGTCGCTGTCGCGGCCTTCGGGCTCCAAGAAGACCTGGTGACGGTCATGGTCGGCGAAGCGAATGATCTTGGTCTCGATCGAGGGACAATAGCGTGGCCCGGTGCTCTCGATCTGGCCGCTGTAGAGCGGCGCGCGGTGCAGGTTGTCTCGCAGCAGTTGGTGGACGCGCTCGTTGGTGTAGGTGATGAAGCACGGCACCTGCTCCAGATCGATACGCCCGGTGAGGAACGAGAACGGAACGATGTCGCGATCACCGTCCTGACGCTGCAGGCGGTCGAAGTCGATCGTGCGGCGGTGCAGTCGCGGCGGCGTGCCGGTCTTCAGGCGGCCGAGCGTCAGACCCAGGTCATGCAGCGAAGCCGACAGGGCCGTGGCCGGCGGCTCGTCCACACGGCCGCCCGGCCAGATCCGCTCGCCGCAATGGAGCCGCCCGTTGAGGAACGTGCCGGGCGTCAGGATCACGGCGGCCGCCTGCATCGCCCCGGCAATGGCCGTACGGATGCCGCTGACGCGACCGTCGGTGGCGAGCACCTGCAGGACCTCGTCGGCCACAATCTCAAGGTTCGGCTGCTCTCGGAGCCGCGCGAGCATGGCCCGTGCATAGGCGTCGCGGTCGCTCTGGCATCGCGGACCGCGGACGGCGGGTCCCTTGCTGCGATTGAGCAGGCGAAACTGGATGGCCGTTTCGTCGGCCACCAGTCCCATGGCTCCGCCCAGGGCATCGACCTCACGGACGACCTGCCCCTTGGCCAAGCCGCCAATGGCCGGATTGCAGCTCATCTGGGCAACGGTCTCGGGCGATAGCGTGACCAAGGCGGTCCTGGCCCCGAGTCGCGCCGCCGCCAAAGCCGCCTCGCATCCCGCATGGCCGCCACCCGCGACAATGATGTCGTAGCATCGCTTCATAGGGGGCACATTATAGCCGAAGGCGATCAGACGGAGGCACTGTAAAGTGGGACATGTACTCTCGGGACAGCGGCTGCCAGATTGGCAGCCACAACCAGGCCCGCCGCATTTTGCTGCCATTGTGGCAGCCGCGTGTGCTATAATGGCCCTTAACGGGCCAAGGAACGCCGTTCGGACATTGGCATGGGCTTTGCAGCATAGTATGGACGGGTCCAAGGCCCCATGATGGGGCTGCGGTTGGTGAGGACTGATTGAGGGACTACTAGTGGAGGTGCAAGCCATGCCATTCGGACGATTCTTCGATTCGCCAAGAGGCCCGTTTGCCCAGTTGCAGCGTGAGATGAACCAGTTGTTCGACACACTGGTCGCTCCGCGGTTGGCCGTGGCACGCGGCCTGGTCGGCCGCACGTTCCCGCCCGTCAACATCTACGACGATGGGACGGCCCTGACGCTGGAGTGCGAGTTGCCTGGCATCGATCAGGATAACCTGGAGTTGTACATCGCCGGCGACACGATGACCCTGAAGGGCGAACGGCCGGAGGCTGCCTGCGAGGAGAATGCGCGGATGCACATTCGCGAACGCGGCAGCGGCGTGTTCAACCGGGCCATTACCCTGCCGGTCGAGGTGGACGGTGACAAGGCGGACGCCCGGTTCAGCAACGGCGTGCTGCGTATCACGGTTCCGAAGTCGCCGCAAGTGATGCCCAAGCAGGTCAAGGTCAAGACCGAGTAGAAGCCAAGGACGAACGTGCGAAAGACGTTCCTCACGTTGGGAGGATATGCGATGAACACGAACGAGACGAACAAGAACACGACGGTACCCGAGGAGTATTTCCTGCCGCCGGTCGACGTGATGGAGACGGCCGACGAACTGGTGGTGACGGCCGACATGCCGGGCGTGGCGCCGGAGAACCTGGACGTGACGATCGAGGAAGGCGTCTTGACGCTGCACGGCCGCATCGGCCAGGTGGAGGAGCCGGCCTCGCGCAAGACTCTGCAGCGTGAGTTCCTGACGGGCGACTACTATCGGCAGTTCCGTCTGCCGCGCGACTTCTCGGCCGAGCAGATCAACGCGTCGCTGAAAGCGGGGGTGGTGACGATCCGCATCAGCCGCGACGAGCGCAGCAAACCGCGGCGAATTCCGGTCCGCATCGATTCGGGCGAGACCGAGCACCGCATCGAAGACAAGTCCGGCAAGTGAGCAAAGGAGGTGAGGTTCTATGGATCTGGTGCCATGGAAGAGAGGCCGTGAGGATTCGGCGCTGCAGTCGCTGAGGAACGAGTTCAACCGGGTCTTCGACCGGTTCTGGTCCGGCGAACTGGAGCCGCTGCACCTGGGTCGCTGGTTGCCGGCCGTGGACGTCTCGGAGACCGACGACGACGTCACGGTGCGGGCCGAGACCCCGGGCATTGATCCGAAGGACATCGAGGTCTACGTGGAAGGCGACGTCCTGACGATCAAGGGCGAGAAGAAAGAGGAGCGTGAGACCAACGATCGCAACTATCACCGCGTCGAGCGCCAATACGGCAGCTTCTCGCGAAGCATCCAGCTTCCGGCCACCGTCGTCGCCGACAAGGTCGAGGCCCAGGCGGCTAACGGCGTACTGACGATCCGCCTGCCCAAGCAGGAAGACGAGAGGCGGAAGAAGGTCGAGATCAAGGCGGATTGACACTCGAACGGCAGCGGCAGATCGGCCGAACCGTTGAGCAGGATACCTGTAGAGCCGGGTCCCCCGAGGGGATTCGGCTCTCGGCGTTGACGGGGCCGACTTGAACGGCCGCACGGGGCTTGCTATACTCCAGGCGTTCGCACGTCCCGTCCGAGGATTGCTCGATTGAGGGGAACCGGCCATGCCACCCGACCGCCGCAGCAACATGAACGAAGAGATGATCAAGCTGGCCCGGCGCATGAACCAGTTGATGGACGAATGGATGCACGCACCGTTCATGGGCGACCCGGGCGAGGCCTGGCAGCCGGCGGTGGACGTGATCGAGTGCGAGCACCGTATCTGCGTCCTGGCCGATCTGGCGGGTATGGCTCGCGAGGCCATCGGCGTGACGATCGAGCGTAACCGGGTCATCATCAGCGGCGTGCGACAGTTGCCCGGGGCCGACCGACAGAAGCACGTTCACCAGCTCGAATTGCCGCGCGGGCCGTTTCGCCGCGCGATCACCATACCGTTTGAGGCCGAGACTCTGCCCTTCGAGATCGAGTACTCCGACGGCCTCCTGCAGATCCTGATCGATAAGCCGAGCGTCTGAGAACAGGACGGAACATGGAACCAGAGAATAGCGATGCGCCAACTGAAGCGACGGACACGGCCGCGGGGCAATCGGCCAGGACAGAGACGCTGTCTGCCGGCGCCGCCAATGCGGGGAACGACACCCTGCTGTTGATGCCGTTACGCAATCTGGTGATCTTCCCCGGCATGGTCCAGACACTGGCCGTCGGTCGGCCCAGGAGCCTGGCCCTGACGCAGCAAGCGGCGCTGTCGACCGACAAGATGTTCGTCGTCTCGGCCCAGAAGGATACCGAGGAGGAAGACCCGGCCTTCGAGAGCATCTATCACGTGGGCTGCACGGTCCGTATCCTCAAGCTGATCAAGATGCCCGACGGCACGCAGACCACGGTGGTGCAGGGCATCTCGCGCGTGCGAATCAGCGAGGTGCTTCACAGCGACCCCTACTTCGCCGTCAAGTACACCCCGCTTCAAGACGTGATCGAGCCCGGCAAGCAGCTTGATGCCCTGGTGCTCTCGGCGCGGCAACTAGTCGGCCGCCTGGCCGAACTGTCGACCCAGGTGCCCGACGAAGCGACCATCGTGGCCAACAACCT
>JAFGPY010000027.1 GCA_016935955.1 Planctomycetota bacterium
GACCAGACAGCGGAGAACCGACCTATGGAGCACGTCAACGAGAAGGACCTGGACTTCCGCAACGGCGATTCGGGCGTGAAGTACCTGTTCCGCGGTCCGATCATCGACTGGGGCGTCATCGTCTTCAATCCCGGCGAGGGCCTCGGGCACCATTTCCACGAGCGCGTCGAGGAGACCTTCTACTTCATCGAGGGTGCCGGCGGCAGGATGTTCGTCAACGACAAGGAGTACCGCATCCGCATCGGCGACGCCTACCGTCTGAACCCGACCGAGCGGCACGACATCATCAACGATACCGACGTGCCGCTGAGGGCCGTGTTCATCAAATCCACCTACGATCCCAAGGACAAGGTTAACGTGGAGTGACCTCACGGAACGGCGGTGCCATGGCCGCTTGCGGCCATGCTGAGCGACCGCGCGTGTCCTCAGTGCTGCTCGGGGCACAGCCACACCCCCACCGCCGCCTTGCGGCGGCACCTCCCCCGTCAAGGGGGAGGGGTTGACGGTGGCCCTTCAGGTGGCCTCCTTGCCCGCCATGTGAGACACAAGCCATTGTCGTATAAGCAGATAGGGTTCGACCGGGGCTGCCCGCAGGCTGCCTCAAACGCCCCTGCGGGCCGGTTCCCTTTGCATCGGCGGCTGCCGTCTGATACACTCCCTCCAAGCATTCATGTCTGAGGCGGTGCGGCAAACTTGAAGGGAGGACCACGATGACGCGAGTTCGCGACGTGCTGGCGGCCATTGACCGGGCGGCGCCGTTTGCCCTCCAGGAAAGCTGGGACAACTCCGGGCTGCTGGTGGGCGATCCTGCGGCCGAGGTCAGCCGCATCCTCGTCGCCCTCGACCACACGGAGGCCGTCGTCAAGGAGGCCGCCAAACTCAAGGCCGAACTCATCGTCACGCACCATCCCATGTTCCACCCGCCGCTGAAGCGGCTCTGCCCCGACACGCACGACGGCCGCATCGCCCTGCAACTGGCCGCCTCGGGCATCGCCTTGGTGGCTGCACACACCAATTACGATTCGGCGCCCGACGGGCTCAACGACATCCTGGCCCGCAGCCTGGGCCTGATGGATACCGTGCCGCTGGTGCGATCCCCGGCGGCGCGCAGCACCAAGCTGGTGGTCTTCGTGCCACCGAGCGACCTGGACCGCGTCGAGCGGGCCGTCTTCGATGCCGGGGGCGGGCACATCGGCCGCTACAGCCAATGCTCGTTTCGCGTCACCGGCACGGGATCGTTCCTGGGCGACGAGTCCACCCGTCCGACCGTTGGCACGCGCGGCCGCCGTGAGCAGGTGGAGGAGCTGCGCGTCGAGACCGTCGTTCCAAGCGACCGCCTGGCGGAGGTGGTCCAGGCCCTGAAGGCCGCCCACAGCTACGAGGAGCCGGCCTTCGACCTCTATCCGTTGGACGTTCCGGCCGAGAGCGCGGGCCTCGGCCGCGCGGGCAAACTCGTCAAGGCCGTCAACCTCAAGACCTTCGTCGACCGGGTGCGGCGGGCGCTCAGTGTCAAGACGGTCGAGGTCGTCGGGTCGCTGAAGGGCAACGTGGAACGTGCCGCCGTCCTGGGCGGCAGTGGCGGCGACTACTGGCCGCAGACCCTGGCCGCAGGGTCGCAGGTGCTCGTGACCGGCGAGATGAAGCATCACGATCGTCTTGCAGCCGCCGATGCGGGGATGGTGGCCATTGTCGCCGGGCATTATGCCACCGAGCACGTGGCCGTCGCCGGACTGGCCAAGCTCCTGCGCGGGGCCCTGAGCGACGTGAAGGTCCAGGCCAGCGCCGCCGAGAAGAATCCGACCACCTGGAGCTAGCGGCGAATGAGCTGGACGGGCGTCAAGCGGTGGGTGGCCACACACCCGGAACCTTCGATTGCGGTTGCCGGTCTTTTCTTCCTCACCATGCCGTGGGTTCTTTGGGTCGGCGTCGCGAATTCCGGTTCTGCCATCGGATCGTTTGTGGACGCCAATCCATGGTTGCTGGCGGGACCTCCGGCGGCCTTCCTCTTCGGCGTCTCGGGTACGAGCTTCTGCATCGTGTGCCTGCGCGCCCGGGCCGGTCTGCCCCACGTAGCGGGAATGTGTATCGGGGCCGCATTCCGCTGTGCGTTGATGGTGACCGCTATATCGGCGGGGCTGACGCTTGTTGGATGGTTTGTGGGGCTCCAAGAGACGCCACAGGATCTGCTTCAGGTGGCTCTGCTCACTATCGTGGCCGGAGCGCAGAGCGGGCTCTATGTCGCCGTGGTCTCCGGGATCGGTGCGACCGTGGGCCGGTCTTACGCCCGCCGCCAGATCACCCGTGGCAAATGGGAAGTCACGACCCCCGTCGAACCGCCGAAGGAGCAGCCATGACCTGGATCGGCGTCAAGCGGTGGATCGGCACGCATCCCGTTTGGGCGATTTCGGCGGGGACGTTCTGTTGTCTGCTCGTGTCCGACGTGGCGTACGTCATGTACCACATTATCGACTTCGACCTCGGTTGGCGAATCCCGGTCGTCCGATCGCCGTATCCTGCGGCCGC
>JAFGPY010000211.1 GCA_016935955.1 Planctomycetota bacterium
AGCTACTTCGACAACGAGGAGATCGACCTCTACATGCAGCGGCTGGTCGGCTCGCACGTCTTCTCCGACGAGAGCGCCGCCCGCCGCATGCTCGACGACACCGACAACGACATTGCCGCTCTCGGCTTGGCCATCCGCGTCGAGCGCGACGTGATGCTCTTCTACCAAGAGATGCTCAACTTCAGCGCCTCGCCCGCGGCCCGCGAGGTCTTCCAGCGGATCGTCGACGAGGAGCGCCGCCACCTGGTCGCCCTGGCCGACCGCAGCGAAGCCTGCGGCAACCTCCACGGCTAGCGCGCCACCGTGCGAACGGCCTGTAGGGTGGGTGCTTGCACCCACCGTTCACCTACACCCTCGTGAGTCCGGTCGGCCCACCCGACGCCCTGAGGAAAGGTGTTCTGCGGCAGACGCGGCGCCCTTTCTGCCGGCAACTTCTCGACAACCAGCAAGCCAAGGCCCGAAGGGCCGACGAGAGTTTTGCCGGGGGCGCAGCCCCCGGAAACCGGGCACATCAGACACCCGAGCCCCGAAGGGGCGGCACCTGTTTCAGCAACCGGGAATGTGTCGCCCCTGCGGGGCTTAGAGGATCGTTGAGAAGCCTCGTGTCCGGGGGCTTCGCCCCCGGCTAAGATCCTGGCGGCCCTTCGGGCCTCGGCAAAAGCCCAGCCTGTCCCACCTCCCCGCATCTGCTTCTAGACATATCGGCGCGAGTTTCATAGACTCTGAGCCGGTGGCTGCATCTTGGCCCGCAGGCAAGGATGCAGCCACGAGCCAGCGGCACACCTTGGCGTCCCCTGCGGGGCCGCTCCAAGGCACCCACGAGTCAGGGACGGTCTCGGAACTGGTGCCATGGCCGCTTGCGGCCATGCCGGTGGTCTGGGAACTCATGGCCGCAAGCGGCCATGGCACCCAACGGACCGCGAGCGGCGTTCGGCATGCCTGACGGGGCAGGCATGGCGCCCGCCGTGTTGATGGGAGCGGCGCCGGATCAGTTGTCCCGGTTGCCGCGGAGGTAGGCCAGCCAGTAGGCGGCGCCGACCAGGAGCGACCCGCCGACGATGTTGCCCAGGGTGACCGGCAGCAGGTTTCGCCACAGGAAGGCCGCGCAGGTCAGCTCCGGCGTCGCGCCGCCGTCGATCAAGAGACCCAGCGGCACGAAGTACATATTGGCCACGCTGTGCTCGAAACCGGCCAGGACGAAGACCGTGATCGGCGGCACGATGGCTGCCACCTTGTCGACGACGGAGCGTCCAGCGGCGGCCATGCAGACGGCCAGGCAGACCAGGGCGTTGCAGAGCACGCCGAGCAGGAAGGCTTCCAGGAAAGTGTAGCCGAGTTTCCCGGCGGCAATGGCGACCATGAGGCGGCCGGCCTGGCCGCCGTGCATGTCGGCTTGCCCCGACCCGAAGACGATGGCCGCAGCGGCGACCGAGCCGACGATGTTGCCGGCGTAGACGACCAGCCAACTGCGGAGCAGTTCGGTCGCCTTGATGCGGCGGCTGAGGCAGGCCGCGACCTGCAGCGCGTTGCCGGTGAACAGTTCGGCCCCGGCGACGACGACCAGGATCAGGCCGAGGCAGAAGCCCATGCCGCCGACCACGCGCGGCAAGCCTCCGGCCGGCGCACCGACCATGGCGGCGGTGAAGGCGTTGGCCCCGGCGGCAATGAACGCGCCGGCCAGAATCGCGAGGACGAATTGCCGCAGGAGGCCGGCGCGGACTCGCACCTCGGCGGCAGACTCGATGCGGCGTGCGATCTCGGGGGGACTCCGCAGGTCGCATCCCTGGGTGGGTTCGCGGCTCATGCGCCTCAACCTCCGGTGGCGACGGTCTCGGGGAGGGGCCGGCAACCGACTCGGCCCACGACATCATGGTACCCGGGGATCGCGGAACGGCAGGTGGCGCACGTCACAATCGGACGATTGAGGCACGCGGACTCACGGACGGAAGAACTCGACGATGTACTCGATGCTGGCCTCGGAGCCGTCGCTCCTGGCCAGGCCGGTGATCTCGACCCAGTAGCGGTCGCCTTCCTTCAGGGCCAACAGCTTGGGGCGGAAGATGATGGCATTGGAGATCCCGTAACCGCCGAGATCGACGCTTTGGTAATCGATCATCAGCGGCTGCTTGGCTCGCCGCTCTGGGTCGGCGTCCGTGGGATTCTTGCCCGGGCGGAGCGGCCAGATGGCGATCTTGACGGTCTTCGGGTCCGGGGTCCGGTAGTGCTGTGGGTTCACCGAGACGTGCCAGGCGTAGTCGCGTCCGAAGAATTCGATCGGCATGTAGCCGCGAGGCGGGAAGCTGACGAAGTCGTAGTCGGGTACGTCCTTGCGGCCGCAGTCATGGGCCATCATGTCCGAAAACTTGCCGCTCTCGCCGAAACCGGTGAGGGCCATCCGCGGGTTCAGGCACCAACGCCGGTGGCCTACCACGGCAATGTTGCTGGGATCGCTGTCGTCCATGTACCCGTCGACGGATCGCTTGGTGCCACCGCCCATGTGCAGGTTCGAACTGGCCGTGGCGCTGCTGGCCCTCCTGTACTCGTCCTCGGGCATGCCGGGATTCTGCGGATGATGATCCAGGTGGCCGATCCGTTCGCAGATTCTCGCTCCGGCCAAGGCGCTGTCACAGAGCCGGGCGTCCAGGGCGACGTCGCAGGGCACGTCGCACAGGTAGCGGTAAGCGTTCAGACGCCCGAGGGCGTAGAGGTTCGTCGGGTCCAGGGTCGGGTCGCCGGTCGCCGTCTCGTTCTTCGGCGATGCGCCGCACTTGACCTCCGTGGCGTCCTCGAGCAGTTCGTCGAGCATGCTCTTGATCTGCCGCACGGACTTCGGATACAGGACTTGATCGTTCCAGAAGACCTGTTCCTTGACGACACGACCGTTCTCGTCGGTCTCCAGGTAACCGCCGTGCCGCTTGCCGTCGCGATACTCGGCCTTGAAGTTGACTTTGCCCGATTCCCAATAGCGCGTCTGCAGACCGTCCATCTGCCCGGCCTTGTACTCGCCGCGAACCCAGATCTTGCCGCTCGGGAAATTGGCCAGGTACTTGCCGTGCTTGCGGCCCTCGGCGTCGGTCGTGTACTTCTCCTTGACCTTGCCGTCGTCGTAGCGCTCGACGACCTCGGCGGCCAGGGCGCCGCTCGCACCCAACCAGCCCACCCACGCCGCCAGCAGAAATCGCAGTGTCGCAGTCATCTCGCGTTGCCTCTAGTTGCCAATGCTCAGTCCGTACCGCATCTATACGAGTGAACCACCCCGCGCAAGCAGGCGAAAATTCCAGCCTCGATAGGTCCCGCCGTCCCGCCGCAATGAAAGGTTAAGAACCTGCCGCACGTCTGGCAAGTGGATTTGCCGCCGCGGCTGCCGCAAGGGGGTGCCCGAAGATTCCGGCACGTGTGGCGGTCCTTGGCTGGAGGGGGCGGCTCCGGGCCTCCGACTGTCGAGGCCGAAACCCGTCTGGCGGCGTGGGTCGAGATTGCTTCAAGTGCCGCGCTGCGATCTAACGATAACAAGTAGTACCCAACGAGAAGTGGGCGGGCACACGTCGCGTCCGCGCAGCAGGGGGAATTTGTTTGTGCTGGGGGGCGGGGTCGCCGGTCGTGAAGCCAGACAAGAGTCGTCTACAGCAGTTCCTCGACGATGCCCATGCGTTGCCGACCGTGCCTGCCGTGGCCATGGCCGTGCTTCGTATGGCCCAGAATCCGCGCGTCTCAATCGACAAGATGGCCAAGGCCATGGAGAAGGATCCGGCCCTGGCGGCCAAGACGTTGCGATTCGCCAACAGCAGCTATTACGGACTCGACAAGCCGATCATCAATCTCTCGCAGGCCCTGGTCCGCATCGGCATCCGGGCCACCACGGTTCTGGCGCTGAGCTTCTCGCTGGTTGAAGCCGGCAAACGCGCCGCCCACAGGAACTTCGACTTCCCGGCCTTCTGGCAGCGGTCGCTGGTGACCTCCGTGGCCGCGCGGCGGATCGCCCAGTACTCGATCCGCGACCAGGCCGACAACGTCTTCGTCGGAGCCCTGCTGGCCGACATCGGATGCCCGTTTCTCTGCCAGGCCCATCCCGATCGCTACCTGGCCGTCATCAACCGTCACCGAATGACCTCCGACGATCTGGCGGTCATCGAATCGCGGACCTTCGGCATCTGCCATGCCGACATCTCGGGCCTGTTGCTCAACCGCTGGCACATGCCGGCCACGCTGGTCAGCGCCGTGGCCGCTCATCACGACCTGAACAGTCTCGAGCCCGACAAGCCCGAGTTCGACATGGCCGTCGTCATCATGGCCGCCAGCCTGATGGCCGACATCCTGATTCGCGGCGCCATCGAACAGCGCGTTGCCACGCTGGCGGACCTGTTTCGCAAGTATTTCCTGTTCAAGCCGTCACACGTCAACACCATCGTCACGTCCGTGCAGCCGGAAGTGCTCTCCGTCGCCAAGATGCTGGAGATCGACGTGCCGCCGCTGGATGGCCTGGAGGCCCAGGCCAAGGCGGAGATGCTGCGCGTGGCCATGAACGCTGCCACGCGGGCGCCGGCAGCCACAGAGGTTGCGGCCGGTTGAACCGTCCGCCGGGATCGCCGTAGCAGTCGCCGGGTTTGCGGAGCTTGCCCGACGGAGGTTGTGCCGTGCTGTGGACTTAAGCCTGAAGATTCGCCGTGCTGGGAGCTGGAACTGTGTCTGCCGCTCGAATCGGTCAACCCTTTGCGAAGTCATTGCGCTGGGCCGGTCTGGAGGAAACTCATTCTGCTGACGAACCCTCGGACCGGCACACACGAGTCTACCTGTTGCACGTCGTGTGTCACCGCAAACGCCGAACGGCCGGGAACAGACGCCGCACACAGTAACACGACGCTCCGGGAGCCGTGGAAGCCATGATAGGAACCGACAGCCGCAAACATCAACGCATCAAGTGCCGCGTCATCGTCGAGCACGTCGGACCGACGGTCGACCTGTCGGCCGGGGGCATCCGTGTGCTGATGGCCAACCCGATGACCGAGGGCGCCGAGGTCCGCCTCGCCTTCCAATTGCCGGAGAGCGAGGAACTCGTGCAGTGCCACGGCCGCGTCGTCTACATCGACGACAGCGAGATCGATCCGGACCTGCGGGAGGTCGGCATCCAGTTCCTGCGGATGATGGCCCGGCACCGCCAGGCGCTGGCCGACTACGTGGGCAGTCGCGCCGATGGCCAAGCCTGGACCGATCCGCAAATCGACGCCTAGCAGCCCGTTGAAAAAATGTAGCCCGGCCGCCCTCGGCCGGGTGACACGGACCTGAACGGTCGTTTGCCGCCTTCTGTCACGC